>NZ_FOIB01000004.1:0-300000 GCF_900111765.1 Myxococcus fulvus
CGTCCAGAAGGCCACCGAAGCTGTTACTCAGCGAGATGCCGAGGGCTGGTTCATTCATTGTGGCTACCCGGTTCCGTGCGACTGATCACCGCTATGAGTCGGGTTCCAGAGAGAGCCGAGCGGAAGAAGCACGGCGTGGGGCCGGGCGCGGAAATAGCCGAGCCCCGAGCGCGCAGCAGCTCCGTCAGTTCGTCGAAGAGGACGTTGTGCGTGGTCCTCCGCCCAAGGAGTTCTTGAGACACCTCTCTGGAGATGGTGGAGGTGCCCCCCGCGAGCAACGTCATCCCGTTCCTACAGGAAGAGAGGGGCCAACTGAACCCTCTCACGCGACAACGACCTTGATGCTCACCGCCCCCTGGTGTCAGGGGGTATGGACGCCGAAGGCGCGCAGCATTCGTGGCAGGTGGTCGTCGAGGTTGCGGATCTCCTCGTCATGCAGCTCGATGAGGCTGAATCCATACTTCTTGTAGAGTTCCTGCTTCACCTTCTTGCGCTCGGCGTACCGCAGGTTGCTCTCCATTCCCCAGTACTCGATGTAGACCTTGCCTGAGGGAATCCAGAAATCCGAATAGACCTCTTCTTCGATAGGCAGGCGCCGCTCGTAGGCATGGACAATCGAGGCTTGGTAGAGCCAGTTGTCGATGAGGGCTTCGGCCTTCGAGCGGACCCGATGGCCGTCCTGCGCGCGGTGGGGCGCCTCGAACTTGTCCCGGAATCCAAGAGCAGCCTCTGCCGGTGATGGTGCTGACTCCAACAGTGCTGGCGCCACGACCCGCTTCGAAGGCACGTCAGCGAGCAACTCCGGCACGAGCTCGCCATACAGCTCCTGCATCGCCGTCCTGAGGGCCTTGTGCTTGACGATGGCTTCGGGCCAGTACACGTACGGGACTCCGCTCTGGGAGTGCTCCTTCTGGACCGCTCCGAGTTTGAGCCCCTGCCGAGTGGCGGACCACCCCTTGGGTTCCTTCGATATCCACCCGAGCTCAGCAAGTGCCAGATTCACCCGCTGCGCCGAAACGTCGAACGCAGCGCCTAGCTGAGTCGAGGACAACAGGCTCCCAGCAGCCTTGTTGGGCGCGGCTTCCGGTACGGACCCGCTGCCACGGCTCGCCGCTTTGAAGCAGGCGTAGCAAAGGGGCTTCTGGTCCTCTTTGAGCCTGCCGCAGGTCCCGCATGCTGCGAGCACTCCCGCCTGGTCCGCCCTCCAATGCTCAAGACAAAGCTTGAAGCCCTTGCGCGAAACCTCGACTTCGCATGCCTCGACCTGACAGATATCCATGAGGTGTGTCCTCCTGGCGCACGCTCCCCCAAGCGCCTCCTTGGATGCTGTTCCAATCAGCCAGGGACGCAAGGCACATCCACCAGTGCCTCGAGGTGAGTGGGCCAGTCCTCAGCAGGCTCCGCGCTCGAGCTTCCGGCCTACATCCACTCCCCAGCACGGTGGAGAGCAACCTCGCTGCAGAGCCAAGAAAAACGAAGGGCGCGGACCCTTGGATTTCTCCAAGGATTCCGCGCCCTTTGAATGGTCGGGGAGACAGGATTTGAACCTGCGACCCCTTGGTCCCGAACCAAGTGCTCTACCAGGCTGAGCCACTCCCCGATATGTCCGTCCGCCGGCGGGTACTCCTCGGGACCGGCGAAAGTGCGGCGGTAGTACCCGAGCCTCACGGCTGAGTCAACGTCCTCGGATCACCTTTTCTTTCCCCCTCCCCCCTCTCCCTTCCCTCCTGCAGTCCGAAAAGACCCTCGCCCCTCCCCTCGCCCCTTGCCCCCTCTTACAATTGTCCTGACATTCCGGTAGTTCCGGATATATTCACCAGTCCCCCTTGGGCCGAGAAGGCAGCTGGCAGTGCAGCTCCATACGAACATGCCCCCCGTCGTCCTCATCTCCGATGATGAACCGCTCATCGTGTCGGCCCTCGCCCGGGAGGCGAAGCGGTCCGGCCTGACGTGCATCTCGGACACGACGTCGGAACGCGTCCTCGAGCTGGCCCGCCTCCACCGGCCCGCCGTCATCATCCTGGACATCAACCAGCACCAGGACGGCAGGGACTTGCTCGCCCAGCTCAAGCAGGACCCCGCCACCCGCGAGTGCAAGGTCATCATCCTCAGCGGCGTCGAGGACCAGTTCACCCGCCACGTCTGCTTCGAGCTCGGCGCCGACGACTACGAGGTGAAGCCCTTCGACCCCACCTTCATGACCCGCGTCGCTCGACTCGCCACCACCGTGGCTCGCACCCGGGCCTGAACCCCGCCGTCACCCCCGGAGCGAACGGATGGCCGCCGCCCGGTCCTTCGCCCCGAAGACGTAGCTGCCCGCCACCAGCACCGTCGCCCCCGCCTCCACCACCCTCTTCGCCGTCTCGGCGTTGATGCCCCCGTCCACCTCGATGTCCGTGGACAGCCCCCGCGCGTCCAACATCGCGCGCAGCCGGCGCACCTTGTCCACCGTCGACTCGATGAACCCCTGACCCCCGAACCCCGGGTTCACGCTCATCAACAACACCATCTCCACGTCCCCCAACACCTCCTCGATGGCCGACAACGGCGTGCTCGGGTTCAACACCACCGCCGGCTTCGCCCCCGCGTGACGAATCTGTTGCAGCGTCCGGTGCAGGTGGGGGCTCGCCTCCACGTGCACCGTCAGCACGTCCGCCCCTGCCTTCGCGAAGGCCTCCACGTACTTCTCCGGCTCG
Organism: Myxococcus fulvus; assembly: GCF_900111765.1. The sequence continues at coordinate 2,697 of NZ_FOIB01000004.1, forward strand.
ACAATCATCAGGTGCACGTCCAACGGCTTCGTCGCCGCCTTCTTGATGGCTTCCACCACCACCGGCCCAATCGTGAGGTTCGGCACGAAGCGCCCATCCATCACGTCGACGTGAATCCAATCGGCGCCCGCGGCTTCGATGTCGCGGACCTCCTCGGCCAGGCGACCGAAGTCTGAAGACAGCAGCGAGGGAGAGATTCGGACAGGGCGGCGGCTCATGGGGCCGCTACTTACCCCGCTCCCTTTCACCCCGACAGCGAAGGAATTCCCCGACGTCCGCTCTAAAGCAGAAAACCGAGCAGGTCGGGGCCCAGGGTGACCACCTGCCCGGGCGTGTTACAACCTTGGAATCCTGCACAACCGCAGGACACATCTCGCCCGGAGCCACCCGGTGCCCTCTTCCGCTCTCGCGCAGCAGCCGACTCCGCCGCAGCCCGACCTCACCCGCCGCCTGGCGAAGCTCACGTCCATCCTCGACGTGGCCAAGGCCATGAGCGCCGAACGGGACTTGGACCTGCTGCTGCCGCTCATCCTCTACGAGGCCACCAAGGTGGTGGAGGCGGACCGGTGCTCGCTCTTCATCCTGGACCGCGAGCGCAACGAGCTGTGGAGCAAGGTGGCCCAGGGCTCGAAGAACGAAATCCGGCTCCCCGTGGGCAGCGGCATCGCCGGCCAGGTCGCCCACACCGGCACCATCATCAACATCCCCGACGCCTACGCCGACACCCGCTTCAACCGCTCGTTCGACGTCTCCAGCGGCTACCAGACGAAGACCATCCTCTGCGTCCCCATGCGCGACGCGAATGGCGACGTCACCGGCGTCATCCAGGCCCTCAACAAGCTCGATGACCTGGCCTTCAACGCCGAGGACGAGGAGCTGCTGCTCGCGCTGGGTGCGCAGGCCGCGGGCGCCATCGAGAACGCCCTGCTCCACGAGGAGATCAACCGCCTGTTCGAGGGGTTCGTCTCCGCCTCCGTCGTCGCCATCGAGCAGCGGGACCCGACCACGGCGGGACATTCGGGCCGCGTCGCCGACCTCACGGTGACGCTGGCCCAGGCCCTGGAGCACCAGTCCACGGGCCCGTATACGCAGGTGCGCTTCTCCGCCACGGAGATCCAGGAGCTGCGCTACGCGTCGCTCCTGCACGACTTCGGCAAGGTCGGCGTGCGGGAGAACGTCCTCGTCAAGGCGGAGAAGCTCTATCCGCATGAGCTCGAGGTGCTGCGGGCCCGCTTCCAGCTCGCTCGCAAGGACTTGCAGCTCCAGAGCTACCGGCGGCGGTTCGAGGCGGTGAAGAAGCGCGGGGACTCGGCGCTCGCGGAGATTGAAGCCGAGGAGACCGAGCGGCTCGACACGGAGCTCAAGCACCTGCACGAGGTGTTCGAGTTCGTCCTCACGTGCAACCGACCCACGGTGCTGGCGCAGGGTGGGTTCGAGCGACTCACGGAGCTGGGCCACCTGAACTTCCAGGACGACGCGGGCCAGACGCAGCCTTTGCTCCTGGCGCGCGAAATCCAGTCGCTCTCCATCCCCCGCGGCACCCTCTCCGCCGACGAGCGCCGCGAAATCGAGAGCCACGTCGAGCACACCTACCGCTTCCTCACCCAGATTCCGTGGACGCGCGCCCTGCGCCGCGTGCCCGAAATCGCGTACGCGCACCACGAGAAGCTCGACGGCACCGGCTACCCCCGCTCCATCCCCGAGCGCACCATCCCCGTCCAGTCGCGCATGATGTCCATCTCCGACATCTACGACGCCCTCACCGCCAGCGACCGTCCCTACAAGAAGGCCGTGCCGCACACGCTCGCGCTCGACATCCTCAAGAAGGAGACGGAGAACGGGCAGCTCGACCGCGAGCTGTTCAAGATCTTCGTCGAGGCCGAGATTCCTCGCCGCGCCCTCAAGCACACGCCGAAGTAGCGGGCCAGCTCCGCGGGCGAGCCTGGCGCCCGCACCCGGCAAGCGCCGTCCTCGCCGAGGGCTCGGCCGTCGAAGCACCCTACGCCTGAGATGAAGGACGCGTGACCTCCGCTCCCTCGCCGAGGGCATGGCTGAAGATATGCCACCCCTGCGATGGCGCTTCGATCCAGCGCCACCTTCGCCAGGGGCTCGGCCGTCGAAGCACGACACTGCACGGAACCCAGAAAACAAACGGGGCCCGCCGCGCGAAGCAGCGAGCCCCAGGTCCTCACGGCGTCAGACTCAGCCGATGGTGTGCAACCGCAGACTGTTGATCTTCCCGGGCTGGCCCACGGGCGCGCCGTACACGATGACGATGCGGTCACCCTTGCGACCCAGTCCGCGCGCGAGCAGCTCCTCCTCCACGCGGCGCACCATCGCCTCCGTGTCCTGGATGGGCTCGAGCACCCGCGGCACCACGCCCCACAGCAGCGCCAGCCGCCGACGGACCTCCTGGTTCGGGCTGAAGGCCACAATCGGCACCGTCGGCCGGTAGTGCGACAACAGCCGCGCCGTCACACCCGACAGCGTGAACGCGGCAATCAGCGACGCGTTGCTCGCCTTCGCCGCCTCGCACGCCACGCGCGCAATCACATCCGGGAAGTGCGAGGGCACCCCCAGCGGCGAGTCGATGCGCGGCGACAGCCCCTGCACCCGCGACGAGGACTCCGCCGCCAGGATGATGCGCTCCATCATCTGCACGGACTCGATGGGGAACTTGCCGCTCGCCGTCTCGCCCGACAGCATCACCGCGTCCGCGCCGTCGAACACCGCGTTCGCCACGTCGCTCGCCTCGGCGCGCGTGGGCCGCGGGTTGTCGATCATCGAGTTCAACATCTGCGTCGCCACGATGACCGGCAGGCCCCGCAGGTTCGAACGCCGGATGATGTCCTTCTGAACCGCCGGCACCTCCTCGGGCGGAATCTCCACGCCCAGATCGCCGCGCGCCACCATCACCCCGTCCGTCTTGTCCAGGATGGCGTCCAGCCGCGCAATCGCCTCCGGCTTCTCCAGCTTGGCGATGATGGGCACCGTGCGGCCCACCTCGGCCATCGCCTGACGGGCCGCGTCCAGGTCCGACGGCTGCCGCACGAACGACAACGCGATGAAGTCCACGCCCGCCTTGATGCCGAAGACCAGGTCCTCGCGGTCCTTCGGCGTCAGCGCCTCCGCGCGCACCGCCACGCCGGGCAGGTTGATGCCCTTGTTGTTCTTCAGCGTGCCGCCGTGGATGACCTCCGTCTTGATGAGCTTCTGCTTGTCCGTGTGGAGCACCTTCAGCTCCAACAGGCCGTCATCCAACAGGATGCGGTCCCCCGGATTCACGTCCGCCGCCAGGAACGGGTACGTCGTCGACACGATGTCGTCCGTGCCCGGCACCGTCTCGTCCGTGGTGATGTGGAAGGTGCCACCCTCCTTCAGCTCCGTGCTGCCCTTGGTGAAGCGGCCCGTGCGAATCTTCGGGCCCTGCAAATCACCGAGGATGCCCACCGCCTTGCGCACCTTCAGCGAGGCCGCGCGCAGCTTGGCGATGTTCTCCGCGTGCTGCTCGTGGCTGCCGTGGGAGAAGTTCAACCTCGCCACGTCCATGCCGTTCTCCAGCAGCGCCTCCAACATCTCCTGGCTCTGACTCGCGGGCCCGAGGGTGCAGACAATCTTCGCTCGTCGCATATGGCTCGGGAGGATGGGTGGACCTCATGGATGCGTCAAGCACGCACCACGGGTCGCTTCGCTCGGTAAACCGGTAAATGAGCCAGCGAGCAGATGAGCCATCAACCGCGCAACAACACGCCCAGGTTCTCCCGCTCCCATCTCAGCGCCGCCGCGTAGTGCGGGTACGTGCGCTCGCGCTCCCGGAAGGCGCGCGGATGGTGGACGCGGCGCCCGCCCCGCCCCGTGCTGGGGAAGAGCTGATGGAGCATCTCGTGGTAGACGATGAACTCCACGAAGAAGGCCGGCACCTCGGGCCTGTCCAACGCGGGGTGGATGCGAATCTCCCGCGTCTGGTGGTCGTACACGCCCAGGCGGATGGACTTCCGACGCCGCCTTGGCGGCATGCGTCCCCAGCCGATGCGCGCCTGGATGACGTTGTCGAAAAATGTCGCGTTGACCCCGTTGTAAAGCGCCTGCAGGTCGAAACAGCGCCCCAGCGGGTTCAGGTCCGCGTCGGATTCGCGCCGCACCTGACGGATGCGCGGCTGCTGTCCCCGGATGTACTCGTCCAGCAGCACGCCCGCGGTGCGGTGGCCTCGGCCCGCGTAGTCCGCCACCGCGCGCACCACCGTCTCCGGCGCGTCCAGGAACATGTGGTGCAGCCGGAGCTGCAGTGCGTTGCCCCCTCGACGGAAGGACACCATGGTGGAGCGGTTGTCCGTCACCGCCAGCTTCACCGGCATCCCCAGCTCCGCGCTCAGCCGCCACGCGAGCGACTCCGCGCGGCTCCACATGTCCTCGCGCGTGGAGGAGACGTTGAGCATGCGCGGCGCCTCCTCCGGGACCCGGTTCCTGGGAGGAGGAGGACGGGGCGCCGGGGGCGCCAGCTGCGCCTCGAGCTCCGCGACGACGTCCGGGGCATGAGGCTCCGCGACCACCGCCGTGGCCCGACTGGCCGCGGAGAGGCCGCGTGGGAACAGGGACATCTGACGGAAAAACTCGGAGGTCACTCGTCGCGCATCGTACCCGCCAAGGCTCCGGACTCAAGGCCGCAGGCCCCTGCCCGCCTGCCCTCCGTCAGCCCGTCAACCGCGTCCGCCCCTCGACCCTGGGTGATTCACACTCCGGGGGCGGCATCCGTCACGGAGCGGGCACCTCGGTGTGACGGGACTTGAGCAGTCGCTCCAGCCGCTCGGGCTCCATGCGCACCACGAAGGTCTTCTCGCGCGTGTACGTCACCTGCCCATGCGCGCCGCCCTTCACCTTGCGCACGAACTTCACCGGCACGTAGCTCACCTCGCCCCGGGGCTCGCCCTTCGCCCCCGAGTGGTGCAGCGCCAGGTGCGCCGCGTCGAGCAGCGCCTCCTGCGCCGGCTCCTGTCCCTTCTCCAGCGGCAGCACCACGTGGCTGCCCGGCACGCCGCGCGCGTGCAGCCACAGGTGCCAGGGCCGGGCGAGCTTGAAGGTGAGCGTGTCGTTGTCCTCCGAGCCGCGCCCCACCCAGATGCGCGCGCCCGCGTGGCCCACGTACTCCTTGAAGGGCCGGCCCTCCGGCGTCGCCTCGCCCCCCGAGGAGATGTGCAGCACCTCCACTTGTGCCAACAACATCGCCTCGTCCATGCGCTCCACCTGCTCGAGCGCGGACTGGGCGTGGGCGACCTCGCGCGCCAGCTCCGCCTCGCGGTGGCGCGCCTGCTCCACGCCGCGCAAGAGCCGGCGGTACTGGTGGAAGTGCCAGTCCGCCTCCTCCTTGGGCGTGCGCTTCGGGTCCAGCGTCACCCGGACCTCCTCGGCGCCTGCCTCCGTGTACTCGGTGAGCGTCACCTCGGTGGCGCCCCGCTTGAGGCGGAAGAGGTTCTGCGCGAGCAGCTCTCCCAGCCGGCGGTGCTTCTCCGCCTCCGGCCCGCGCGCGGCCTCCGCCCTCACCTTCTCCAGGGTGCGCGAGGAGCGCTTGAGGCGGGCGCGGTACGGCTGCGCGAGGCGACGGCGGATGGACTCGGCGCGGCTCTGCTGGTCGCGGGCACCGAGCAGCCGCTCGGCCGCGTGGGAATAAGGGAGCACCTCTCCCTCTGTTGGCACCAGGCGGGAGGCGACCTTGAGCGCCTTCTCCAGCGCCTCGGCGGGCATGGGCTCCGGCGGAGTCCACGCCGCGCCCGGATAGAGGTTGCGGCGGGGGCCGAAGCCCTCGCCCGAGAGCATCAGCACCCGGTTCTGCTCGCTCGAGATGAAGAGGCCCCCCGGAGAGCCCAGCTCCATCACGAGGTGGCGGCGCACCTCCTCGCGCTCGAAGTCGAGCCGCACCACGCGCTCGGCCTCCATGAAGAGCGCGCCGGTCAGCTTCGCGCCGGTCAGCTCGTGGCGGAGCCAGCGCTGGAAGGGGGCGGGCTCGCCGGGCGTGGGGAAGCGGGAGGTGGCGGCGGAGACTCGGGCCAGGTCTCCCTCCGCGCACAGACATAGGAGGATGGATCGCCCAGGGACTCGCAGCTCCAGGTAGGCCAGCCTCGGCAGGGGGCACCAGGCCTTCTGGGCCACCGCTCCCGTCAGCTGCTTGCCCACCTCCGCCACCACCTGCGCGAGCTCCACGGGACGCAGCGACACGGGCAACCTCCTGTCCGGACAAAAGAAAAACGGCCCGGCGGGTTTCGCCGAGCCGTTCACCGGACGTCAACCGACGTCCGCGAATGACGACCTGCTGCTCAGGACTCCGGCGTAACCGGGGCCGCCGTCGCGCTGGTCTTCTTCGCCCGGGCCGCCTTCTTACGGGCGGGGGCCTTCTTGGCGCGAGCCGCCGTCTTACGGGCGCCGCCCTTCTTGGCCGCGGCCTTCTTGGTCGCGGTCTTGCCAGCCGTCTTGCGGGTGGTCGTCTTCTTAGCCTTCGCGCTGGTCTTCTTCGCGGTCTTCTTCTTGGCGGCCATCAGAACCCTCCATGTGATTTGGCCCCAGTCAACCGGGGCCCTGCACTCTTCCTGATGAAAGTGAGTGCTTGAAGTGAATGGTACGGGCGACACACCAGTGTGTCAACGCATGGTGATGTATTGCATCGCGCGGCGAGGCCGATTTTTCGGCATCGAGCGGTGCCGAGGGCCTCGAACGGCGCTTCGCGGACACTTCGGAGGCGCTTCGCCGAATCGCGCGCGAGGCCGAATTTCCGGCTCCGGACGCGACGGAGGCCTTCGTCGCCGCGCTCATGCGGACGCACTGTCGGCTGCCGCGCAAAGGCCCGAGCGGCACGCGGCGCTTTTCGCGATGGAGGTCGGCGTCTACGGTGCGCGGCCACGATGAGGACCTCCGAGCAGACCTTCCCCGCGGACTTCACCTTCGGCGTCGCGACGTCGGCGTACCAGGTGGAGGGCGGCATCGAGAACGACTGGGCCGAGTGGGAGCGCGCTGGAAGATTGAAGGAGCCCCACGCGCGCTGCGGGCGGGCGGTGGACCACTGGAACCGCTACGAGGAGGACTACCGGCTGGCGACGGCGGTGGGGGCCACCGCGTTCCGCATCTCCCTGGAGTGGGCGCGAATCGAGCCCGAGCGCGGGCGCTTCGACGAGGCGGCGCTCGAGGGGTACCGGGAGCGGCTCCTGAAGATGAAGGCCCACGGCCTGACGCCGGTGGTGACGCTGCACCACTTCACCCACCCCACATGGTTCCACCGCGAGACGCCGTGGCACTCGGCCCAGAGCGTGGAGGTCTTCCGCCGTTATTCCCGCCGGTGCGCGGCGCTGCTCGAGGGGCTGGACGCGCGGGTCATCACCTTCAACGAGCCCATGGTGCTCCTGTTGGGCGGCTACCTGCAGGGCGCCATCCCCCCGGGAATCGCGGACGGGGCGCTCACCATGAAGGCGCTGGAGAACCTGGTGCGCTCACACGTGGTGGCCCGGCGGGAGCTGGGCGAAAAGCTGGGCCGGGTGGAGACGGGCATCTCCCAGAACATGCTGGCCTTCGCGCCGGACCGCTGGTGGAACCCGCTGGACCGCGCGCTGGTGCGGCTGGGGGGCCAGGCCTACAACCACGCCTTCCATGAGGCGCTGTCCACCGGGAAGCTGCGGGTGAACATGCCGGGGGTGGCCACCGCCCGCGTGGACATCCCGGAGGCGCGCGACTCGGCGGAGTTCGTGGGGGTGAACTACTACAGCCGCGCGCACCTGCGCTTCGTGCCGCGGCCCCCGTTCATCGAGTTCAAGTACCGCGACACCCAGGGGCGGGGCCTGACGGACATCGGCTGGGAGGACTGGCCCGAGGGCTTCCTCCAGACGCTGCGCGACGTGAAGCGCTACGGCAAGCCGGTGTGGATTACGGAGAACGGCATCGACGACCGGACCGGGACGCGCAGGCCGAAGTACCTGCACACCCACCTGGCCCAGGTGCTCGCCGCGCGGGCCGAGGGCGTGGACGTGCAGGGCTACCTCTATTGGAGCCTGCTCGACAACTTCGAGTGGCTGGAGGGCTGGGGCCCGCGCTTCGGCCTGTACCACGTGGACTTCGACACGCTGGAGCGCAAGCCCACGCCCGCTTGCGACTACTTCCGGCAGGTGGCCACCGGGCGAAAGCTCGTGGCCCCGCTGTAAGAAGTTCCGGGTGCGCTCAGCCGAGCGCGGCCCGGTAGTCGACGTCCTGCTCCTCCTCGGAGGCCGCGCCCGAGTGGGAGGCGCGGTCCGCGGTGGCGAAGAAGGCGCGCACCGCGTCGGCGACGGCCTCCGGCGCATCCAGGGTGTTCGCCCGGGCCCGGAAGACCGCCGCGCCCACCAGGCCATGGGCGTACCAGCCCAGGTGCCGGCGGAACGAGCGCACCGCGCCGAGCGGGTCCCCGACGAAGGCCAGGTGCGAGTGGAAGTGCTCCAGCACCAGGGCGCAGCGCTCCTCGGGGGTGGGCGGCTCACCTCCATTCAGCTCGCGAAAAATCCACGGGTTGCCCAGGGCCGCGCGGCCAATCATCACGAAGTCGCACCCGGTGGTCTCCAGCATCCGGCGCGCGTCCTCGCAGCTCTTCACGTCGCCGTTGCCGAACAGGGGCAGTTCGGGGAAGTGGCGCTTCACGTCGGCGATGACGCTCCAGTCGGCGCTGCCCGAGTAGCCCTGCTCGCGGGTGCGAGGGTGGATGGCCAGCCCCGCGCAGCCCGCCTCCTGGAGGGCCTCCGCCATCTGGAGGTAGTTGCGGGAGCGGGCGTCCCAGCCCGAGCGAATCTTGCAGGTGACGGGCAGGCCCGAGGCCTCGCGCATGGCGCGGACGATGGCGGCGGCGCGGGGTGGGTCGGAGAGCAGCGCGCTACCGGCGCCGTTCTTCGTCACCTTCTTCACGGGGCAGCCCATGTTGATGTCGAGCAGCTGGGCGCCGTGGGACTTGCCGACGCTGGCGGCGAGCCCCATGGCCTCCGGGTCTCCGCCATAGAGCTGGAGCGAGTAGGGCTTCTCCACCTGGGCGTCGAAGCGCAGGTACATCAAGGTGCGCTGGTTTGCCCGCATCAGGCCCTGGGAGCTGACGAGCTCGGTGGGGCACAGGGCCGCGCCCATGCGGAAGGCGAGCACCCGGTAGGGCATCTCGGAGACGCCGGCCATGGGGGCGAGGACGTAGGGATTCGCGAGCGTGAAGGGGCCGAGTCGCAGCATGGGGCCTAAGGAACCTAGCGGAATCGAAAGAACCGGTCGCGGGATGTGCGCTCCGGACTGCGCAACCGCCCTTCAACGGTTAAGGTCCATCCCCATGTTCCGCTTTCGTGTCGGGAGCATTCCCGTCGAGGTCCATCCCAGCCACCTGCTGGTCTCCGCCATCATCGCGTACACGTCGATGCGAGCGGCCCAGAACGGCTGGCCCTTCGCCCAGGTCGCGGGGGCTCCCGCGCTGGGGCAGGCCAGCGCGATGGGGGTGTTCGTCCTCTCCTGGATGCTCATCGTCTTCGTGTCCGTGCTGGTCCACGAGCTGGGGCACGCCCTGGCCAGCCGCCTCTTCGGCTATCGGCCGAGCATCGCGCTCGTCTGGTTGGGCGGCCACACCCTCCCCACCGACACCCCCGGTCCCCTTCCTTGGAAGCGGGACGTGGTCATCACCGTGGCGGGCCCGCTCTTCGGGCTGATGCTCGGCGTGGTGTCCCTGGTGGGCTACCTGTTCCTGAGCGGGGGCTCGCCCGCGCTGGACTTCTTCCTGCGCACCTTCGCGGGGGCCAACTTCATCTGGGCCATCTTCAACATGCTGCCCGTGCTGCCGCTGGACGGCGGGCGGCTGGTGAACACCCTGTCCACGCGCATCTTCGGACCGCGCCGGGGCATGGTGGTGTCCCAGGGGCTGGCCTTGCTCGTGTGCGTGGCGGTGGTGGGCTACAGCCTGAGCACCGGCTGGCTCTTCGCCGGCATCTTCTTCGCCATGTACGGCTACCAGGCGTTCCGGATGCTGACCGAGGCGCTGGGCTCCAGCTCCTCGGGCACGCTGAGCAGCGGCGCGCTGGAGAACCCGCTCGCGCAGAAATTGCGCGAGGGGAAGTTCGCCCTGGACTCGGGGCGGATGGATGACGCGCGGCGGCTGGGGGCGCAGGTGCTGGAGGGTGGAGACGCGCTGACGGCGGAGCTGGCGAGCCATGCCCACCACCTGCTCGGCTGGGTGGCGCTGAAGGAGGGCCAGGGGCGGCAGGCGCTCGACCACTTCTCCCAGGTGCAGGGGCTTCAGGTGGAGCCGCACGCGGTGGCGGCGTCCTTCTCCCTGGTGGGGGATGACGCCCGCGCCCTGGATTGGTGGAAGCAGGCCTGGCAGACGTCGTCGGACCGCACGGTGATGCACGAGTACGCGGGGACGTTGATCCGCCTGGGGCGCGCGCCGGAGGCCCTCAAGCTGCCGGGCGTGGAGCCCGCGGCGGCTTACTCCTGCGCCGAGCGCGTGCTGTTCATCCGGGGCGCGTACTCGGAGGCCGCGGCGGTGGGCGAGGCGGCGCTGGAGCACGCGCCGAGCGCGAGCATCGCGTACGACGCCGCGTGCGCCCATGCCCGGGCGCGCAACGTCACGGACGCGATGCGCATGCTGCGGCGCGCCAGCGAGCTGGGCTTCCGGGACGCGGCGTATGCGGCGTCCGATTCGGACCTGACGGCGCTGCACGGCCAGCCCGCTTTCGAGGAGTGGTTGACGGAGCTGAGGCAATCCGTCGCCTCCTGACAGAGGCATGACAGGAGGGGGTGTTGATGCGGGATGAGGCTGCGCACCTTCGGGTCCGCCGCCTTCCTTCCGCTCACGAGGCTCCCTTGCAGACATCCTCTCCTGCTGCGGCTCCCGCGGACGACGAGCGACTGAACTGGCTGTCGTCCATCCCGTTCTTCGCCGTCCACTTCATGTGCCTGTTCGCCTTCGTCGTGGGGGCGAAGCCGGTGGACCTCGCGGTGTGTGTGGGGCTGTACATCGTCCGCATGTGGGGAATCACGGCGGGCTACCACCGCTACTTCTCCCACCGGGCCTTCAAGACGGGGCGCGTCTTCCAGTTCATCCTGGCGCTGGTGGGCAGCACGTCCACGCAGAAGGGTGTCCTCTGGTGGGCAGCCAACCACCGCCACCACCACCGGTACTCGGACCAGGGGGAGGACATCCACTCGCCCGTGCAGAAGGGCTTCTGGTTCAGCCACGTGGGTTGGATTCTCTGCGACAAGTACGGCAAGACGCGCATGGAGGGCATCAAGGACTTCGCGCGCTTCCCGGAGCTGGTGTGGCTCAACCGCTTCCACCTGGTGCCGTCGGTGGCCCTGGCCGTGGCGCTCTACTTCGTCGGCGGGTTCTCCATGCTGGTGTGGGGCTACTTCGTGAGCACCACCCTCCTGTGGCACGGGACGTTCACCATCAACTCCCTGAGCCACATCTTCGGCAAGCGCCGCTACAAGACGACGGACACCAGCCGGAACAACTGGCTGCTCGCGCTCGTCACCCTGGGCGAGGGCTGGCACAACAACCACCACTACCACCAGAACACGGCCAACCAGGGCTGGTTCTGGTGGGAGGTGGACCTCAGCTACTACTCGCTGAAGGTGCTCTCCTGGTTCAAGGTGGTGGAGGGCCTGCGGCTGCCGTCGGAGGCGACGAAGTACTCGTACCTCAAGTACACGGCCGAGGAGCGCGCCGAGCTGGCCGCCCCCACGAGCTTCTTCGGCGCGGGCGGGGCTCGCGCGCAGCTGGTCGCCGCGAAGTCCGCCGCGGAGGCGCAGCTGGTCGCCGCGAAGACGGCCGCGGAGGCCCAGCTCATCGCCGCGAAGACGGCCGCCGAGGGCAAGGTGCGCGAGGCGCTGGCCGCCGCCGCGGACCACCTGCCCTCCTCCGCACCCACACCCGAGCCGCTGCTCAAGTCATGAGGACGTCGGGCGGCGCGCCTTCCTCGCGGGTCCGCCGTGACGGGATAGAGTGCGCCGGTCCGTGGCTCCGCCTCCGCCTCCGCCGATGAAACCCGCCTCAGCGCCCGCGCGTACCGGAGAGGACCCGGTGCGCGCCTTGGTCGCCGCCGACTCCGACGAGGTGCTGATGGCGCGGTTCTGTGAGGGACATCCCCCGGCGTTCGACGCGCTCTTCCAGCGCCACGCGGGGCCGGTGCGCGGCTACCTCACGCGCCTGACGGGCAGCGAGGCCACGGCCGAGGACCTGGTGCAGCACACCTTCATGTCCCTGGTGCGCGCGCGAGGGCGCTTCCAGCCGGGCTCGCGCTTCAAGCCGTGGCTGTACGCCATCGCCACCAACGCCGCGCGGGACTTCCAGCGCCGGGGCCGCCGGCCCGAGGAGCTGACGCCCGAGGGCGAGCTGCCTGTGGTCGCCGACGAGAGCACGGGGCCGCGCGACGTGGGCCTGGAGCGGGCCGTGCGGCAGGCGCTGGAGCAGCTGCCGGAAGGACAGCGCATCCCCATCCTGCTGCACCGCTTCGAGGGGATGGGCTTCGCCGAAATCGCCGACACCCTGGGCCTCACCGAGAGCGCGGTGAAGGTGCGGGCCCACCGGGGCTATGCGCGGCTGCGCGAGCTGCTCACGGCCCTGCGCACGGAGACGATGGAATGACGCCGGAGTGTTCTCGGGTGATGGACAGCCTGGGCGAGGTGCTGCCCGCGGAGCTGGAGTCCCACGTGGCGACCTGCGCGGACTGCCGGGCGATGACGGGGGGCTTCGACCTGATGGGGGCGCCGGCGACGACGAAGGACACCGCGCGCCCGGCCTTGCACGAGACGCTCGCGAGTGACGATGCGGCCCATCGCCTCGCGCACGAGACGCTGGCGCGCCAGCCCCGGGCCCGGCCCTGGTGGCACGAGCTGCTGCTGCTCCTGGGGGTACACGGCGCCATCGCGATGACGGCGGTGGCCGTGCTGGCCCACGGGGCCTGGGTGGCGAACCGGGCCGAGGTGCCCGTGGTGGTGGGCGTGGGGCTGCTGCTCACCGCGCTGTTGTCCTCCGGGGCCTATGTCGCCCTGGCGCCGCACCGCAGGACGGTGCCCTGGGGTGGCGTCATCGCCGTGATGCTGTCGGTGGGCGCCACCGTGGTGCTGTCGGGCTCCGGCGTGCGGACCGCTCCGCTCATGGCGGGCATCCTCGGCTGCGCGGGCACCGAGCTGGCGGTGACGGCCGTGCCGCTCGCCTTCACGCTGGTGCTGCTGTGTCGCTCCGCGTACCACCCGGTGCGCGCGCTCGCCGCCGGACTGTCGGCCGGAGGTGTCAGCCTGCTGGTGCTCCACCTGCACTGCGCCGACGGGACGACGCCTCACCTCCTCGCCGGGCATGTGATTCCCTGGCTGGCGCTCGGGGGCATCACCCTGCTCCTTCGCTCCCTGCTGCCGACCCGCAGCCACGCGCCCTAGGCCGCCTGCTCCTCCCTCGCTCGGACCCGTGCCCAGGTTCCGACAGGCCCTTCACGAACGTTGAAGCTTCCGCGTTCGGGATGGGTTAGTGGGAGGACCAATGAATGCCGATGAACCTCCGCCTGGGACGTCTTCCCAGCGCGCGTTGTGGGCGCGAGCGCGAGAGCACCTGAGCCGTCTGATTCACGCGACCTTGCAGGCCTCCAACCGCCTGCGCCTGCCTGGCCCCTCGGTGCTGCCGGTGGCGGGCGCGGTGGTGGGCCTCTACAGCGGACTGGCCGCCGGAATCTTCGCCAACCTCATCGGACTGGTGACGGGCCTGACGTTCGGCACGGCCGAGCTGGCGCACACGCTGCGCCGCAGCCAGCTCTTGACGCTGTGGGAGGCGTTCGCCTCCGCGCGGTGGCATCCGGAGTACGCCATCGTCGGAGCGCCGCTGGCGCTGGGCGGGCTGCTGCTCGCGCGGGTCATCGAGCCGGGAGGCCCTCGCGACGAGGTGAAGCGGCGGCTGCGGCTGTTGGCGCTGCTGACGCTGGGCGCGCTGTCGCTGTACTACCCGCTGGTGGCGCTGGCCGCGCTCAACAGCGTCTTCGGCCACTCGCACTCGCTCGCGGACGCGATTCCGCACCTGCCCTGGTGGCTGATGCTGCTGGCGCCCACGCTGGGCGGCATGGCGGTGGGCCGGCTGCTGCGCGACAGGCCGGAGACGCATGGCCACGGCGTGCCGGAGGTGGTGCGCGCGGTGAAGAGCGGCGCCAACGTGGTGCCGGCGGACCGGGGCCTCTTGAAGCTGGTGGCGTCCGCCATCACCATCGGCTCGGGTGGCTCGGCCGGACGCGAGGGCCCCATCGTGTACGGCGGCGCGGCGTTCGCCTCGAGCGTGGGGCGCGTGCTGGGCTTCAGCCGGCGGGAGCTGTCCATCCTGCTGGCGTGCGGCGCGGGCGCGGGCATCTCCGCGTCCTTCAACGCGCCCATCGCCGGCGCGGTGTTCGCGATGGAAATCATCCTCCGCGAGTTCGAGCTGCGCGTCTTCTCGCCCATCATCCTGGCCAGCGTGGCGGGCACCCTGGTGAGCCAGGGCGTGCTGGGCGAGGCGCCCATGCTGCGGCAGGTGCCGTACGAGCTGGTGAGCGGCTCGGAGGTGCTGGCGTACGCGGCGCTGGGCATCGGCTGTGGCCTGTTGGCCTTCGCCTTCGTGCGGCTCCTGCACGGGGTGGAGCACTTCTTCCACGGGCGGATGCCGGGCACCCTGTCGCCGTGGCTGGGCAGGAAGTCGCTGCCGTTCCGCGCGGGCCTGGGCGGCCTGTGCGCGGGCGTGCTCGCGTTCATCAGCCCCACGGTGTGGGGCAGCGGGCACGACTACATCAACCTGGCGGCGGTGGGGAAGCTGCCCTTCTTCTTCCTCGTGACGGCGTGCCTGCTCAAGCTCGTGGCCACCGCGGTCACCATCGGCTCGGGCGGCTCGGGCGGCACCTTCTTCCCGGCGGCCGTCATCGGGGCCATGGCGGGCGGGGCCTTCGGCACGCTGGTGCACTACTTCTTCCCGGCCAGCACCGGCCCCAGCGGGGCGTACGCGCTGGTGGGCATGGGCGGCGCGGTGGCGGCGCTCAACCGCGGCCCGCTCACCGGGATGATGATGCTGTACGAGCTGAGCGGGAACCACGACATCATCCTCCCGCTGATGGTGACGTGCACCATCGCCTCCGCGCTGTGCCACTACCTCATCGAGCGCAAGCAGGCGAAGGTGCTGAGCGACGCGGACCTCCTGGAGAGCACCCCCGTGCAGACGCTGATGGAGCACGTGGCCCCCGTGCCCGCGGGGCTGCCGGTGCGTCCGCTGGCGGACCTGCTGCTCACGTCCGAGACAGGCGCGCTGCCGGTGTTGGACACGGCGGGCGAGGTGTACGGCATCGTGCAGGTGGAGCAGCTTCGCGAGGTGTGGCGCGACGAGTCCGTCTACCCGCTGCTGGTGGCCAGTGACTTGTCGCGCAAGCTGCCGGTGCTCACGCCGGAGACGGACCTGGCGCACGCGCTGCAGCTGATGGACCAGGAGGACGTGGACGCGCTGCCCGTCGCGGCGCCCACGGGCATCGCCACCCGGGGGCTGCTCACCCGCGCGGCCGTGCGCCGGTTCCTCTTCGCCCAGCACGCCCGGCACCACGCGCGCGGAGACGCACCCGTCAGCGCGTCCGAAGTCACGCACTGACGCTGGCCCTGAGTCGGGGGTCAGTGTCACCCCACGCCAAAGCGCCGCGTAGCGAGGGTGGTCGCCACGCGGGGGATGGGACATGCTGCGCGCCTTCCGGAGGCGTCCTCGTGGAGCTACGCCGCGCGACCCCAGCCGAGCATCCGCTGCTGCGCAACCTGTACCCGCTCTATCTGCACGACTTGAGCGAGTTCGGGGTCGGCTACCGCCTGGACGAGCAGGGACACTGGGCACCCAACTACCTGCCGACGTGGCTGGCGCCGTCGTCGGAGGTGCACCCGCTGCTCTTGCGCTGGGAGGGCCGCACGGTGGGCTTCGCCTTCGTGGCCCAGGCGCCCTTCCCGTACATGACGCCGGGGCGCGACTTCCGGATGAGCGAGTTCTTCATCCTGCGCGGCGAGCGGGGCTACGGCCTGGGCCGCCGCGCCGCCGTCGCCGTGTTCGAGCGCTTCCGCGGGCTGTGGGAGGTGTCCCAGCTGCCCGCCAACCACGCGGCCACGTCCTTCTGGCGCAAGGTCATCCGCGAGTACACGCAGGGGCGGTTCGAGGACACCTTCGTGGACGACTCGCCCGCGCAGATGTTCGACAACCGCGAGCTGCCGCCGCGCTCCGGACGCTGAAAGCGCGGGCGCGATTGCTACGGCTTGGGCTTCGCCTCGGGCGCCGGCGCGGCGGGGGCGGGCGCCTTCGCGGCGGGCTGGGCCTGCGAGCAGGAGGTGATGGCGCCCGACGGGTCGATGGCGTCACCGCCCGAGTCCACCTTGAGCACCTTGCGCCCCTCGCCCACGACGAAGGTGTAGCGCTTGGACACCGTCACCAGGGGCATCTTCACGTCGTAGGACTCGACGACCTTGCCCTGCGGGTCGGGGATGAAGGGGAACGGCGCCTTCAGCTCCGCCTTGAAGCGCTTGAGCGTTTCCGCGTCATCCGTGCTGAAGGCGAGCACGCGCCCCTGCAGCTTCTCGATTTCGGTGTGCCGGGCGGTGAAGGCCTTGAGCTGCTGGGTGCACCCGCCCGTGAAGGCCTTGGGGAAGAAGGCGACGATGACGGGGCCCTGCTTCACCATCTCCGACAGGATGTAGACCTTGCCCTCGGTGTCCTTCACCGTGAAGTCCGGGGCGGTGTCCCCCACGTTGGGGATGGCGGCGCTGAGCAGGCCTGCGAGCAGTACGGGAGCGAGCATGCCGCGGATAAGAGCGGACCCGCCCCTCCCCGGCAAGCGGGCCCGCGGGCCTACGTCGTCTCACCCATCCGCGCCCACACCGCCGCCGCGGCCTCGCGCGCCTGCTCCGCGACCACCGAGGGGTTCACCGACAAGGGCCGGCGCGCCCACATGCGCCACACCCCGTCCACCATCACCGCCTCCACGTGCCGGCTGCCCAGGCCGAACACCACGTGCCACGCCAGGTTCTCCGCCGTGAGCGGCGTGGCGGGCAGGTAGTCGAGCACCAGCAGGTCCGCGAGCGAGCCCTCGCGCATGGAGCCCATGGGCACGCCGAAGTGCGCGGACGCCAGCCGGTGGCCGTTGGCCAGGTAGCGCAGCACGTCGATGACCTGCCCCGCCTCGCGCGAGCGCAGGTACGCCGCCTGGGCCTCCGCGAAGAGGTCCGCGGACACGCCATCCACGCCCAGCGTGGCGCGCGCGCCGAACTTCAGCGCCGGCGCGTAGCCCACCTCCAGCCCCTGGTTGGCGCGCGGCGTGTGCACCATCCACGCGCCCGTCGCAATCACCTGCGCCAGGTCCGCCCACGCCAGGTGCCCCACGTGCGCCAATTGGCTGCGCGGCGACAACAGCCCCGCGGCCAGGAGCCTGGGCACCGGCGAGTCACCGTGTCGCTCGTTGGACAGTCGCTCGTCGAGCGGGTCCTCGGCCAGGGGGATGTGCAGGCCGGTGTTGGCGGTCTTCAGGGCCTCGGTCAGTCCCTGGAGCGCGTCGGGTCCCAACGTGAAGCAGGGGCCCGCGCCCACCTGTCCGCGAAAGCGCCCCTGCGCCTTCTGCGCGAAGCCCACCGTCTCCTCCAGGCCCTCCTCGCGGCCCACGGCGCCATTGCGGTCCGACACGGCGTAGGCCAGCACGCCGCGCACGCCGACCTCGTGGAGTCCGCGCGCCAGGCGCACCAGCGAGCCGGAGACCGCGCTCGGGGAGGAGTGCAGGTTGACCACCGTGGTGGTGCCGCACTGGAGCGCCTCGAGGCCGCCCGCGCAGGCGGCCACCTGGACGGCGTCCAGGTCCAGCGCGTCCTCGTAGGGCCAGAGCACCTTCTCCAGGCTGTCCTGGTACGTCTCCATCGCCTTGCGCGGCATGCCCCGTCCGAGCACGGCGTGCAGCCGGTGGTGCGCGCTCACCAGGCCCGGGAAGACGAGCTTGCCGGAGAGGGCCACCACCTCGTCGTCCGGCTGGGGCGTCAGGTCCGGCCCTCGCGCGACGATGCGCTCGCCCTCGATGCGCAGGTCCACGCGCTCCACCACCGCGGGCTCCAACTCGACGACGTAACCACCCTTGAGGACGGTTCCCAACATCCCTCCGAACGAAGAACGAAGCGCGGCAGCGGGCCCGGACGTTAGCACTCTCACTCCCTCATCGCGCGAGCGAGCAGATGGGGCGCCCACACCCCGCGTAAGGCCCACCGCACCACCCGCGACGTCGGACGCGGCGGCCCTCACCGAATCGGAGCACGGGGTCCGGCACACCCCGGCGCACACCTCGAGGTGGGAGCGGCGATGAAGGCGCGCCGCACGAACACACCGGGGCACATGGTTCGCGCCTCGAAGTGGGGCCACATCGATACGCCAGCGGAGCGCCCTCTCGGGCCCTGCGGGCCAGGCGCCCTCGGGAGAACGAACGTTCCCGCGCATCGAGGCGTCGGCATTGAACCATCACGTCTCGGCAGATCGGCGCCCACGAGGCCCGAGCCCAGGTCTCCGACGGACACCGTGCCGACACGCACGAACGTCACGAGGAGGACGTGTGCCGCGAGGCCCTCGCCACGTGGAAACCCCGTGCTTCCACTCGGGCCATGTCCGCCGCCAGGACAGGAGCGCCGGGCGAGCGGGCCCGGACGAGACCGAGCGGGCATGCCCCCTCGAACTTCTGAGGGGGCACGAAGACAGCCTCTGCACATAGACTGGCGCCATCTTGGAGTCGGGTCCGAACACCTATTGGGTCGGTCGCTACCGTCTGTCCGCGCGCATCGCGACGGGCGGCATGGCGGAGGTCTACCTGGGGCGGCGCTTCGAGGATGACGGCCAGCGCGGGCCCGCCGTCGCGGTGAAGCGGCTGATGCCCCACCTGGCCTCGGACCGGCGCGTGGTGCAGATGTTCCTCAACGAGGCGCGCATCACCGCGCAGGTGCGCCACCCCAACGTCGTCGCCATCCTCGAGCTGGGCATGGAGGGCACCGAGCCCTTCATCGCGATGGAGCTGCTCGAGGGGCGCTCCTTCGCGGAGCTGCGTCAGGAGGCCGCCGAGCGCGGCCAGCGCGTCCCCCTGGGCATCACCCTGCGCGTGCTCGTGGAGGCCTGCCGCGGCCTGGACGCCGCGCACCGGGCCGTGGACGAGGCGGGCCGGCCCCTGCGCATCGTCCACCGCGACTTCACGCCGGACAACATCCACGTCGGCGTCAACGGCGCGGTGAAGGTCATCGACTTCGGCATCGCCAAGGCGGACGCGCTCGGCGCGGGCACCGAGCCCGGCGTGCTCAAGGGCAAGTTCTTCTACATGTCCCCGGAGATGATTTCCGGCAAGCCCGTGGACCACCGCGCGGACCTCTTCGCCGCGGGCGTCATGTTGTACGAGCAACTGTGTGGCCGCAGGCCCTTCACCGGCATGACGGCCGAGGAGGTCCTGGGCCGCATCGCCGAGGGCCGCGTCCGCCCGCCCACCGGCTTCGACCCGTCCGTCCCCGGCGCGCTGGAGCTGGTCTGCCTCACCGCGCTCCAGAGGGACCCGGCCGCGCGCTTCGACAGCCTCGAGTCCTTCATCGACGCCATCGAGGGCATCGGCGGCCCCGCCGAGGTCGCCACCGCGGCGGAGGTCGCCGCCTACGTCGACACCCTCTTCCCACCGGAGAAGGACCCCAAGCGCCAGGCCCTCCGGCGCGCGCGCATGGCGGACCCGTCCCACGGAGGCACGCCCCCGGGCCCCCGCCGCTACGACCCCAACGTGGCCCCCCACGCCGCCATGACGGTGCCCACCGGCTGGCCCGTGCTGCCGGACGTGGGCGCCACGGTCCACGACGAGACCTTCCCCGAGCCCGCGCGCGCGGCGAGCGTCGAGCCCGTCGCTCCGAAGGTCGTGACGCCAGCGCGCGTCCCCTCGCCGACGGACTCGACGCCGCCCACGCGCGGCTCGCCCTCCGGCATCGGCGAGGGCGGCCCGTCGCGCCGTCGGGGCTCGCGCGTGGCGGCCATCCTGGCCGGGGTGCTCGGGTTGGCGGCGCTCGGGGGCGGAGGTGTCTGGTACCTGAATCGCGCGGAGGCGGCGCCCCAGGAGCGGCTGGCGAAGGCGACGGCCGCGGACACGGCGGCCGAGAAGAAGGCGCTGCTCTCCGGGCTGGGCACCGACGTGCGCGCCACGGCGCAGGAGCTGGCCCAGGCGGGCACGCTGCTCGTCGACGCGGGGGCCTTCCCCGAGGTGGCCGAGCTGGCGGAGTCCTTCACCACGCGCTTCCCCAAGGAGCTGGAGGCGCACCTGCTCGCGGCGAGGGCGGCGACGGAGCTCAACCGCGGCAAGCGGGCCGAGCGCGCGTTGGACGAGGCGCTCGCGCTGGCGCCCAAGGATTTGCGCCCCTCGCTGATGCTGGCGGACCTGCGCGAGCGACAGGGTGACCTGCCGGGCGCGGTGGCGGCGCTGGCGAAGGCGTACATGCTCAAGCCGGCCTCGCCCAAGGTGGCGCCCCGCTTCGGGCGGATGTTGTCGCAGAGCGGACGGCTGGACGAGGCGGCCTCGGTGCTGTCGGCCTGGACCCGCGAGCGGGACGACGCGGTCAGCCTGGCGGAGCTGGGCTTCGTGCGCTTCCGTCAGGAGCGCGTGGACGAGGCCGCGGCGTTGCTCAGGCGCGCGCTGCGCAAGGACGGCCGGCTGGCCGTGGCGCACTACTACCTGGGGGCCGTCCTCTTCCGACAGGGCGACAGCGCGGGAGCCGAACGTGCCTATCGGGAGGCGGACAAGCTGGCGCCGGAGGACCCCCGGGCCCTGGCCGCGCGTTGTCAGCTCCACGCTCATGGCGGCAACGCGGTGGCCGTGGCCGAGGTGAAGCGTACGCTGGAGGAACGATTCCCCGACCGCGCGACGCGGCTCGCGGCGGAGTGCCAGGCGGGGAATTAGCTTCCCCTCCATGCACCGCGGCCCCTTCCCGGCACTGCTCCTCCTGACGGCTCTCGGCTGTTCCTCGTCACCCGACACCCGGCCGGAGCCCCAGGCGCCGCCGGACGCGGGCACGCCCGTGGCGGAGCCCCAGGTGCCGGAGCGCACGTCCTGCCAGGGACTGTCCGCGGGTCCCGGTACCCACGACTGGACAGTGACCCACGACGGACGGGAGCGCGCCTACCGGGTGCACGTGCCCCCCGGCTACGACGCCACCCGCCCCACGCCCACCGTGGTGGCCTTCCACGGCTATGGCTCCCATCCCGAGCAGTTGGAGCGGCAGACGGGGCTGTCCACACTCGCCGACACCGAGGGCTTCCTCGTCGTGTACCCGCGCGGGCTCAGCGCCCAGGAGCTCAACGACGGTCCTCCTCCGCCCCTCCAGGACAACACCCGGGGATGGAATGCGGGCGCGTGCTGCGGCTCGTCCCAGCTGAGCCAGGTGGACGACGTGGGCTTCGTGGACGCGATGATGGCGGACCTGGACACGCACGTGTGCGTGGACCCCCGGCGCACGTTCGCCACGGGCTTCTCCAACGGGGGCTTCTTCTCGTACCGGCTGGCCTGTGAGCGCGCGGGGAGGTTCGCCGCCGTCGCCCCCGTGTCCGGCATGGCGCCCTCGAGCGGGTGCGCTCCGTCCCGTCCCGTGCCGGTGCTGCACATCCACGGCACGGAGGACACCGTCATCCTCTACGAGGGGGGCAGCAACATCCCCTTCGGTCGCCCCTACCCCTCCGCGCGCGACTCGGTGCGCGGTTGGGCGGAGCGCAACGGCTGCGGTGGGCCGGAGGAACAGACGTATCAGCGGGGCAACAGCACCTGCGTGGCGTTCACCGGATGTGCTCCGGAGAGCGCCACCGCGTCGCTGTGCACCGTGCAGGGTGGCAATCACACGTGGCCCGGCAGTCCCGTCAGCTCGGGCAACCCCACGCGCGACCTGGACGCCTCGCTCGAGGCCTGGCGCTTCTTCCAGGGCCGGCCGCGCCCCTGACGCACAGGAGACTTCTTCGTGAGCACACGCACGCTCGTCATCAACGCCGACGATTTGGGGCATGACCCCGCCATCACCCGAGGGATTCTCAAGGCCATGCGGGAGGGGGTCGTCTCCTCGGCCTCCCTCCTGGTGAACACGCCCTACTCCGAGGCCGCGGCCCAGGAGTCGGGGGGCCTGTCACTCGGGCTGCACCTGGACCTGGCCCGGGGCCAGCCGCTGTGGAGCGAGTTCCCCCGCGAGTCGCTGGGAGCCCAGGGGCAGTTCACCGAAGGCCGCGCCGCCGGGCTGTCCGCGGAGGTGGTGGAGGCGGAGACGCGCGCCCAGTTGGAGCGCTTCACCCGGCTCACGGGGCGCGCGCCGACGCACATCGACGTGCACAAGCATCTGCACCTGCACGCGAACGTGCTGGAGGGCGTGGCCAAGGCCGCCAAGGACGCGAAGGTGCCGGTGCGCGCGCTCGACTCCATCATGCGCCACGCGCTGAAGAAGCTCGGCGTGCCCACGAACACGCACTTCGTGGGGGACACGAGCGACGACCCGTACTGGACGCTGGAGCGGCTGGAGGCGGAGCTGGTGGCGCTGCCCTCCGAGGGCGTCATCGAGCTGATGTGCCACCCGGGCTACCGCCCCGAGAAGGTGAAGAGCAGCTACGCCGCGCAGCGCGAGGTCGAGCTGAACACCTTCGTGGACCCGAAGGCGAAGGAGGCCCTGTCGCGGCTGGGGCTCACGCCGGTGGACTTCAGCGTGCTCGCGCCCACGAACTGAGGCCCGGGGCTCAGGCGCGGGGCAAGAGCCCCACCTGGGCCACTTCCTCGACGACGTTCGTCGCGTTCGTCGTCCTGCGCCGCTCCTGCGTCAGCACGTTGCGCACGCGCGCCACCAGCTCATCGGCGACGTACGGCCGCGTGCACAAGGACGTCTCCTCCTGCGCCCACCAGGGCCTCGCGTCCCCGGCCAACAGAATCGGCACCGGCCTGGCGCGAGGCAGCGTGGCGAAGGTCTCCAGGAACACCCCCGCCTGTCCATGCGTCGCGGAGGTGGACAGCACGATGAGGTCCACCGGCAGGTGCGTGGCCCGCCGGAGCGCCTCCGCCCCGTCCCTCGCCGTGAGCACCTCGAAGCCCTCCGCGCACAGCACGCGCTCGGCCATCGCCTCCTGCGCCGAGTCCTCGTCCAGGAGCAGCACCCGCCGGGGCAACATCTTCACCTCGTGCGCCGGCATGCGCGGCAGGCTCACGGTGAAGGTGCTCCCATGCCCCTCGGCGCTCGCCAGCGTCAGCGCGCCCCCGTGCAGCCTCGCGATGGAGTGGCTGATGAACAACCCCAGCCCCAGGCCCCCGAAGTTGCGGTGCGACACGTTGCGCGCCCGGTAGAAGCGCTGGAACACCTGCGACTGGTCCGCGCCCGGAATCCCGATGCCGTGGTCCTGCACGTGGATGCGCGACTCGCTCGCCAGCTTCTCCACCCGCACGACAATCGGCTCCCCGGGCGGGCTGTACTTGTGCGCGTTCTCCAGCAGGTTCACCAACACCTGCTCCAGCCTGTCCCTGTCGCCTCGCACCCACACCCTCTCGCGAGGCACCTCCACCGCGAACGGGCGCTCGAAGGCCGCGCGGAAGTGGTCCACCACCTCGGCCACCAACTGCCCCAGCTCCAGCGGCGCCAGGTCCAACGCCAGCCGTCCCGCATCCAGCCTGGACGCGTCCAGCAGGTCGTCCACCAGGCCCACCAGCCGCTCGACCTGACGCTTGGACTTCAGCACCGTGGACAGCTCCAACGGCTGCCCCAGCGTGAGCCGGCGCTCCATCGTGTACAGGCCCAGCTTCAGCGGCGTGAGCGGCGTCTTCAGCTCGTGGCTCGCGATGGACATGAACTCCTCGCGCACCTGGAGCGCCGCCTTCGCCTCCCTCAAGAGCCGCGCGTTCTCCACCGCCACCGCGAGCTGGTTGGCCGCCGCCGTCCACAGCTCCAGCTCCCGCGCGGAGAAGGACGTCCCCTGCTCCTTATAGAGCAGCAAGAGCCCCACCGTCCGCCGGGGCGCGCACAGCGGCACCGCCGCGAAGATGGAGCCCAACGAGTCCCCATACCCGCGCTGGATGCCCAGCTGCGCCTGACGCAGGGCCAGCGCCTGGTGGAACGGGTCCTCCGTCGGATCAAACAAGTCCTCGGGCGACTCGGTCCCCGCCAGGTCCGACACCGCCGAGCGGCGCAGCTCCGTGCCGTCCTCCTCGCAGAGGTACACCTCCGCGCGGCGCACCTGGGCACACCTCACCAGCGCCACCACCGCCGCCGCGCAGACGCTGTCCACCTCCAGCGACTCGCCCACGGCGCGGGCAATCTCGCGCACCGCCAGCGAGAAGGCCCCGTCGTCATCCACGCCGGAGGGTTCCACCACCAGCCAGGCGCCGGGCACCTCCTCCTCACGCCCCGGCTTCACCTGCACGCGCACCTGATGCAGCTCGCGGGTGATGACGTGGCCGGTGTGGGCGCGGCCCTCGCGGACGGCCAGCTCGATGGCCTCCAGGCTCCGGCCCTGCTCCAGCGCGGACAGGAGGCTGTGGCCGGGACTCAGCGCCATGCCCGTCTTGCGGGCGAAGCTCGCCTCACACCACTGGACGCACAGGTCGGGACCGACGCGCACCAGGGCCTGGGGGAGACACGAGAAGGCTTCTTCGACGTCAGGGGGAAGCGTCATGTGCTCGGGAAGGTGGCGGGGGCCTTCCCGGGATTATGAACCCCGCGGCGAAGGCGCAACCGAGGGCCCCCCCGCTTTCCCCGCTGGTGGACGGGTGCCGCGTTGAGGGCTCGACAGAACCCCCGGAGGGCCTCCCGAAAGGCCCCACTCCACGTCGTGGATGACACGTAGCGATGGTGTGCTAGACGACAGCGCCATGCCTTCGCAGCCGACCAAGGACCTTCAGACCTTCCCCAACCCGGCGCCCGAGCGCGACTACGAGATCGCGTTCGACGTCCCGGAGTTCACCTGCCTCTGCCCGCTCACGGGGCAGCCGGACTTCGCCCGGTTCAAGATTACGTACGTCCCGGACCAGAGCTGCATCGAGCTCAAGAGCCTGAAGCTCTACATGTGGGCGTACCGCAACGAGGGGGCCTTCCACGAGAAGGTCACCAACACCATCGCCGAGGACATCATCAAGGCCATCCAGCCGCGCAAGCTGACGGTGGTGGGTGACTGGTTCGTGCGCGGTGGCATCGGCACCATCGTCACCGTCACGCACGAGCAGAAGAAGGCTTGAGCCGCCTCACGCCGCGGGGTGGATGAGCGCCAGGAGCGCCGTCCACCCGCGTGCGCCGGGCCTACTCCACCTTGTCGTAGATGGCGTCGGCCTTCTTGTTGAGGTCCGTCTCCAGGCGATCAGCCGCCTTGTGCACGTTCTCCAGGCGCCGCGCGGCGGCGGCCTCGGGGTCCGTCCTGGCCGGCCGCTGCATCACGTACCACGCGGCGGCGACGAGGACTCCAAAGCCCAGCACGAAGGTGACGATGCGTCCCATGATTGCCTCCTGTCCTCGTCAGCGCGTGAGCTGCTGAACGAGCGGCGCCCACTGCGCCTGGGTGAAGTAGAGCCCGGTGCCCGCGGCGGACGCCAGCGCCAGCGCGGCCAGCGCCCACTTGAGCTTGCCGCCGGAGCGCGAGCGCGAGGTGTCGAAGACCTCCGCCGCCGCGTCCAGCTCCTGGGGCCGCAAGAGCTGCTGCGCCTCCGTCTCGGTGAGCTTCTGGCGGTGGCGCAGGAAGGCGACGAGCAGCCCCGCGTGCGACACCTGGACCTCCTGGGCGAGGAACACGTCCAGCTCGCGGCGCATGGCGGCGGCGTCCGGGAAGCGGTCCTCGGGCTTCACCTCCATGGCGCGCTGGATGATGCGCACCAGGGGCGTGGGCACGTTGGGGGCCACCTTGCCCAGCGGCGTGTACTTGCCGTCGCGGATGCGCGCGAAGACCTCGCCCGCCGTCTTGCCGTGGAAGGGCCGGGCGCCGGAGAGGGCCTCGTAGAGCAGCACGCCCAGCGAGAAGATGTCGGTGCGGCCATCCAGCGGCGCGCCCGTCACCTGCTCCGGGGACATGTACGACGGCGTGCCCACGGCCATGCCCGCCTGGGTGAGGGCCTCCAGACCCACGTCCTTGGCGATGCCGAAGTCCATCAGCTTCACGTCACCGGACTTGGTGAGCATGACGTTGGCGGGCTTCAGGTCGCGATGAATGATGTGCCGGAAGTGCGCGTGGTCCAGCGCGCTGGCGATGCGCGCGGCGATGACGCCCGTGACGTCCGGGGGCAGCGGCCCTTCCTTGATGAGCGTGTGCAGGGTGGGCCCGTCCACCAGCTCCATCACCATGAACATGCTGTCGTTCTTCTCCACGAGGTCGTAGAGCGTGACGATGTTCTGGTGACGGAAGGCAGCCAGCGCGAGCGACTCCCGACGGAAGCGGGACAAGGTCTCTCGGTCTCGCTTGCCCTCGGGCAGCAATTCCTTGATGGCCACCTCGCGCTGAATCATCTCGTGGAGGCCGCGATACACGACGGCCATCCCACCTCGGCCCAGCTCTCCGAGCACTCGATACGCGCCAATCTTGCGATGACGCACACTTCTTTCCGCGGCAGGCACGGGCGAAGGGTACAGAAGTGGACGCGTACCGTCGATGTCTCACGTGGCCGCTTCGACTCCCCCCGGGTCCAGGACCACAGGCCCCCCGCTTTCCCCCTCGACACCATGACACTGCGTCTGCTCGCCCCCCTCCTCGCCCTCTGCATGTTCGGTGGCTGCATCGTCCACCGGGACGTGCACCACGACCACCGTCCGTCCAAGTCAAAGAAGTCCAAGGGCAACAGCAAGCAATGCCACCCGAGCCAGTACTGGGACGGCGACGAGTGCCGACACAAGGGGAAGGGCAAGGGAGCACGCAAGCACGACGGGTGAAGTCCCTGGCTCCACCCGGGGCCCGTCCCCCTGGGCCCGGGAGAGTTGTAGGGTGGCCGGGTGATGCGTCCCGAAGCCGCCGTCCTCCCGCTGCCCGTGCCCGCCCTCGTCTCCGGAGCGCTCGTCCCGGAGCGGGAGGATGAGCGGTGCACGCTGCTGGACGGCGGGACGGAGGCGTACCCCCGGATGCTGGAGGCCATCTCCTTCGCCCGGCACCGCATCCACCTGGAGGTCTACACCTTCGAGCGCGAGGGCGTGGGCGCGCTCTTCGTGGACGCGCTCGTCGCCGCGGCGAAGCGGGGTGTGTCGGTGAAGGTGGTGGTGGACGGCTGGGGCAGCATCGGCAACAGCGCGTACCTCACCCAGACGCTGCGGGCCGCGGGCGCGAAGGTGCGGGTGTACAACCCGCTCACGTCGCTGTGCCTGGGGCGCTCGTGGCGCAACCACCGCAAGATTCTGCTCGTCGACGACACGGTGGCGTTCCTGGGTGGCATCAACATCGGGGATGCGTATGCGGCGAAGGGTGACGTGCCCGGGTGGGCGGACCTGGCCGTGGAGCTGCGAGGCGACATCTGCCGGCAGCTCGGCGAGAAGCTCACGGCGGGCGCGGCGGCGCTGACGTCCGGCGCGGTGCGCCTGTTCCTGTCCGGCTTCGCGGGAGGCCACCGGCTGCGCAAGCGCTACCTGTCCGCCATCGACGGCGCGAAGCACGAGGTGCTGCTCGCCCACGCGTACTTCCTGCCTGATGCGGCCTTCGTGCGGGCGCTGACGCGCGCGGCGCGCCGGGGCGTGCGGGTGTCGCTGCTGCTCGCGGGCCGCAGCGACGTCATCTTCGCCAGGGCCGCCACCATGCGGCTGTACGGCACCTTCCTGCGCGCGGGCGTGAGCATCCACGAGTGGACCGCGTCCACGCTGCACGCCAAGGCGGCGGTGGTGGATGGCCAGACGCTGCTCGTGGGCAGCTTCAACCTGGACCCGCTCTCGCTGGTGAATCTGGAGACCCTGGTGGAGGCCGAGGAGCCCGGCGTGGCGGCGCAGGCTGCGCTGTGGCTGGAGAAGCACATGGAGTCGTCCCGGCACGTGCTGCTCGACCAGTGTGGCCGCTCGGGGCTGCAGCGGTGGCTCCTGGATGTCGTGGGCCTGGCGGTGGCGCGCTTCGCGGAGCGCTTCGCCAGCTTCATCGGCCGGCGTCGCAAGCGCTGAAGCCCGCCAGGTCACGTGGACGTCACACGGACAGTGGGGAGCGCTCCGCCGAGTGGCCGCTCCCGTCGATGACGTGCTGCGCGGGGCGTCCGGGGGCTCTACACTGCGCTGACGCCCGACCATGCCAAGACGCCACCCCCTCCAGCCCGTACTCGCCGCCATCGACGTGGGGACGAACGCCGTCCGCCTGGAGCTCGCCCGGCCGGATGCCGATGGGGCGCTCGAGACGCTGCACCAGGAGCGAGACCCCATCCGTCCCGGTGAGGGCGTCTTCGCCACGGGCACCATGCCGGAGGCCACGGCCCAGCGGCTGCTCTCCACGCTGCGCCGGTACTCGGCGCTGTGCCGCCGTCACAAGGCGCAGGTGCGCGCGGTGGCCACCAGCGCCCTGCGCGAGGCGCGCAACGCCCCGGACATCGTCCGCCGCGTGCGCGAGGAGTCGGGGCTCAACCTGGAGGTCGTCAGCGGCAAGGAGGAGGCGCGCCTCATCTGCCTGGGCGTGCTGCACCGCAAGCCGCCGGGCACCCGCTCGCTGCTCATCGACATCGGCGGGGGCAGCACCGAGGTGGCCACCGCCGTGGGCGAGCGGCCCGACAACCTGTGGAGCCTGGGACTGGGCTCGGTGCGGCTCACCGAGGTGTTCGACGCGTCGCGCACGGTGACGACGAAGCAGCTGCGGCTGATGCGCGGCTTCGTGTCGGAGGTGCTGGGCAAGACGCTGCCGCCCAAGCTGCCGCACCTGCCGCGGGTGGCGCTCGGCTCGTCGGGCACCATCAACGCGGTGGTGTCCTTCGCCGCGGCGCAGGAGAACAGCGGCAACGCCACCGTGCGCCAGCTCACGCAGACGGTGGAGCTGCTGGCGCAGATGCCGGTGGAGCGGCGCAGGAAGCGCTTCGACCCCAAGCGCGCGGACATCATCGTCTCCGGCGCCGTCATCCTCGAGGGCGTGGCGAAGTACCTGGGCATCGAGTCCGTCAGCGTCGTCAACCGCGGCCTGCGCGACGGCATCCTGGTGGACCTGCTCTACCGCCAGGAGGCGCACCATCCGCCGGACGACCACAGCCTGTCCGACGCGGCCATCGCCATGGGCCAGCGCTTCTTCTTCGACGAGAAGCACGCGAAGCAGGTGACGCGGCTGGCGCTGCGGCTCTTCGACGACCTGGCCGCCCTGCACCAGCTGCCGCTGTCGGTGCGCCCGTATCTGGAGACGGCCGCGCTGCTGCACGACATCGGCCACGCGGTGAACTACGAGCGGCACCACAAGCACACGTACTACCTCATCCGGCACGCGGACATCCCGGGCCTGTCGGACCGGGAGCGGGAGCTGGTGGCCCGCGTGGCGCGCTACCACCGCAGGAGCCCTCCGGAGCTGGCCCACTCGGGCATGGCGGGGCTGACGCCCACCGAGGCCCGCACCGTGCGCAAGCTCGCCACCCTGCTGCGCGTGGCCAACTCGCTGGACCACAGCCACCACCAGCCCATCAAGGACTTCCGCGCCACCAACGGGCGCGACGGTGTGGCGCTGCACCTGCACGCGCGGCAGCCGGTGGACCTGGAGCTGTGGAACGCGGAGCGCGAGGTGCTGCCCTTCCGCCGCGTCTTCGGCCGCAAGCTCACCTTCCACGTGCACCACACCGCGGGGCGCTGACGCACGGCCCCCCGGCTGCTGGCCGGAAGAGGAGGCTGTGCGCGCTTTGCCCCCACCCGGACGGATGCCCACGCTGCAAGGCGTGTGGGTCCGTCCGCGGGCGGGCCCTTTCGTCTTTCCAGACACGGGCCCCTGGCGGGGAAGGAGCAGTCCGATGAAGGCCATCGTTTTCCATGGGATTGGGGACATCCGGCTCGACGACGTGGAGGAGCCCCGGCTGGAGAAGCCCACGGACGCCATCGTCAAGCTGTCGGCGAGCGCCATCTGCGGCACGGACCTCCACATGATTCGCGGGACGATGCCGGGGATGAAGCCGGGCACCATCCTGGGCCACGAGGGCGTGGGCTACATCGAGGCGCTCGGCGACGACGTGCGCAACTTCCACGTGGGCGACCGCGTGGTCATCCCGTCCACCATCGCCTGCGGCAACTGCGTGTACTGCCGCGCGGGCTACCATTCGCAGTGCAACGACGCGAACCCCAACGGCGCCGCCGCGGGCACGGCCTTCTTCGGAGGCCCCGCGCCGACGGGCCCCTTCCACGGCATGCAGGCGGAGAAGGTGCGCGTGCCCTTCGCCAACGCGGGGCTGGTGCGGATTCCGGACGGCGTCACCGACGAGCAGGCCATCCTGGTCTCGGACATCTTCCCGACGGGCTACTTCGGCGCGGAGCTGGCGGAAATCAAACCGGGCGACACCGTGGCGGTGTTCGGCTGCGGCCCGGTGGGGTTGTTCGCCATCGTCAGCGCGAAGCTCTTCGGCGCCGGCCGCGTCTTCGCCATCGACTGCCACGAGGACCGGCTGGAGCTGGCGCGCGCCCAGGGCGCGGAGGTCATCAACTTCGATGAAGAGGAGCCGGTGGTGACGCTCTTGCGCCTGACGAACGGCATCGGCGTGGACCGGGCCATCGACGCGGTGGGCGTGGACGCGGTGCACGCGCACGCGGGCCCCGCCGCGAAGGAGGCCCACGCGCAGAAGGCGGAGCACAAGCGCGAGGTGAAGGAGGCCGCGCCCAAGACGAACCCGGACGGCGACAACTGGGTGCCCGGCGACGCGCCCGCACAGGTGCTCCAGTGGGCGGTGGAGGGCCTGGCCAAGGCCGGCACCCTGTCCATCATCGGCGTCTACCCACAGCAGGTGCGCACGTTCCCCATCGGCGCGGCGATGAACAAGAACCTCACGCTCAAGATGGGCAACTGCAACCACCGCAAGTACATCCCCCGGCTGCTGGAGCTGGTGCGCACCGGCGAGGTGGACCCCACGGCCATCCTCTCGCACGTGGAGCCCATGGCCAGCGCGCTGGACGCCTACCGCAACTTCGACCTGCGCAAGCCCGGCTGGGTGAAGGTGGAGCTGGAGCCCTCGCAGCTCCAGTGAGCCCCAGCGCTCACGTGTCCAGGATGAGGCACGAGTCGCCGAACTCGTGCCCCAGGTAGCCCTTCGCCTCCGCGTGCGCGGCCACGTCTCCGAGCAGGGACAGGGGGGCGAAGGCCTGGAGCAGCGCGTGGTGGCTGGTGCCCGGCTCGTGCATGCCGGTGAGCAGGCCGTCCACCACGCGCGGTACGAAGCCCGGCCCGAGGAGGAGGTCCGTCACCGACTCCCCCGCCACGAGCCTTCCGCCATTCATCGCCGCCCTGCCCTCCAGCGCGCGCACCACCGTGGTGCCCACCGCGACGACGCGCCCTCCCTCCGCGCGCGTGGCCTCCACCTGGGCCACCGTGACGGCGGGGATGTCCGAGCGCTCGGGCCGGGGCAGCGCCGCGTCCAGCACCGCGTCTCCGGTGGAGGACAGGCCCGCCGCGTGGGTGAGTGACGCGAGCCGCACGCCGCGACGACGCAGGGCGAGCAGCAGGTTCCAGGTGAGAGGCAGTCCCGCCGAGGGCGCCTCCACGGCCCAGGGCCTGGCGCCGTAGCCCGTCTGCACGTGCCACAGGGACAGGGGCGCCAGGGTGTGCGCGTACTGCACGGGACGGCCGCCCTGGTAGAGCGCGGACCAGAGCTCGGCGCCGTCGTCCTCGAAGGCCACGCGCAACAGGCGCGGCGAGGGCGGCAGCACCTCCACCACCCGCGCGGACAGGCCCACGACGGTGAAGCGTGCCCCGGCTTCGAGCACGGGCGGTGAGGGACGGTCCTCGGTGCGCTTGCGCCAGTCCCCCGCGCCGAAGAGCACGGCGAGCCACGTGCCGTCCGGCTCGTGCGACAAGAGGCGCAGCTCCATGCGCTCTCCCGACGCCGTGCGCCCCAACAGCGAGGCGGGGAACGTGGCCGCGTCGTTCACCACCAGCAGGTCCTTCTCGCGCAGGAGCGAGGGCAGGTCCGCCAGATGAGCGTCCTTGAAGCGGCTCGCTCGGGGCTCCACGTGCAACAGTCGCCCTTCCTCCGGATGGTCTCCAGGCCAACGCGCGGGCTTCATGCGGCCTCCAGGCTCGCGGCCTCCAGACGGGAGCCACTGAGCGGAAGCGGGCGCTCCACCAGCGCCACGATGCGGGCGGCCACGTCCTCGGGCCGGGCCAGCGTGGCGCGGTCCGCGTCCGGTATCGCGTCGGCGTGCATGCGCGTGTCCATCTCCCCCGGGTCCACGTTGAGGAAGTGCACGCCCGTGCCCTCCAGCTCCGCGGCCCAGATGCGGCCCAGGTGCTCCAGCGCGCTCTTGGACACGCTGTAGGCGCCCCAGCGCGGATAGGACGCCACCGCCGCGTCGGAGGTGATGTTCACCACCAGCCCGCCCCCGCGCACCACCATGTTGCCCACCACCGCCTTGGAGAGCCGGAAGGGGCCCACCAGGTTGACCTCGAGCACGCGCTGCAGGTCCTCGCACGCGGTGTCGAGCAGCAGCGGCAGCGGCGTGGGCCCCAGCGTGCTCGCGTTGTGCACCAGCACGTCCATGGGCCCCACCAGCGACGCGGCCACGCCCACGAGCCGGTAGATGGACTCCTTGTCGCCCACGTCGTAGGCGAGCCCGTGCGCCTCCAGGCCCTCGGCGCGCAGGGCCTCGGCCACGGCCTCCATGGGTTGCGCGTGCCGGGCCACCCCCACCACCCGCGCGCCTCGACGCGCGAAGTGGCCCATGAGGGCCTTGCCCAGCCCCTGGCTCGCGCCCGTCACCAGGACTGCCTTTCCCTTCAAGTCCATTCGGATGTCCTCCTTGCCGGGATGGATATCCAAGGGGCGTTGATGAAATGGCGTCCACGCCAATCCTTTGGCAGATTGCCATCCCATGCCCCTGGAAGAAGAGGACCTGCCGAGCCGGCTCGCGCGCAACATCCGGACGCTGCGCGAGACGCGAGGCGCCACGCAGGCCCAGCTGTCGAAGCTCGCGGGAGTGCCCCGGGCCACGTGGGCCAATCTGGAATCAGGGACGTCCAACCCCACCTTGTCCGTGCTGCACCGCGTGGCCTCCGCGCTCCAGGTGTCCCTGGAGGAGCTGGTGGCGAAGCCTCGGGCCAGCGCTCGGCACTATCCGCGCGACAGCCTGACGACGCGCGTGCGGGGCGCGGGGCAGCTGCGCAAGCTGCTGCCGGACCCGCTGCCTGGCATGGAGTTCGACCGGGTGGAGCTGCCCTCGGGCGTCCGAATCACGGGCGTGCCCCACACGCCGGGCACCCGGGAGTACCTGGCCTGTGAGTCGGGCGAGCTGGTGCTGGTGGCGAGCGGCGAGCGCTTCCTGCTCAAGCCCGGCGACGTGGTCGTCTTCCGGGGAGACCAGAAGCACTCGTACGAGAACCCGGGCACGCGCACGGCGGTGGGCTACTCCGTCGTGCTGCTCGCGCCGCCGTTGTGAGTCAGCCCGCGTCGCGGCCGTAGAACCAGGCGGTGAGCGCCAGCCGGTGGGCGTGGGTGGGCATCACCTCGTGCTCGATGCGCTCGCTCAGGAAGACCACCAGCGTGTCGAGCCTCGGCGGTACGTCCACGGGGGATTCGCCCTCGGGGTGCAGGCGGAGCAGGCCTCCGTGCTCGGCGCGCCAGTCCGGGTTGGCGTACCAGATGGCCGTGGCCCTGCGATTGGACTTGCCGGGGAAGGCGTCGAAGTGGCGTGAGTAGTGCGCTCCGCCGCCGGGATAGCAGGCGAGCTGGAGGTCGAAGCGTCCCAGGCCCAGGTACGCGCCCGCCGAGAGCGCCTGACCGAGCTGCTCGAATTGCCGCCAGAGTGCGCCGAGCGCCGTGTCGGGCTCAGGCGTCACCCAGCCGATGAGGTCTCCCCTCACGCGGGTGTCGAGCGTCCGGTCCGCGCCTCTCCGGATGCCCGCGGCATGAAGTACTCCAGATTCCGCCCTCGCCAGCGCTTCTGCCCGCGCCGCGAGGGCTGCTTCATCCCCGAGGAAAGCCGGGCGCGTGAAATACCCCCGCGCGCCCAGCGCCTCCACTTCCTGGACCGACAACTCCACACGTGCTCCTTCCAGCAGCGTGCCGACTCCACCTGGGCGCACCGTGCCCCAGACGCGGGCGGCGCGGAAGGGGATAAACTCGGGGGCCATGATGACGCACCTCACGCGAATCCTCGCCGTCCTGCTGGGCATCGCGGCCGGAGCACTGGGGGCCGGCTGGCTGCTCAGGCCCCGCGTCCCCGCCCCGCCGGACACCGCGTCCGTGGTGAGCCAGATGCGCGAGGTGGCGCGGCTGGAGACGCTGGAGGTCGCGCTCTACAAGAAGGTGTCCTTCACGCCCGAGCCGCAGGTGACGGATGCCCTGTGGAAGGACGTGATGAACTGGGCGCGGCACGCCATCCAGAATCCGCACGGCCGCGCCATCGTGTTCGCGGATGCGTACCTGGGGTTCGACTTCCAGCGCTTCGGCCCGTCGAACCTGCACGTGGCGGGGACGAAGGTGTACGTGGTGATGCCGCCCATCGACGTGCGCGTGGCGCTGCGGCCGGGGGAGACGGAGGTCATCGACTCCAACCTGGACAGCGAGCAGACGGCGCAGTTGCTGGAGAAGGCACGGCTCGCGTTCGAGCGGGAGGTGCGCGCGGACACGCGCCTCCAACAGCGGGCGCGTGACTCCGCCGAGCGGGCCCTGCGCGCGCTGCTCGTCACCGTGGGCTACCGCGAGGTGTTGTTCGTGGAGCGACTGCCGGCCTCGGGTTCGGCGGGCTGAGCCTCCAGGGCGTGCTCGGCATCCCGAAGCCAGCTCTCGAACACCTCACGTTGAGCCTGACTGTAGTCCGCGTCCTTCACCCGGATGTCCGCGTCGATGAGGTAGTGCCAGACAATCTCCTCCAGGTCGAAAGAGGCCTGGACGGTGCGCAGTCGCCGCATCAAGGCGATGGCCTCATCCACCCAGGGCCTGAGGCTCTTCTTGTCCGTGGGCTCACGCTCGAACAGGCTCCGCATCGTTTGCAAGGCGGAGACCCACTCCGCGGAAGGAGCACTCATGAGTGCCCCCCGTCGAGTTCAGGAGCACGAGAGAGCCCGTCCTCGGTGAGCAGGAACACCCCCGCGATTCCCTCGGAGGTCGGCGAGAGCTCCGCGAGCACGCCTCGGGCCGAAGCATCCGAAGCCCTCGCGACGAGCGTCATCTCGCGCCGCACCAGGGACACGTACAGCGTGCCTTCGCCCACCTGCTCCGTGAGCAACTGGCGCTGCCCCGCCGTGAGCATCCGCGCGCCGTCGAGCCCATCCCCACCGGCCACCGCCCACAGTCCCGAGAAGCCCTCCGCCAGCCGCACCTCGCCCCGGTCGATGACGACGGGCTTCACGGGCGCGGGCTCCAGGTTCCGCCACGCCGCCGCGTCCACCGCCTCCACCGTCAGGCCCGAGTCCTTCAGCGCGGACTCCGGCAGGTAGCGCACGAAGTCCGCATCCTCCAGCACGTAGAAGACCGAGAGCCCCGCGGGCCCCTCACGGTGCAGCGCCCCCACCGCCTTCGCCGCGAAGTCCGCCGGGCGCAGCACGGGCCGAAGCCTCGCCTCCAGTGACGCCGCATCCGAGGCCCCGAGCCCCGAGTCCAGTCCACCCAGCCGCGCCGCCAGCGCCTCGACATAGGCTGCCAGCCCCTGCGTGCCCGGCACCTCCTGATAGGCCGCGTACAGCGAGCCCAGGTCCACGCGCCCCACGCCGCCCGAGGCCAGCTTCACCAGCAGGTCCTTGCCCTGCCGACGAAACGCCACGCGCGCCCGGGTCAGCGCCCCCGCCAACGCGGCGGTGAACTCCGGTCGGAGCACCTGCTCCTGGGGCACCGGCGGCGGAGGCAGGTCCGCGGCCTCCAGTTCCTCCTTCAACAGCCGCGCCTCCGCGTCGAACGGGTCTCTCACGAGCGCGTCCTGGACGTAGGCCTGGGCCTTGTCCATCTCCCCCCGGCGCAGGGCCAGCACGGCCAGCACCTTGAGGACCTCCGGGTCGTCCGGCTCCCGCGCGCGCACCTGTCGGAGCAGCGCCTCCGCGTCCCCGTGACGCTCCAGCCCCAGGAGCGCCCGGGCCAGCCCCAGCTGCACCGGGACGTGCTGGGGGAAGTCCCGCCGCAAGGCCTCCAGCAGCGGCAGGGCCTCGCGCTCCGCGCCCGCGTTGATGAGGGCGTGCGCCACCGCCAGGCGCGGCGTCGGCCCGTCCTCGTCCCTCACCCGCGCGCGCAGCACCTCCAGCTCCGCGTCACTCAGGACCTCGCCCGCCTCCACCTTGCGGCGGATGCGCTCCACTTCCAGCAAGAAGCTCACGTCCGCGACTCTAGACCGAGGCTCGTGATTCTCGTTCAGGTAGGAGCGTAGGCGGGCGCGGAGCGAGCGGGAAGAGGTGGTGGCTGCGGTGCGGCGTTACCGGGACGGAGGGCGCCAGGCCCTTCGAGACAGGCGGGAGGGAAATGGACGCGCCAAGGTGACGGGTCGAGTGTCCCTGGCCAGGCTGGAAGCGCCGGCGACATCCATCCCAACCCCAAGTCGTCCTCCACTTCCTGCCGCCATGCTTCCCCAGGGCAACCGCATCGAGAGGGTGTGGCTCGACCTGCACGCCAACGTCACCCGCAATCATCGCTGCCGCACCCTGGCCCGACTCAGGGTCCGAGTGCATGCCAATCTCACCGCTCGCAATCGCCAGCGCTCCGCCAGTCCATCCCTGCGCCGCACCGCCCTCAGGCGCATCGCCCGAGGTCGTTCGAGAATCACGAGCGTTGGTTGAGCGAGCCTGGGAACCCGGCAAGAAGCTCAGCGTCGGCGCCTGGGCGGGCGGCGGCGCGATGCCTGGACCGGACTCTCCGGCGGCACGAGCCTCGGGACCTGCTCGCGAACCTGTTGCCGGAACCACTGGAGCGCGGCGTCGTTCTCCGTCTTCGTGTGCCACACCATGGAGAGCGGGTACCTGGACATGGCCACGGGGGGCTCGGACATCGCGAGGCCGTGAGCACGGGCCAACTGCGCGGCGGCCATTCCCGGCAACGTCGCGATGAGCGGCCGTCCCCGCACCAGGCTGCCCAGCGTGGCGAACCCGGGGACCGTGGCGGCCACATAACGCCGCCTGCCCTCGGCCTGGAGTGCCTCGTCGACGAGGCCCACGAGGTCTCCGCTGACGTTCGCCATGACGTGGGCCACCCCGAGGAACCGCTTCAGCGTCAGCGGGCCCTCGACGAGCGCGGGGTCGAAGATGGACGTGAAGCGCTCATGGAAGAGCGTCTCGGCGGCGAGGGCCGCGCCCGGCTTGGGGAGGACCCCGAGCGCGAGGTCGACCTCTCCGCGCTCGACGAGCCCGAGCCCCGTGTACCAGTGGCTCCCGCGCACGACAAGCGTCACTCCCGGCGCGGCGCTCCGGAGCACATCGAGCAGCACGGGAAGGAGCCACAGCTCCAGGTCATCGGAGAGCCCCACGCGGATGATGCGTGACGCACTCGCGGGGTCGAAGGGCCTCACGGCATACACCGCGCCGTGCACCAGCTCGAGCGCCTGCAGCACCAGAGGCTCGAGGGTGACGGCCTTCGATGTGGGCTCGACTCCCGAGGCCACCTTCACGAAGAGGTCGTCCTGGAGAAGCTCGCGAAGCCGGCCCAGGGCCATGCTGACCGCGGACTGCCCCACGAAGAGCCGCTCGGCCGCGCGCTTCACACTGCGCTCTCGAAAGACGGTGGCGAACACGACGAGCAGGTTCAGATCCACCTGCCGCAGATCAACGACATTGAACATGGTCCTCAAGACTATCCACTGCGTTGATGACGAGCGGGGTTTTATGTCTCCGCCCATGAACATTGGAATCATCGGAGCCACGGGCAATATCGGTCAGCGGGTCCTCACCGAGGCGCTGAGCCGCGGACATCACGTCACCGCCTTCACGAGGGACCCTTCACGAATTCCCGAGGACCGGCGCGCGGTGAGCTGGAGACAGGTGGACGTGCTGGACGCGGGGAGTCTCGTCGGAGCGCTGAGCGGACTCGACGTGCTCATCAGCCTGTTCCAGCCCGGCAATGCCGCGAGGGACTTGAATGACACGCTGGAGCGGTCCATCTCCCATCCCGAGGTCTATGCGATGGCCGCGAGGGCGCTGCTGAATGCGCTGGGGACCCACCCGAGGACGCGGCTCATCGTGGTGGGCGGCGCGGGGAGCCTGGAGCGAAGCCCCGGCGTGACGCTCGCGGACTCACCCGAGGCGCTGCGTGCTGGCTTGAAGGCGCTGGGACTGCCGGAGGCGTATGAGGTGGCCGTACGAGGCCACCGGGATGCGCTGAACGTGCTGCGACTGTCGAACCGGTTCTGGACGTATCTCAGCCCGGCGGAGCACATCTACCCGGGCGAGCGGACGGGACGATTCCGTCTCGGTGGAGACCAACCCGTGGTGGATGCGCAGGGCAGGAGCCACATCTCCTTCGAGGACTGCGCCGTGGCACTCATCGACGAAGCCGAGCTGCCGCGTCACGTCCAGCGAAGATTCACCCTCGGATACTGAGGGCGACCCGTTAGGGGACGCCCCACCTTGCCTACGTGCCGAGGCAGCTCCATTGCGCTGCCTCCAGCACAGGGGAAGGTGGCCGTCTCCCACTTCGTCTCCTCCAAACGCCTGATACGACTGGGTCACATCCGTGAGGGCAGCTCAGGCCCGATTCACGAACCACCCCGCACCGCGCCCGCAGGCCCAACGCCAGACAACCACCCCACGGCGTCAGGGAATACCCACCGACGGAATGGACAAACAACCCAACAGGAGACACTCACATGCCCTGATGTTGGATGGTGGGCCCCAGGTCCTGCGGGCACCATGCCCGTCCTGGCTTGGCGCGTGACGGCGCGATGTGAAGGCCGCGGTGGAGGGCCGACGGCGGCCCCCGTTGGTGCTCCACCGCGGAACAGTCACGGCAGGACGCTAGTGCTGGGAGTCCGGCCCCGGATTGGCGGGGGCCTCCTCGTCCGACGACGTGTCCTCGTCCTCCCCACCGTCCGTCTGCGCGAGGAAGTCATCCAGCGCGCCCACGTCGATGGGCTTGCGGAACACCGCGTCCACCAGGGCCAGATTGGCCCGGTTCTGCCCACGCACGTCCATGCCCGTGACGATGGCGAGCAGCGCCTGGGGTGACTTCTCGCGCAGCTCGCGCGCCAGCTCCCAACCGCTCATCTCCGGCATCACCGCGTCCAGCAGGGCCGCGTCGTAGCGGCGCCGGTCCCACATGCCCAACGCCACGGTGGGGTCGTGGGCCACCTGCACCTCGTAGCCCTCCTCCCCCAGCACCTCGGCCATCATCCGCGCGTTGTCCAAATCATCGTCCACCACCAGCACGCGGCGCGTCTGCTGGAAGCGCCGGGGCGCCGACACCGGGGGCCTCGTCACGCTCTCCGGAGGCGGCGTGGGCTCGTTCGGCGACTGCACGCGCACCCGGGGCAGTCGCACCACGAACGTCGCGCCGCTCCCCGACGACACGTTCTCCGCCGTCAGCTCGCCGCCCCAGCGCTGCACCTGCGCGCGCGCCACCGCCAGGTACAAGGACAGCTGCGGCGCGCCCGGGTCCCTCCGGAGCGGGTCGAACAGATGCGACAGCTCCTCCGACGCATACGACGGGCCCTGGTCCTGGATGCGCAGCGTGAGCCACGCGGGGCTCTCCTGGCGCGTCGTCACCTTCAGGTGCCCGCCCTCCTCCATCCGGTCCCGCGCCGCGAGCAGCAGGTTCACCACCAGCTCCCGGAAGAAAGCCGCGTCCGCGCGCACCGCCCCCGGGTCGTGCAGGTCCAGCTCCACGTACACCGGGTGCTCGCGCTGCTCCAGCTCGCCACGCGCCAGCTCCAGCGACTCGCGCACCGTCTGGTCCACCTTCACGTCGACGGGCCGCTCCTCGGTGCGCTGGACGTTGAACTCCTGCAGCCGCGCCACCAGCTCGCCAATCTGCTGCACCGTCTTGTCGAGCGCGTCCAGGTGCTCGGGCTTGTACTCGCGCTGCAACAGGGTGATGCGCAGCCGCAGCACGTTGAGGAAGTTGTTGAGCGCGTGCGCCGCGCCGCCCGCCAGCTGCCCCAGCGCCTGCTGACGGGTGCGCTGCAACAGCCGCCCCTGCAGCCGGCGCAGCTCCCCGTACGCGCTCTCCAACGCCTTGGTCTTGTTCGCGGACTCCGTGCGGTCCGTGAAGGTCTGGATGGCGCCCGCGAGCTCGCCCTCCTCCTCCCACACGGGCGTGGCGCTCATCTCCAGCGTCACCTCGCCGCCGCCGGGGCGCTCCACCACCATCATCACCCCGCGCACCGGGCCCTGCTCCTTCAGCGCGCGCACGAAGGGCATGTCCGCGACCTTGAAGGGCTCACCCGAGGCGTGCTTCGCGTTCACTTGCGTCAGCACCGGCGAGAGCGTGTTCACCGCGCGCCCGCCCACCACCGCGCGCATGGGCACGCCTATCAGCCGGCTCACCGGCGGCGTGGCGAAGGACACCGTGCCGTCCACCTCCGCCAGGAGGATGCCCACGTCCACGTGGTTGAGCACCGACTCCATCACCGCCGCCTCGCGGAAGCGCACCTCCTCCGTCTTCAGGATGCGCGCATACGACGCCTGCGCCGCCGCGTCCCCCTCCCACACCAGCTCCGCGATGAGCCCGGCGACCTCGGGCTCAATCAGGCCTCCGTGGTGGCGCGCGTAGACGTGCAGCAGCACCGCCTCCAGCGACTTGAACTCGCGCGTGAGGTCCTCGGACTCGAAGTTCTGCGTGTACCGGTCCGCGCCGTGCGAGCGCGCCACCTCCGGCCACAGCCGCACCGCGTCCTCGCCCCGGTCCTTGAGCAGCCGCGCCATCTCCCCCACCAGTCGCCGCAGGGGGGCGCGCAAGTCGCGGCCCGGAATCTCCACCTCGTACACTTCCGCGCGCAGACGCTTCGCCCACAGGCGCGTCACACGCTCCTGCTCTCCCTGGAGCAGCTCGGACAAGGCTTCGATGGGGTCGAGACGGGCCACGTTGAAAAGCCAAGGTGTGCATGGCCGCCCGCCATGGCCACCCGGGCGCCTGCCCGCATGCCTGCCCGAAGAGAGGTGACAGCCAACCCGGTCGGCTGCCCTTCGACGGACCGTTCGCGGCAGCCGCGCGGATCGCCCCCTGGCGTCCAGGCGAGCCGTTGCACCCGCTCGCGCGTCGGCCCACCTTCCAGGAACGGATGCCCCTCAACGAGCCCATCAAGAACGACCTCCTGGAGTCGCCATGGCTGTCGCAGCAGGCCATGGCGCAGCTCTTCCGGGGCGAGCTGAGCCGCTCCGACACCTGGCGCACGCGTCTGGACACCACCACCAACTGGGCGCTGACGACGACGGCCGCCGTCATCTCGCTCGGCTTCGCGTCGCCACAGAGCTCCCACGTCACCTTCCTCGTCGGCATCTGGATGGTGGTGTCGTTCCTGCTCGTCGAGGCGCGCCGCTACCGCTACTACGACCTGTGGAACCGGCGGGTGCGCCTGCTGGAGGACGGCTGGTGGGCCCCCATGCTGCGCCGCGAGCCGGTGGACCCGGATGCCCTGCGCGAGCTGGCGGTGGAGATGTCCCGGCCGCAAATCCAGCTCTCGCTGCTGTCGGCCATCTCCACGCGGCTCAACCGCACCTACGGGCCCATCCTGCTGGTCCTGATGATGACCTGGTTCTTCAAGGTCTACAGCCACCCGAAGCCACCCGAGGACTTCGGTGAGTTCGTCGCCCGGGCCCACGTGGCGTGGATACCGGGGTTCATGGTCATGACGGTGCTGGCGCTCATCACCATCGGCGCCGCCTACCTGTTCATCTCCTCGTTCTTCATCCGGGCGCCCCTGGGCGAGCTGCGCACCCGCCCCCGGGGACGACGCGCCGCGCTGTGGGAGTCCTTCTACCGGCCCTACGCCATCCGCCGCAGGCACCGGCCGACCCGCAGGGCCCCCCGTCGCCCGGACGCGGCGTCCGAGCACTGACGCCCCGGCCCTCGCTCGCAGGCCGGGTGGCTCCGAAGGGTTCGGCGTGCTCATGGCCCCCATGTCCCGGCCTGTCCGGCTGGAAGTTTTCGTTCTTCCGGGAGCGGGGGATTTGTGCTGTGAATCCGCACCCATGGCGAACACGCGCACTGTTACGGTCCTCAATGGCGACGGCATCGGCCCCGAGGTGATGGCGGCCACCATTCGCGTCCTCGAGGCGCTCAAGGTTCCCCTCGAGTTCGAGTACAAGGACGCGGGCACGGAGGTGGTGGCCAAGTACGGCACCAACCTGCCCCACGAGTCGGTGGAGGCGGTGCTGCGCAGCGGCGTCGCGCTCAAGGGCCCCACGGGCACGGTGGTGGGCGGCGGACTCCCCTCCGCGAACGTCGGCCTGCGCAAGCGGCTGGACCTGTACTCGTCGCTGCGGCCCGTCAAGAGCGTGCCGAACGTGAAGACGCGCTATGAGAACGTGGACCTGGTGGTGGTGCGCGAGAACACGGAGAGCCTCTACTCCGGCATCGAGCACATCATCGTCCCGGGCGTCGTCGAGGCGCTGAAGATCATCACCGAGAAGGCCTCCACGCGCATCGCGAAGTTCGCGTTCGAGTACGCGCGCAAGCACGGCCGCAAGAAGGTGACGGCGGTCCACAAGGCCAACATCATGAAGCTGTCGGACGGCCTGTTCCTGGACTGCTGCCGCAAGGTGGGCCGTGAGTTCCCGGAGATCCACTACGAGGAGGTCATCATCGACAACCTCTGCATGCAGCTGGTGAAGGACCCGACGCGCTTCGACGTGATGGTGCTGGAGAACCTGTACGGCGACATCGTGAGTGATTTGTGCGCGGGTCTGGTGGGCGGCCTGGGCGTGGTGCCCGGCGCGAACATCGGCGAGCGCACGGCGGTCTTCGAGGCGGTGCACGGCACGGCCCCGGACATCGCGGGCAAGGGCATCGCGAACCCCACGGCGCTGATGATGTCCGCCGTGATGATGCTGGACTACCTGGACATGCGCGACGAGGCCCGCCGGATGGAGAGCGCCATCCACAAGGTCTACACCGAGGCCAAGGTCCGCACCGGTGACCTGGGCGGCAACGCCACCACGCGCGAGTTCACCGACGCCATCATCGCCGCGCTGTAGTCGTCACGAAGCCGTGACACCCAGAGCCCGGGCCGCCTGTCGAAGGCGCCCGGGCTTTTTCGTGGGCGCGTGACGAGGTCCGCCAAGCCACGAAGGGGAGCCGCTCACGAAGAGCGCGCTCCCGCCTCGTTCAGCCCACCGTCACCTTGCGCACGCCGCGCGCCTCGAGCAGCGCGGGGAGCCGCTCGCGCTGGTCGCCCTGGAGCACCAGCGTGTCGTCCTCCACCACGCCGCCGCAGCCCAGCGAGTTCTTCAGCGCCTTGAGCCACACCTCGCGCTGGGGCGCGGGCAGCTCCAGGTGCTCCACCACGGTGACTTCCTTCCCGCCGCGGCCCTTGCGCTCCATGCGCACCACCGCGCGCGCCGGGCCCTTCGGCTCGGGCTTGCTCGGGGGCGCGGGCGCCACCGTTCCCACCGGCAGCTCCTCCCGCTTCGCCGCCAGCGCGGCGAAGGGGTTGTGAAACGGAGCCGGGGGCGCGACAGGCGCGTCCTTCTTGTCACGCTTGCCCATGGCGCCCAGGACTAGTGGTTGTGGCCCGCGTGGTCGTCCATCGGCATGGCGCGCGGCGGCGGCAGCACGTCGAACGCGGGCGCGCTCGGGTTGCCCTCCGCCATCACCAGCGCGTACAGGAACGGCGCGGACGGCATCGCCTGGCGGCCGTTCACCACCACCAGCGGCGTGCCGGTGAAGTGGTAGCGCAGCGCGTACGACGAGTCCTCCTGCAGCTTCGCCGCCGTGTCCGCGCTCGCGAGGCACGACTCCAGCTGCGAGCGGGACATCGAACCGGACGACGCAATCTCCATCACCCGCTCCGTGTCCAACACCGCCTGCGCCGCGAAGAGCTTCTCGCGCAGCTCCCAGAAGTCCGACGCGCCCTCCAGGCAGATCTGCGCCTTCGCCGCCACGCACCGCACGGTGGGGGCGTCCGGCCCGCGCCGCTGCATCGCCGGGTTGCACGCGCCATCCAGCGGGAACTGCCGCGCCTCCAGGGACAGCTTGCCCTCCGGCACGCGCTTCTTGAGCACCGCCAGCTCCTCCACCAACGACTTGCAGTGGGGACACTTGCTGTCGGTCCACTCGACGATCTTCACCGGCGCTGTCGCGGGGCCATACAGGCGCCGCGCCGGCGCCGCGGCGGGCTTCGGCGTGTCCCGGCGGTACATCGCCAGCGCGTTGGAGATGAACTGCTGCTGGTCCAGCGGCAGCCCCTTCAGGTACGCCTCCAGCGACGCGGGCGAGCTGTTCGCGCTCGCCGCCCCCGTCGTGGCGCTCGCCGTCGCCTCCGTGGGCGCGGGAGGCAACAGCGCCCCCGCCTTGGGCGCGGGCGTCGACAGCGAGCGACCCGGCAGGGCCACCGCCACGAACACCAGCACCGTGGCACCCACCGTCCACCCCAGCGCCGGGCCCCACTCGCCCGCCACGCTCGGCAGCCCCTTGAAGGCCACGCCCGCGATGAGCGCCACCAGCGCGTACGTGCCCAGACACGTGGGGCACACCACGCCCGTCTGGTAGCTGGCGAAGGCGAACACGAACACCGACACCACACCCGCCAGCGCCGTCAGCTTCAGCCCCTGCGACGCCGGGGCCACCGACTTGCCCGAGCGCTCGCGCG
Source organism: Myxococcus fulvus (assembly GCF_900111765.1). Next base: position 47,508 of record NZ_FOIB01000004.1, read on the forward strand.
CCAGGAACACCGCCGACAGCGCCACCACCGTCAGCCCCCACACCAGCCCCAGGCCGGCGACGGGGATGCCGAACAGCTCATGCAACCGGGTGGCGAAAGGCGAGTTCCACACCGTCTCGCAGTTCACCGTGTCGGACACGCCGCACACGGTGGAACCACCGGCGCGCAGCGTGAGCAACTGGCTCCACTGGAAGATGGACAGGGCACTCGCGGCCACGCCCAGCACCAGCAGCGCCACGGCGGCCTTGGAGGAAGACTTCGAACTCATGCATGCTCCGGGGGCGGGGTCATCAGGACGAGCAGTCGGGCGGGAGCGGGGCCTTCGTTGGTGACCCCATGCTCGGCGCCCGCGGGGGCGAACACGGCCGCGCCCACGGTGTGGACCTCTTCCTCGACACCCACGCGGAAGCGGCAGGTGCCCTCGAGGACGACGTAGACCTTGTCGGAGGTCCCGTGGTGGTGCGGCTTCTGGGCCTGCCCGGGCGCCAGGCAGTAGACATCCAGGAAGAAGCGCTCGGATTGAAAGACGTTGTGCTTCCGGAGCTTCTCCGGGGAGAAGTCCTGGAAGGACGACAGGTGCTTCACATCCATCGTGGCATTCGCTCCTTCGCCTCTATATAGCGACGGACATGGAACCGCTGTCGCTGCATTTTCTTCACGAAGAAGCGCGGGGCCGCTTCCTCGAGGTGGGCGGCCGGGAGGTCGTGGCCGACTACGGGAACGCCGAGGACGCCTACCAGGCCGCCCATGAGGCCGTGGCCCTGCACGATGCCTCCTATCGTGAGGTCCTCCGAATCACCGGGGAGGACCGGGTCACCTTCCTACATGGAATGGTGACACAGGAGGTGAACAACCTCCCCGTCGGGACCGCAGCCTACGCCGCCCTGGTGAACGTGAAGGGGGCCATGGTGGCGGACGCCCGCATCCTCAAACGGGAAGCGGACCTGCTCGTGGACGTGGAGCCCGGCACCGGCGCCAAGGTCCGGGAGTTCCTGGAGAAATACCTCATCTCCGAGGACGCCGAGCTGCACGAGGCCACGGCCGACCACGGGCTCTTGCGGCTGCTCGGGCCCCGGACGGGCGCGCTGCTCACGGCCGTGACGGGCACCGACTTCGCCCCCCTGCCCCACCACGCCACCCGTCCGGGGACGCTGGCCGGGCAGGACGTCCTGCTGGTGGGGAACACCCGGCTGGAGCCGCACGGGGTGGACGTGTGGGTGCCGCGCGCGGGCCTGGAGGCGGTGTGGCGGGCCCTGAGCCAGGCGGGCGCCGACCTGGGCCTCGAGCCCCTGGGCTTCGAGACGCTGGAGCTCTTGAGGGTGGAGGCCGGGGTGCCCCGCTACGGGCAGGACATGGTGGACACCACCATCCCCCTGGAGGCGGACCTGGGTCCGTCCGCCATCTCGTACAACAAGGGGTGCTACATCGGGCAGGAGGTCATCGCCCGGGCCACCTTCCGCGGGCACATGAACCGCAAGCTGACGGGGCTCTTGCTGGGCGACGTGGAGGCGGCGCCGGGCACGGAGCTGCGCAGGGGTGAGAAGAAGGTGGGCTGGCTCACCAGCGTGGTGCGCTCGCCCGCGCAGGGTGGACAGCGGGTGGCCCTGGGGTACGTGCACAAGGACTCGCTGGAGCCCGGCACCGAGCTGACCCTGGCTCAGGGTCCCGCGACGGTGAAGGTGGCCGCCCTGCCCTTCAAGGGCTGAGCACGACAATCCTGTCAGTCGGGCCACGGCTCGCTGACGGGGGTGTCGCGGGCCTCGCGGTGTGTCTGCCCGTGGGGCCCGGACTTACGGGCTGTTGAATATGGAACGGGGATTGCTGTTGGCGCCCCCGCCCATGAAGCCCTCCTCGCTGACCTGGTTGTCCTTCCTCTCTGGCGCCACGGTGATGGCGTCGGAGATGGCGGCCTCGCGACTGGTGGCGCCCTACTTCGGGAGCAGCACCCCGGTGTGGGCGGCGCTCATCTCCCTGGTGCTGGGCGGGCTGGCGCTGGGGGCGCACCTGGGCGGGAAGGTGGCGGACCGGGCCGCGAGGCTGGAGCCGCTCCGGGTGGCGCTCGGCGTGGCGGCGCTGATGCTCACGGCGCTGCCCTTCCTCGCGAGGGTGCTGCTGCCGGGGGCCACGACGGCGGTGATGACGGGCAGGCCGATGGAGGCGATGGGGCGGGTGGCTCTGGTGGTGCTGGTGGCGATTCCGCCGCTGCTCGCGCTGGGGGCGGTGGGGCCGTTCCTGGTGCGCGTGGGGTTGGGGGGCGTGACGTCAGCGGGGGCGCACGCAGGAAGGCTGTCGTCGGCATCCACGCTGGGCAGCATCGTCGGGACGTTGCTCGCGGCCTTCGTGGTGCTGCCGTGGTTGGGCACGGCGCGGGCCATGGCGTGCTTCGCGGGGATGCTCGGGCTGACGGCGACGTGGGGGCTGGGGTGGCGGTGGCGCGCGCTGGCGGTGGGGGTGCCCGCGGCGGCGCTGGTGATGGGGACGCATGCGCTGCCCCGACATCCGCAGGCGCTCGAGGTGGCCGAGTCGCCGCACGCCTTCCTCCAGGTGCTGGAGTCTCCGAGCGGCACGCGCAGCCTGGTCTTCGACGAGGGCTTCGCGGTGCAGAGCACGTGGTTGCCGGGCCAGCCGGTGCGCGACGAGGTGTTCGCGCACTACCTGCTGACGCCGGCGATGGCGCGCGAGGAGCCTCGGACGCCGCGCGTGCTGGTGTTGGGGCTGGGCGCGGGCACGAGCGCGCGCGGGCTGCGGGAGACGTACCCGGGGGCCTACGTGGTGGGCGTGGAGCTGGACGCGATGGTGGTGAAGCTGGCGCGCCAGCACTTCGGCCTGGGGACGGAGGTGGAGGTGCACATCGCGGACGCGCGCACGTTCCTGCGTCGGGACACGCGGCGCTACGACGCCATCATCGTGGACGCGTTCCGCTTCCCCTACGTGCCCTTCCACCTGACGACGCGCGAGTTCGCCCAGGAGGTGGCGGCGCACCTGGAGCCGGGCGGCGTGGCGTGCTTCAACGTGGGCCGCTTCCGCGATGAGCGTGCGGTGGTGCGCGCGGTGGGTGGGACGCTGGCCACGGTGTTCCCGCAGGTGCTCGCGGCGGATGCTCGCAACCACAGCAACACGCTGCTGTTCGCGGGCCCGGAGGGGATGGGGGAGCGGTTGAGCGCGCGGACGTCCTCGCTTCCTCTCTCGCTGCAGCCCCTGGCGACGCGCGTGGTGGGGGAGCTGCAGCCAGTGGCGTCGGCGCAGCCGCTCACGGATGACCGGGCGCCGGTGGAGATGCTGACGGACGCCATCCTCCTCAAGGCGCTGATGGGCTCGGAGGCGCTGCGGTGAGCTGGCGCGCGTGGGGGACCAGGCCCCTGCCGTCGATGTCGGAGTTCCTCGCGCCCGTGCCGCTGGCCGCCGTGGTGCTGATGGCGGTGAACGACCGCGTCCTCAAGCCGACCTTCCACAACACGCTCACAGGGAAGTTGTCGGACGTGGCCATCTGCTTCTTCCTGCCGCTCTATGTGTCCGCGCTGCTGGCGCTCGTCACGCGATGGAGTCTCCGCGTGAGGCTGGGCGTGGGCGCCCTGGTGACGACGGGGTTGTTCACCGCGCTCAAGGTGTCCCAGCCGTTCGCGGACTTGTTCTGTGAGTGGCTGCGTCCCATCGGCGCGCCGTTGGGGCTCAGTGGCTTCCGCGCGGTGGCGGATGTCTCGGACCTGCTCACCCTGCCCTTCGTCGTCCTCGCCGTGCTGTACGGCCGCGCCACGGTGCTCTCCCGAGCGCCGGCCGTGGCCCTCACACCCCCAGGAGTTCCGTCATGATGCCGTTGCTGAGGAACCTCGCCTCCGTCGCCGTGCTCGCCGTTACGGGTGTGCTGCTCATCGCGGACTCCGCGCCCGACTGCGAGAAGGACGCGCAGGAGGTGACGTTCGACGTCACTGAGAACACCTGCGGCGGCAATGGCTCCTTCCAATTGAGGGTCCCCGAGGATTCGTGCGACCTGACCGCCGTGGGGAACGCGCCCCTGGGCTTCCCCGAGTACGGGGGTGCCAGCGCCAAGGTGGACCTGAAGCGGGGTGACTGGTCGTTGCATGACCGTGCTCACACCATCCACGTGGACTCAGATGGCGGCGTGGTGCGGCCCGACGCGGGTGGGACGGCGGTGGATGGCAACCGCCACTGCGAGGCGACGCGCGAGGCAGAGCACCTGCGGCTGACGTGCATCGACCGGCGCTCGGACCTGTCCGGTGTCGAGGTCTTCCGCTGCGAGGCGAAGCTCACGCCCCGCTAGTGGTTTGAACCAGCCACCCCACCGCGCCTCCGCCGAGCACCAGCCAGGCGGAGTTGACGCGGAAGCGGATGAGCAGCACGGCCGACACGATGGCGAGCCCCACGGTCCACACATCGACCAGGGCCGCGCGGCCGAGCTGCCACGTCACCACGGCCATCAGCGCGAGTGACGCCACGTTGACGCCGTCCAGGAAGGCCCCTGCTACCCACGACTCGCGCAGCCGGGGCACCAGCGGGCCGCTGAGCGCGACGAAGACGAAGGCGGGCAGGAAGATGCCCACCGTGGCCACGGTGGCGCCCACGGGCCCGCCGAGCACGTAGCCGATGAACGTGGCCGTGGTGAACACGGGGCCGGGCGTCACCTGGCCCACAGCCACCGCGTCGAGCAGCTGCGCCTCCGTCAGCCAGCCCAGCCGCTGCACCAGGTCCGAGCGCAGGAACGCCAGCAGCACGTAGCCGCTGCCGTAGAGCACCGAGCCCACCTTCAAGAAGAAGAGGAACAGGCCTTGCTGCGTGAAGGGCACCGCCGCCGACGCGGCGCCCAGCGGGAGCACCGCGCTCCACGGAGCGGCCAGCATTCCGGGCGAGGGACCCGAGGTGTTTCCGCGACGCGTCGCCGCGCGAAAGCCGAACACGGCGAGTCCCGACAGCAACAACAGCAGCAGCTCGTCGACACCGAGGAAGGCCGCGGTAGCGGCGGCGATTCCGATGACAGCCGCGAGCGCGCCCTTCACCACGGTGCGCGTGAGTCCCCAAAGGGCTTGCGCCACCACGGCGATGATGACCGCCTTGACGCCATAGAGCAGCGCGCCCACGTCCGGCAGCGCGCCGAAGCGCGAGTAACCCCAGGCGATGCCGAGGACGATGAAGAACGCGGGGAGGATGAAGCACGTGCCCGCGACCAACAGGCCGGGCCACCCGGCACGACGGTGGCCGATGTGGATGGCCAGCTCGGTGGAGTTGGGGCCGGGGATGAGGTTGGCCGCGCCGAGCAGGTCCACGAACTCCTCGCGCGTGAGCCAGCGTCGACGGCGAACGACTTCATCCTCCATCAAGGCGATGTGCGCGGCGGGACCACCGAAGGCCGTGGTGCCCAGGCGAAGGAACAGGAACGCGAGCTCGCGCAGCACGGCGGCGCGGTCGGGAACGGCGGGGTTCTGGGACTCCAGGGATGACATCTGCCAGGAAAGCTACCCTCGGAAGAGGGAGGGTGGCTCGAAACATCCGTGTGGCTCGATGCCTGCTGGACACGGTGCGACGGGTGGACGCTTGTCACCGGGCGCGGGCCCTGGATTCATGCCCCCCCCATGACCACCCATGACTCCAAGCTGCTCGCGGCGGCCGTCGTCGAGAGCCAGACCGGCTACACGCAGTCGATTCGCACCGGCAAACATCACTTCCAGGCGGACGAGCCCGCGGCGCTGGGCGGCGCGGACCAGGGCCCCGCGCCCTACCAGTTGCTGGTGGGCTCACTGGGCGCGTGCACCGCCATCACGTTGAAGATGTACGCGGCGCGCAAGGGCTGGGAGCTGAACCCCTTCACCGTGAAGCTCAAGCTGCTGCGTGAGGACGATGTGGAGCGCGTGGAGCGTGTGCTCTCGGTCGGCCCCGCCGTCACCGAGGAGCAGAAGGCGCGCCTGCTCGAAATCGCCGCGAAGACGCCCGTGACGCTCACCCTGTCTCGCGCGCTGCGCATCGACACGAGCTTCGCGCCGACGCCCTGAATCACGAGTTCCGCAGGCGAGAATAAACGCGGCGAACACACGCACGCTCCACCAGTGGCGGGCGAAGCATGCCTGCCGACGCGCCTCGCCCGTGGAAGACCGGAGCGCCCCATCCGCGACGGGGCGCTCCACATCCACCACCACTCAGGCCGGCGCCGCGTCCGGCTGACGGTCCGGGTGCGCCGCCTGGAAGGCGGGATGCTCCGCGCACGCGGCCTCGATGCGCAGCAGCGTCGGGTACGGCGACAAGTCCAGCGCGAACCGGCGCGCGCCATACAGCTGCGGCACCAGGCACACGTCCGCCAGCGACACGGTATCCCCCACGCAGAAGCGTCCCGCGGTGGGCTGCACCATCGTCTCCAGCGCCTCCAGGCCCCGGGCGTTCCAGTACGCGCCCCACGCCTTGTCGTCGCCCTTCAGCTCGCTCTTGATTCGCTGCAACACCGACAGGTTCTGCAGCGGCTGCATGCCGGAGTTCACGTACTCCGCCATCATCCTCGCCCGCGCCCGCAGATAGCTGTCCTCCGGGAACACCGACGGCGTGGGGAAGCGCTCCTGCAACAACTCCACGATGGCGAGCGACTGGGACAACCGCCGCTCCGTCCCGTCCGCCTCCATCCACTCCAGCGTGGGCACCGTGCGCATCGGATTGACGCTCCGATACGCGTCCGAGTTCTGCTGCCCGCCATCCTTCAGCAGGTGCACCGCCACGTACTCGAAGGGCACTCCCTTGAGGTGCAACGTCAGGCGCACCCGCCACGACGCGGAGCTGCGCCAGTAGTTGTGCAGCCGAAGGCCCTTCATGGGACCTTCACCACCTTCTGGGAGATGCGCCCGAACACGCTCTGCCCGTCCTCACCCGACATCTCGATGTCGATGGTGTCCCCGGGCTTCATGAAGGGCGTCCTGGGCTTGCCCTCCTCAATCGTCTCAATCATCCGCTGCTCGGCCAGGCACGAGATGCCACGCGCGCGGTCCGCGTTGGACACCGTGCCGCTGCCCAGGATGGTGCCCGCCGTGTAGCTGCGCGTCTTGCACAGGTGCTGGATGAGGTCGAAGAAGGAGAAGTGCATCTCCGGCCCCGCGTCCGTGTCGCCCACCTGCACGCCGTTGAGCACCGAGCGCATGCGCAGGTGCACCCGGCCCTCCCGCCACGCCGAGCCCAGCTCGTCCGGCGTCACCGCGAACGGGCTGAACGCCGTCGCCGGCTTGCTCTGGAAGAAGCCGAAGCCCTTCGCCAGCTCCTCCGGGATGAGGTTGCGCAGCGACACGTCATTGGCCAGCATCAGCAGCTTGACGTGCTTGCCCGCGTCCTCCGCCTTCGTCCCCTGCGGCGTGTCGCCGAGGATGACACAGACCTCGCTCTCGAAGTCCATGCCCCACGCCTCGTCCGCCAGCGGGATGTCCGCGGTGGGCGCCAGGAAGTCACCCGAGCCGCCCTGGTACACCAGCGGGTCCGTCTTCAGCGTGGCCGGCGGCTCGGCGTTGCGCGCCTTGCGCACCAGGATGACGTGGTTGATGTACGCGCTGCCGTCGATCCACTCGTACGCGCGCGGCAGCGGCGCATGCAGCGCCTTCACATCCAGCGGACGGCTCTGCACACTGTCCGTCTCCAGCTGCTGGGCGAGCGCGCGCAGCTGCGGCTCCTTCGTGTCCCAGTCATCCAGCGCCGCTTGCAGCGTCAGCGCCACGTTGGTGGCCAGCGCATAGGCCGAGTTGTCCCGCTTGACGACGATGAGCCGCCCGTCACGGGTTCCATCCTTGAGCGTCGCGAGCTTCAATCCCGGGCTCCCCGCGGCCCGGTGGAAACAGCGGGGGCCGCCTCATGAGCCCGGCTTTTCCGCCGGGGCTCTCGGGGAGTCAAGCTTCGGGTTCACACCACGAACGCTCTCGGCGGAAAACTACCAGCAGCTCGACCGTGCCGGCAGTCGCGCGAAGTAGTTGTTGCCCAGATTGCTGTCCCACTGGCCGCCGGCCGTCGCGGCCACGTGGATGTCCCACGCGTTCTGGTAGCCGTTCCAGTCGAAGGCATAGAAGAACAAGTCGTTCTCCACCGCCGAGGGCTGCTCGCACACCCAGACGCCCTCCTGGCCTCCCGCCGCGAAGTGCGCGTTGCACAGCGGCGTGTTGATGTACCGCAGGCACTTGGTGCACCCACGCGGCCCGGCGTTCAGGAAGACATAGGCGTCGTTGTTCGTGCCCGAGCTCGCGGCCAGCGTCTGCTGCCGACCGTTGAGGCTGACGTAGATGGAGATCTGATTGTCCGGATACAGGCCCCGCAGGAAGCCCCGGTAGCTGACGGTGAGCGAGGCCAGCCGGCCAGGGAGCCGGCGCGTGTGGCGGATGACCTCGAAGGGCCCCGTCGTCACGGAGTCGTAGACGCTGCAGATGGGGTAGTCGGGCGGATAGTCGGAAGCGCGCGCGGAGGCGACGGGGAGCAGCAGGGACAGCGCGAGCGCGGCCAGCAACGTCTGCGAGAACTTCGTCATGGAGCAGGTCCTCAGGGGGAGGGAAGGAACGGCGACTTCACGCACCGGCGTAGCATGTGCCACCCACCTGCCGGAAGGTCGGCCCCCTGCCCCGCCGCCCGCCGGACGACGTGCGGGCACACCCGAGTCATCCGTGCCCGCCCCCTTGGTGTCCGAGCAGTCTGCCCGCATGGCCGAGAAGCAGGAGGGAAGCGGAGCGCGTGCGGCTGTTGAAGGCTGAGTCGGCGCACGGGAAGCGTGCTCCGGCCACTCCCTTGGCGGCGCCCGTCCGACACCCAACGTTGCCGGGAAGGACGGGACGCGCGGCCAACCACGGCGCCTTTGCGTCGCGGGGTGGAGCGCGAGGGCACTGAATGGCTGAAGGCATCCAATCCGCCAGCGCCGTTCCAGGAGAGCCGCGGCCGGGCCGCCGACTGGGCCACCGGTTCGAGCTCGTCCAGCGTCTGAAGGTCGGCAGGGGAATCTCCACGTGGGCCGGTGTGGACCTGCGCACCGGGGAGCGCGTGGCCATCAAGGTGACCTCCACCACGGCGCTCGTCCCCGCCGCGCGTCACCGCATGGAGCACGAGGCCGCCACGCTCGCGCGGCTCGACAGCCCCTTCATCGTCTCCGTGCGCCACATCGGCACCTCGGAGGACTGGCTGTACCTGGTCACCCCCTGGCTGACGGGAGAGTCCCTGGAGGCGCGCCTGGAGCGCGGCGTGCTGAGCGTCCCCGAGGCGCTCGCGCTGGGCCGGGGCCTGTTGTCCGCGCTGACCGAGGCCCACCACCACGGCGTGCTGCACCGCGACGTGAAGCCCGCCAACCTCATCGTCTCCGGCGAGCCACTGTCGCGCGCCACGCTGATTGATTTCGGGCTCGCCCGCAGCGAGCGCCTGGACGCGTCCCTGCGGGACTTGCCGGTGGGCACCGCGCGCTACCTCTCCCCGGAGCAGGCGGGCCTCCTGCACCGCCCCGTGGAGGCCACCTCGGACCTGTACTCCACGGGCGTCGTCCTCTTCGAGTCGCTGGCCGGGGTCCCCGTCTTCACGGGCGACTCCGTGGGCGAGGTCCTCCGCCAGCACCTGTCCGCGCGGCCCCGGCTGCGCGCGGTGGGCGTGGACGCGCCGCGCGCATTGGAGGAGCTCGTCTCACGCCTGTTGCAGACGGACCCCTCGGACCGCTACCAGTCGGCGGCCTCCGCGCTGGCGGACCTGCTGGAGCTGGAGGACGCGCTGGCCCAGGGCCACGCGGAGCCGGAGCTCATCACCGGCGCGAGGGACGCCCGACGCAGCCTCACCGAGCCATCCTTCGTCGGCCGCCACGAGGAGGTCGCCACGCTGGAGCGCGAACTCGAGCGCACGCTGACGGACCCGGGGCGATTGGTGGTGGTGGAGGCCGAGTCCGGCGGCGGCAAGAGCCGGTTGCTCGAGGAGCTCTCCGCCCGCGCTCCGAGACACCACGCGTGGGTGTTGCAGGGACAGGCGCAGGACCAGGCGGCGCGGCGGCCCTTCCAGCTCTTCACCGGCGTGGCCTCGGCCATCACCCTGGCGCTCGCGTCACGGCCCGCGCTGGCCGAGGCGCTGCGTGGGCGGCTCGCCGGACAGGAGGCGGGGCTGTGCATGGTGCTGCCGCAGCTGGAGCCGCTCCTGTCTCCCGCGCCGCACGCCTCCGCGCGGACGCTGGCGCCCGAGTCCCTCGGTGAGAGCCGCGGCATCTGGGCACTCACCGCGCTGCTCGGCGCGTTGGGCACGCGGGACGAGCCCGCCGTCGTGGTGCTCGACGACTGCCAGTGGGCGGACGAGCTGACCCTGCGGGCCCTGGAGGGCTGGTCGCAGGCAAGGCGCCAGGGCCAGGGACGGGTGCTCGTCATCGTCGCCTTCCGAGGCGAGGACATCGGCCCCACGCACGTGCTGCGCAAGCTGGCGCCCACCGCGCACTTGCGGCTGTCCGCGCTGGGCGCGGCGGAGGTGGCGCGCCTGACGGAGTCCATGGCGGGCACGCTGCCCCGCGAGGCCACGGAGCTGGTGACGCGGCTGTCGGAGGGCAACCCCTTCATGGCGAGCGCGGTGCTGCATGGACTCGTTGAAGACGGTGTGCTGGTGCCGGGGCCCTCCGGCTGGAGCGTGGAGCCGGCGGCGATGGCGCACGCGCGCTCGTCCCGGCAGGCCGCGGGGTTCCTCGTGCGCAGACTGCGCCTGTTGCCCCTGGCCTCGCGGCGCCTCTTGTCGGTGGGCGCGGTGCTGGGCAAGTCCTTCGAGCTGTCGCGCCTGGAGGCGCTGTCGGGCGTGTCCCGCGAGGACCTGAGCGCCGCGCTGGAGGAGCCGCGTCGCCGGCACATGCTGTGGGAGGAGGGCACGCGCTACACCTTCGTGCACGACAAGCTGCGCGAGGTGCTGCTGGACATGCTGACGCCGCAGCGACGGCGGGAGCTGCACCGACAGGCGGCGCGCTCGGCGGCGGCCCAGCCGACGAAGGACTCGTTCGAGCTGGCCTATCACTTCGACGCCGCGGGTGAGTACACGCAGGCGCTGCCCCACGCGCTCGTCGCGGCGGAGCTGGCGCGCGGGCGGTTCGCGCTGGAGTCCGCGGAGCTCAACTACCGCATCGCCGAGCGCGGCGCGGCGGGCGCGGACGCGGGCACCCGCTTCCGCGTGGCGGCGGGCCTGGGCAACGTCCTCATGCTGCGCGGCCGCTACGAGGAGGCCCGTCAGCAGCTCGAGCGCGCGCAGTCACTGGCGCGGGAGAAGCAGGAGCAGGCGCGCATCCTCGGCCAGCTGGGCGAGCTCGCCTTCAAGCGCGGCGACTTCGGCGAGGCCACGCTCGCGCTGGAGCAGGGCCTGAAGCTGATGGGACGCTGGGTGCCGCCCCGGGGCGTGCTCACCGGCGCGAGCGCGGCGTGGGAGATTCTCGCGCAGGCCGCGCACACGGTGGCGCCGCGCTGGTTTCTCGCGCGCCGTCCCATCGAGGGCGGCACCGAGGACCTCCAGGCCGTGCGGCTCTACAGCCGGCTCGCATATGGCTACTGGTACCGGCGTGGCCGCGCGGCGGTGCTGTGGGCGCACCTGAGGGACTTGAACCTCGCGGAGCGCTATCCGCCCACGCCCGAGCTGGCGCAGGCGTACTCGGAGCACTCGCCCGCGCTGACCACCCTGCCCTGGTTCGAGCGGGCCTACGCGTACGCGGAGAAGTCGCTGTCCCTGCGCCAGGAGCAGAACGACGTGTGGGGCCAGGGCCAGACGCTGCACTTCTACGGGCTCGCCTGCTACGCGTCCTCGCGCTTCGAGGACTGCATCGAGAAGTGCACCCAGGCCATCCGCCTGCTCGAGCGCACCGGAGACCCGTGGGAGGTGAACAACGCCACGTTCCAGGTGGCCATGGCCCTCTACCGCCTGGGCCGGCTGCGCGAGTCACTGGAGACGAGCCAGCGGCTGCATGCGGCCGCGCTCGCGCTGGGGGACCGCTACTCGGTGCGGCTGGGCCTGGAGGCCTGGGCCAAGGCGTCCGACGGGAGGCTGCCGGGCACGCTGCTGGACGGTGAGCTGACCAACCCGGACCAGCCGGACCCGCAGAGCTTCGCGGGCGTGCTCCAGGCGGACGCCCTCCACCGCATGCGCCAGGGTGACGCGGAGGGCGCGGTGAAGGTGCTGGAGCGCGCCGCGCGGCTCGTCGACGAGGCCCACCTGCGTCAGGAGTACGTGGCCCCCATCACCCCGCTGCTCGCCACCGCGCTGCGCCAGCTCGCGGAGGCCACCTCGCCCCTGGCCGCCGGAAGGCGCCGCGCCCTGCTGGAGCGCGCCGAGAAGACGGCGAAGGACGCGCACACCCTCGCGCGCACCTACCGCAACAACCTGCCCCATGCCCTGCGCGAGCGGGCCCTCGTCGCCGCGCTGCGAGGCCAGGCGCGCCGGGCCCGGAGCTGGCTGGAGCAGTCCCTCCAGGCGGCGCGCGACTTGAAGATGCGCCACGAGCACGCCCGGAGCCTGAAGGCGCGAGGAGAGCTGGGCCGCGCGCTCGGCTGGCCCGACGCGGAGGCGGACCTGTCCGTGGCCACGCGCGAACTGGCGGAGATGGAGGAGGGCCTCTCGCCCGAGGTCGTGGAGCAGGATGGCACCCGCGCGCTCTCGCTGGTGGACCGCTTCCCGCGCGTGCTGGAGGCGGGGAGGCGGCTCGCGTCGGCGCTTTCTCGCGAGGCGGTGTTCGAGGCCGTGCGCCAGTCCATGCTGGAGCTGTTGCGCGCCGAGCACTGCGCCATCGTGGACCCGCGCGAGCTCACCGAGGACGAGGACACCGAGGGCCCCAGCCGCACCGCCATCGCCCGCGCGATGGAGACGGGCCGCATCACCGTGATGGGCCAGGGCCTTCCGGGCGGGGCGAGCGAGAGCATGGAGCTCGCCGGGGTGCGCTCGCTCCTGTGTGCGCCGCTCCAGGTCCGGGGCAAGACGGTGGCGTGCGTCCTGGCCACGCACCGCCAGGTGGGCGCGCTGTTCGGCGAGGTGGAGGAGCGCCTGACGGAGTTCGTCACCGTGCTCGCGGGCACCGCCCTGGAGAACGCGGAGAACTTCGAGCGCATCGCCGCCCTCTCCGAGGAGCAGGGCCGCCTGTACCGCGCCGAGCAGGAGGCGGTGCGCCGCCGCGACGACTTCCTCTCCATCGCCGCCCACGAGCTGAAGACACCGCTCACCTCGCTGCAGCTCCACATCCAGGGCCTCCAGGCCCAGGTCCGCGCCAGCGGAGACGCGGGCCTGTCTCCCCACAAGCTCTCCACCAAGCTGGAGTCCGCCTCCGCGCAGACGCAGCGGTTGGGGCGGCTGGTGAGTGACTTGCTGGACATCTCCCGGCTCGCCCAGGGGCAGCTGCACATCAAGCTCTCGGAGGTGGACCTGGTGGCGCTCGTCCAGGGCCAGCTGGAGCGCAGCCGCGAGGCGCTCGTCCGCGCGGAGTGCCCGGTGCGGCTCGACGCGCGCGTCCCCCGGCTCACCGGCTACTGGGACGCGATGCGACTGGAGCAGGTGGTGGGCAACCTCCTCTCCAACGCGATGAAGTACGGCGCGGGCAAGCCGATTGAAATCACCCTGCGCGAGGAGAAGGACGGACAGGCGCTGCTGCGGGTGCGCGACTTCGGCATCGGCATCGCCGACGAGGACCGCGCGCGCATCTTCGGCCGCTTCGAGCGCGCGGTGTCCGTGCGCCACTACGGCGGCTTCGGGCTGGGCCTCTGGATTGTCCGCGAAATCGTCCAGGCGCTGGGCGGCGCCATCGACGTGGAGAGCACGCCGGGCGAGGGCTCCACCTTCACCGTCACCCTGCCCTGCGCCGGGCCCTCCTCCTCGCAGCAGGAGTCCCCGGGGCCTCCGGTGCACTGAGCTCGTCAGCGGCGCACGAGCTCCAGGTAGATGACGTTGTCCTGGCCGTCCCGGAACAGCCGCACGGAGTCGAGCCGCTCCAACGGCACCTCGCCCAGGAAGCCGCGCAGCTCATCCTCCTCGCGGTACAGGAGCCACCAGTCCATGAAGGCCTCCATGTAGCCGGTCTCCGGCGGGAAGCGCGCGAAGTTGGCCACCAACAGCCGCCCCTGTGCGCGCAGCATGTTGAAGAGCAGCCCCGTCAGCCGCGTGGCGACGGAGTCGGACAGGTAGTCGTACAGGCCCGCGGAGTAGATGAAGTCCAGGTCCGCGAAGGACTCCTTGCCCGCGAGCAGCGCGCGCACCGAGCCGCAGTGCGGCTTCACCACGTCGAGCGGCTGGTGGTGGGAGATCTCCGCCAGGCTCAGCGCATCCTGGTCGAACGCGATGAGCTCCCGCACGCGCCGCTCCCGCACCGCCGCCGAGGCCTCCGCCTCGCGCAGGTGGCCACACGCCACGGAGAGGATGCGCGCGTCTCCCGGCACCCGCTCGGCCGTGGCGTCGAGCTCGCGCGCGAGGAGGTCCCGCCGCTCGCGCACGCTCACCGCGCTGGGCTGCTGGTGCATGTACCGATAGATTTCCCGGCCCGCGTGGAGCTCGTCCGCGGCGTGGTCCAGGTAGAGGTAGTCGATGAGCGCCGCGTCGCCCGCGTACCCCCGGGGCCGCTCGAAGGCGCGTCGGGTGAAGGGGCACTGGTGCAGGAACGAGCGCAGCGGGTGCTTGCGCGCGGTGTCCTGGCAGAAGACCTTCCAGTCCTCCGGGCTCCAGCGCCGGCGCAGCGTGAGCAGCCCCAGGTGCAGCGAGTGCATGTCCTGGTGCAGCACGTCATCGTCGGCCTCCAGCATCCGCGCGTGGATGCCGTCGAGCCACACTCGCGCCTCCGCGAGAGCTTCCTCGGCTGGACGCTCCGGGACGGGCAGGACGAGTTGGTTGCGCTCGCGGTGACAGACAGGCTCGAGCGCGCGTTGGACCAGGTTCCTCTGGGGGTCTTGCATCGTCCAACACAACCCCGGAGGGCCCCGGCTCCTCTTCCCGCGAAAAACCCTTGCCCGCTCGCTCCTTGAAGCGAGCTCGCGAGCGCATGCAATCCCGCCCGACGCCGTTCGTGTAAAGGTGGGACACCGGACGGCGGCGCCGCTTCCGGGTTCCACACCCTCACTGGAGTCCACCATGCCGTCCTGGTTCACCGTCTCGCGGGCCATGGCCCTCGCGACCCTCGTCCCCTCCCTCGCGCTGGCCAATCCCGCCGCGCCCAAGGCCGCCGCGCCCGGCAAGGCCCAGGTCGAGCGCGCGCCCACGCGCCCCTCGAAGCACTACACCATCCAGCAGTTCATGAAGACGACCCTGATTCGGGGCGCGTCCTTCTCCTCCGACGAGCAGCGGGTGCTGTACTCGTCGAACCAGACGGGCATCTACAACGTCTTCTCCGCGTCGGTGAAGGGCGGCAAGCCCACCCAGCTCACCCGCTCCACCACCGACAGCACCTTCGCGGTGAGCTACTTCCCGAAGGACGACCGCATCCTCTTCACGCGCGACCAGGGCGGCAACGAGCAGCACCACCTCTACGTGCGCACGCCGGACGGGAAGGAGAAGGACCTCACCCCGGGCGACAAGCACCGCGCCGTCTTCTTCGGCTGGAGCCAGGACGAGGCGGGCTTCTACGTCCTCACCAACGAGCGCGACGAGCGCTTCATGGACCTGTACCGCTACGACGCGAAGAGCTTCGAGCGCACGCGGCTGTACCAGAACGAGGACGGCCTGGACGTGGGCGCCGTGTCCGCGGACGAGCAGTGGATCGCCGTGGAGAAGACCAACACCACGGCCGACAGCGACGTCTATCTCTTGAACCTCGCCACGAAGGAGCGCAAGCACATCAGCAAGCACCAGGGCACCGCCACCTGGAGCCCCGCCGAGTTCGACACCACCTCCACCGCGCTCTACCTGCTCACGGACGAGGGCTCCGAGTTCACCCGCGTGGTGCGCTACGTGCTCGCCACCGGGAAGATGGAGGAGGTGGAGAAGACGGACTGGGACGTGATGTACACGTACTTCTCCCGCAACGGCGCGCTGCGCGTCACCGGCATCAACGCGGACGCCAGCACCGTCATCCGCGTGCAGGACACGAAGACGGGCAAGCAGCTGGAGCTGCCCAGGCTGCCCGAGGGCGACATCACCAGCGTGTCCATCGGCCGCGGTGAGAAGCGCCTGGCCTTCCACCACCGCGGGGACCGCTCGCCCAACAACCTCTACGTCTTCGACCTCGCGACGAAGAAGGCCACGCGCCTGACGGACAACCTCACCCCCGAAATCGACGCCAAGGACCTGGTCGACGCGGAGGTGGTGCGCTTCAAGTCGTTCGACGGGATGGTGATTCCCAACGTCCTCTTCAAGCCGCACCAGGCCACCGCCCAGACGCGGGCGCCCGCGCTCATCTGGGTGCACGGCGGCCCCGGTGGCCAGTCCCGCAAGGGCTACAACCCGATGATTCAGTACCTGGTCAACCACGGCTACGTGGTGCTGGCCATCAACAACCGCGGCAGCTCCGGCTACGGCAAGACGTTCTACACGGCGGATGACCAGAAGCACGGCAAGGAGCCGCTGCTCGACTGCGTGGAGGCGAAGAAGTACCTGGCCAGCCTCCCGTACGTGGACGGCGAGCGCGTGGGCATCATCGGCGGCAGCTACGGCGGCTACATGACGCTGGCCGCGCTGACGTACCACCCGGGCGTCTTCAACGTGGGCGTGGACATCTTCGGCGTGTCCAACTGGCTGCGCACCCTCAAGAGCATGCCCGCCCACTGGGAGTCACGGCGCCAGGCGCTCTACCAGGAGGTGGGCAACCCGGAGACACAGGAGGCGATGCTGCGCGAAATCTCCCCCCTGTTCCACGCGGAGAAGATTCGCCAGCCGCTGCTCGTCATCCAGGGCGCCAATGACCCGCGCGTGCTGCAGGCGGAGTCGGACGAAATCGTCCAGGCGGTGCGCAAGAGCAAGGTCCCCGTCGAGTACGTGCTCTTCCCCGACGAGGGCCACGGCTTCACCAAGAAGAAGAACGAGGAGGAGGCCTACTCCCGCACCCGCGCGTTCCTCGACCAGTACCTCAAGAAGCCCGCCAGCGGCCCCACCAACTGAGGCCCCTCCTCGGACGTGTGGGGACACGCCACGTCCCCGAGGGCGTCGAGCAGCGCGTCCATGGACGCGAAGCGCTGCTCGGGGCGCTTCTCCAGACACCGCCGCACCACCGCCTCCACCGCTTCCGGCACGGCCAGCTCAGGCCCCAGCTCCGAGAAGCGCGGAGGCGGCTCCTTGTGGTGGGCGAAGACCAGCTCGAGCAGGTCGTCCGACTCGAACGGCACCCGCCCCGTCAGCATGTGGAAGAGCACCACGCCCAGCGAGTAGATGTCCCCGCGCGCGTCCGCCACGTGCCGCGCCCGCTCCGGCGCCATGTACGCGGGCGCGCCGAGCCCCGCGTCGCCCTCGGTGAGTTCCCGGACCGACAGCCGCGCCGACTCCGACATCACGGGCCGCGTGCGCCCGAAGCCGCGCAGCTTCACGTGCGCCCCCGCCTCCTCCACCAGGACGACGTTGCCCGGGGACACATCCCCGTGCACCACGCCCCGCTGGTGCGCCTGACGCAGGGAGCGCCCCAGCGCCCGGGCCCACGCCACCGCCCGCGCCCACGGCAGCGGCCCCGAGGCGAGCACCTCTTGCAGCGTGCGCCCCTCCAGCCACTCCGTGGCCACGAACAGCGTCCCGTCCTCCAGCCGGCCCGCGTCCAGCACGGTGACGGTGTGGGGATGGGCGAGCCTGGCCGCGGCGCGGGCCTCCTGGAAGAAGCGGCGCGGGGCCTCCAGGTCCTCGAATGGCGCGCCCAGCACGCGCAGCGCCACGGTGCGCTCCAGCGGGAGCTGGAGGGCCCGGTACACCCGCTGCGTGCCCGGACCCTCCAGCGGCGCCACCACCTGGAAACGGCCCTGCAACACCTGCCCGACGAGCGGGTCCGCGCTCCAGGCCGTGGGGGTGCTCGGGCTTGCCTGTCGGTCGGTGCGCATCATGAGGGGCCTCGCTCTTCGACTTTCTTCAGGCCCGGAGCGGGTTCACCGCCGCCGGGCACTCCCAGTACGTGTACTCACAGGTCTCCAGACGCTCATCGCAGGGGACCTTCACCACCGTCATCAGCTCGCACGGGTGACGAGGTGCCTCCGTCTCCCGCGCGCCTATCGCTCGTGCGTCCTCGCTCCGGACGGCCTTGGGAGCCTCGGGCGGAGCCACCACGGCCCGGCGCTCCGTCCTGCCCTTGCCATGCGCCGACACCGGCGCCTGGGCTTCCCGTCGTGCCTCTGCCGCGGGCATCTCCCCCGGCGGACAGGCTCCCGGCAGCAGCCCCGGCACGGTGCCCAGCACCGCGCCCAGGACATACAGCTTCCTGTTCATGTAACCCCCTTGCCGGCTCGAACCGCCGGCCACGCCCTACGACGCAGGCCAGTACCGGTTCGGCGGCAGGGACGTCACTAGCCGGGGGGTCTGACATTCCCGGCACTTCTGGACAGGGTGGCCTTTGCCACCCGTCTTCGAGGGCAGGTGAAGCGTCGGGTATCGGAGTGTCACCGGCTGAGGCTAGGATGGCGCGCCTTCGGAGCCGTCACCGCCCATGCCATTCCAGATCACCGTTCACGCGCAGGACCGAATCCTCGAGGTCGTCTATCCCCCGCAGGTCACCTCGGCGGACCTCACCGAGTACCTCACGGAGGTGAAGAAGGCGATTGTCGGCTTCGCGGGGGAGTGGTCCGCGCTGGTGGACCAGTCCCAGCTGCGGGTGATGCCCACCGACGTGGTGGCGTCCATGGCGGCGCTCAACGCGTACGCGCAGTTGCACGGGATGAAGCGCTCGGCGCGGGTCGTCAGTGACGCCCCCTCCGGCCTGCAGGCGTGGCGGATGACGAAGCGGGCCATGCTCACCATCCCCACGCGCACCTTCGAGACGAAGCCGGAAGCCCTGGAGTGGCTGCGCAACCCCGAGGCGGACTGAACCGCCCCGCCCTGCGCGGCCCCGGCGTCTCCGGTAGAGTGTGAGCCCCGCCCTTCCTTCGGGCGGGCCCGTTCCACTTCAGGAGTCGTCTCTTCATGCACCACATCCGGAATGGCGCCGCCCGGCAGTTCTTGGGCGCGCTCCTGTGTTCTGTCGCCGTCACCGCCTGTCAGCCGGGCCCCGCGTCCCCCACGGGTGAGCCGGAGGTGCCGGAGGAGACGGGCTCCGGAGAGAGCCCCGTGGTGTACGGCACGGATGACCGCTTCGACGTGTACGCGCACGAGAACGCCACGCTGCGCCAGCGCGCCATGCAGTCCACCGTCGCGCTGATGTCCCCGGACATGCTCGACACGACCAACCCGGACGACGTCGGCTTCTACGCCTATACGCTGGGCGAGTACGAGAACCTGTGCACCAACCAGCGCTTCCGGAACGACCCCGCGGCGGCGTGGTGCTCGGGCACGCTCATCGACGACGACCTGGTGCTGACGGCGGGCCACTGCGTCGAGACCGCGGCGGACTGCGCCGACACGCGCTTCGTCTTCAACTTCTACAACACGGGCCCCGACACCCTGCAGAAGGTGACGACGGCGGACATCTTCTCCTGCAAGGCGCTCGTCACGCAGCGGCTGGACGACGACGGCAGCCCCATGCTCGACTACGCCATCGTCCGGCTGGACCGCTCCGCCGCGCCGCGCTTCACCCCCGCGCCCGTGCGCTCGGGCAACACCGCGCTGGCGGTGGGCACCAACGTGGCCGTCATCGGCTCGGGCAGCGGCATCCCCTTCAAGATTGATTCGGGCGGCAAGGTGCGCACGTCGCGCGCCAGCACGCTGGACTACTTCGTCGCCACCACGGACACCTTCGAGGGCAACTCCGGCTCGGGCGTCTACGAGACGGACGGCCACACCGTGGCGGGCATCCTGGTGCGCGGCGCCAACGACTACGTCTCCAGCGGCAGCTGCAGGGTCGTCAACAACTGCCCCGAGACGGGCTGCGGCGGCGAGGGCATCACCTACGTGCAGCCGGCCATCACCGCGCTCTGCAAGGTGACCACCAGCCAGCGCCTGTGCGGCACCACGCAGCCTCCGACGGGCGGCTCCACCTTCACCTTCTCCGCCCAGAACACCTACAGCGCCACGGCCAACACCACCAACAAGTCGGTGGCGCTGACGGCGGGGCAGAAGATCACCGTGGGCACCTGCGGCGTGCCGGACGCGGCCGTCGTCGGTGACTCGTACCTGCGCCTGTTCGGCCCGAGCGGCCTGCAGGTCGCGGAGAACGACGACGCGTGCAACGGCCGGGGCTCCCAGCTGAGCTTCACCGCGACGGCCGCCGGCACCTACGAGGTCCGCGCGGGCTGCTACGACACCACCACCTGCTCGGGCACGGTGGCCTGGAAGCTCGAGGGCGGCGGCTCCACCCCCGCGCCCACCAGCGGCGCGTTCGACTTCTCCGCCACCGCCACCAACGGCGCGCGCACGGGCACCATCAACCACGACGTCACCCTCACCGCCGGCCAGTCGCTGTCCTTCGGCACCTGCACGGTGGCGGGCGCCGCCGGCACGGGCGACACCCTGCTGCGCCTGTACAACAGCGCGGGTCAGCAGGTGACGAGCAACGACGACGCCTGCGGCTCGCTGTCCCACGCCACCTACACCGTGCCCGCGGGCGCGGGCGGGACGTACCAGATTCGCGCTGGCTGCTACGGCGCCTCCACCTGCTCCGGCACGGTGGCCTGGACGCTCCGGTAGTCCGCGCCGACGCAAGGCACCGGATGCACCGGGGCGGGCGGTCCGTGCGATGACGGGCCGCCCGCTTCTGTCTTCGGGGCCACTTCCTCCACGCACGGCGGGCCAGCGGCCTGCCTGCCCGAGACACCGGCCCCTCCCGCCTGCTCAAGCCGCGCTTGACACACCGGGGGCCCGGGAATAACGCACGGCGACATGAGCACTGCCCGGTTCCCGCCGTCCCCGACGCGCCCGATTCTCAACGAGGGTCCGTTCCGCGCCCTGCTGCTGGAGAACATCCACCCGTCCGCGGAGGAGCTGCTGGCCGCCGAGGGCTTTCAGGTGGAGCGCGTCAGCTCCGCGCTCAAGCCGCTGGAGCTGGCCGAGCGGCTCAAGGGCGTGCACCTGCTGGGCATCCGCAGCAAGACGACGGTGCCCCCCGAGGCGCTGGTGCACGCGGAGGAGCTGCTCGCCATCGGCGCCTTCTGCATCGGCACCAACCAGGTGGACCTGACGGCCGCCAACACGCACGGCATCCCCGTCTTCAACGCGCCCTTCAGCAACACGCGCAGCGTGGCGGAGATGGTCATCGCGGAAATCATCGTCCTCACGCGCCAGCTCTTCGACCGCAGCCGCGAGGTGCACACCGGCCAGTGGCGCAAGGTGGCCACCGGCAGCCACGAGGTGCGCGGCAAGACGCTGGGCATCATCGGCTACGGCCACATCGGCTCGCAGCTGGGCGTGCTCGCCGAGTCCCTGGGCATGCGGGTGATGTACTTCGACGTGATGACGAAGCTGCCGTTGGGCAACTCGCGCTCGGTGGCGACGCTGGACGAGCTGCTGGCCGAGTCGGACTTCGTGACGCTGCACGTGCCCGCGCTGACGTCCACGCACATGATGATGGGCACCGAGCAGTTCGCGAAGATGAAGCGGGGCGCGTGCCTCATCAACGCCAGCCGGGGCACGGTGGTGGACATCGCCGCGCTGGCAGCGGCGCTCAAGTCCAAGCACCTGGGCGGCGCGGCGGTGGACGTCTACCCGGAGGAGCCGGAGGGAAACTCGGACGGCTTCGTGACGGAGCTGCAGAACCTGCCCAACGTGGTGCTCACGCCGCACATCGGCGGCTCCACCGAAGAGGCGCAGGCGTCCATCGGCAAGGAGGTGGCCACCAGCCTCTCCAAGTTCTTCCGCACGGGCGCGACGACGGGCTCGGTGAACTTCCCCATGGTGGAGGCGCCGCTCATCCCCGGCACGCACCGCATCCTCAACGTGCACCGCAACATCCCGGGCGTGCTGCGCGACATCAACCGCATCGTCTCCGACCTGAACGCCAACATCCACGCCCAGGTCCTCAGCACCGACGCCAACATCGGCTACCTGGTGATGGACCTGGACCAGGACGTGTCGCGCCCGGTGTGTGACGCCATCGCGGGCCTCACCACCGACATCAAGACGCGCATCGTCTCCTGACGGGGCGCCACGCCGCGCTCAGGCGTCCAGCACCTTCCCCGGGTTGAGCAGTCCCCGGGGGTCCAGGGTCCGCTTGAGCGCGCGCAGGAGCACCAGCTCCTCCTCGGAGCGCGAGTAGCCCAGGTAGTCCTTCTTCAACAGGCCGATGCCGTGCTCCGCGGAGATGCTGCCCGCGTGCTTCCTCACCAGCGCGAACATGGTGGGGTCCGCCTGCTTCGTGTGGGCGAGGAACTCCGCCTTGTCCATGGCGTCCGGCTTCATCACGTTGACGTGCAGGTTGCCGTCGCCGATGTGGCCGAAGAGGCAGATCTCCCAGCCCGGGTAGCGCGCCTGGAACACGGCCTCCAGCTCCGCGCAGAAGGCCTCCAGGCCGGCCACGGGCAGCGAGATGTCGTTCTTGTGCGGCAGGCCCGTGGCGGACAGGCTCTCGCTGATGCCCTCGCGCAGCGCCCACAGCTCCTGGGCCTGAGAGGCGCCCTGTGCCTGGGTGCCGTCCGTCACCAGCCCCCGCTCGAACAGCGAGCCCAGCCACGCCTCCACCGCGGAGGCGTCACGCGACTCGGCCTCCAGCAGCACGTAGCAGCCGCTGTCGGCCTCGAACGGTGAGCGCAGCTTGCGGTGGCGCTGCACGCGGCCAAGGCAGCGGTCCGTGAAGAACTCATAGGCGGAGATGACGAAGGCCGTCTGCTCGCGCGCGTCGCGGAACAGCCGCAGCACCGCGGCCACGTCCGGCACGGCGAAGAGGAAGACGTCCTGCTTGCCGGGCACCTGCGTCAGCTTGAGCGTGGCCTCGGTGATGACGCCCAGCGTGCCCTCACTGCCGATGAAGAGCTGGCGCAGGTCCAGGCCGGTGTTGTTCTTCTCCAGCGCGCCGTTGAGCTCCAGCACGCGGCCCTCCGCCGTGACGACCTGCAGCCCCAGCACCCAGTTGCGGGTGAGGCCGTAGCGGATGACCTTCACCCCGCCCGCGTTGGTGGCGATGTTGCCGCCCACGGTGCTCGAACCCTTGGAGGCGAAGTCCACCGGCCACGTCAGGCCGTGCTCGGCGCAGTGGCGGTGCACCGCCTCCGTCACCGCGCCCGCCTGCACGCGCACCGTGTTGCCCAGCAGGTCCACCGGGCCCATGCGCGCCATGCGCTGAAGGGACAGCACCAGCTCGCCCTTCGCCGCCACCGCGCCGCCCGCCAGGCCCGTGCGCCCGCCGGAGGGCACCACCGCCACGCCATGCCGGTGGCAGAGGGCGAGCAGGCGGGCGACCTCGTCCGTGGTGCGGGGCAGCGCCACCGCGCTGGGGGCCGGGGTGTACACGCGCGTCCAGTCGCGACCGTACTCCTTCAGCTCCTCGGGCTCCCGGGTGAGGAAGTCCTGGGGGAAGCCCTCGGCGAGGGCGGCGAGGAAGTCGGCGGGGAGCGCGGCGTCGGACATGGGCCTCAGGCGTATTGCAGGCGCCCGCGTATGACAAGGCGCGCCGTGGGCCCCCGGTCGCCTGGATGACCGGCGGGAAATCCCGGGGAAAGGCCAGGAAAATCCCCTTGAGGTGTATATGCGGCGGGGCTTCGTGTGCCCTGCCCACCCTCGTCCCAGGTTGCCCCACATGTCCCCGAGTCGAGTCCTCCGAAACCTCGCGCTGTCGACCGCCGTGGCGCTGCTTCCCGCGACGCTGGCGTGGAGCGAGACGCCCCAGGTGGACGTGCCCTACGTCTTCGAGACGGTGGACAGCTACGTCATCAAGGAGGCCAACGTCATCGAGATACAGGGCGTGCTCCAGGGCGAGAGCGCGCCCCGGACCTTCGAGTTCGAGTTCTACTCCGCCCCCACGTACTACGACGCCAGCCAGCATGCCTCGCGGTGCGACCGGATGGCCCTGTTAGCCATGACGCGTCCGGGGCGCTACCTGCTCGAGCTGAAGGTCCAGCGATGGATTGGTGGACAGCCGTCCTGTCGCCTCACGCGTCGTTCGGCGCAGCCCACTCCCTGACAGCAAGGACGAGGGGCACTTCCATGCGCACGACGCGAGGCAGCTGGTTGCCGCTCGCGCTCGCCCTGACGACGCTCCACGTCGGCTGTGGCAGCGGACTCGAGAAGGGCGGCGGGGAGACGCGACCGGACTCGGACGGCGACGGAGTCGTGGACGCGCAGGACTGCGCTCCGACGGACGGCCAGCGCTGGCACGAGATGTGGGGTTACGCGGACACGGACGGGGACGGACGGGGGCATGGACTCAGGGAGAGGGTCTGTGCCGCCCACGGCCTGCCGCCGGGCTGGACCGCGCTGGAGGGAGACTGCGCCCCGACGGACGCCAGCGCCTGGCGCAACGCCTCGGGGCTGTATCCGGACTCCGACGTGGACGGGGCCACGGGACCTGGCCCCGTGAGCGCCTGCGTGGGAGACCTCCTCCTGCGCTACCGCGAGCAGCCGGGGCCGCCCGACTGCGATGACCAGGACGGGCGCTACCAGGAGTCCACCGTGGTCTACGCCGACGTGGATAGGGACGGCGTGGGAGATGGCGGTGCGCCCCTCACCGTCTGCGCCAGGAAGCCGCCACCCGCGGGCTACGCCAGCGTCACCGGTGACTGCGCGCCCGATGACCCGCTGCGCAACGTGACCCGCGACTACCTCTACCGGGACCAGGACCTGGACGGGATGGGCGTGGAGACCTTCGGACAGCTCTGCCTGGGCCGCGACGAGCCGCTGCCCGCGGGGTACCTGGACGCCTGGGTACCCTCGGATTGCGACGACACGGATGCGACGAAGTACCGGATGGCCGAGCTCTTCGTGGACACGGATGGGGACGGGTTCGGCGCGGGCCTCGGCGTGTCCTCCTGCACGGGCCACACGCCGTCCGCCGGCCACACCTTCGTCAGCGGCGACTGCGCGCCCGAGGACGCCGAGCGCTGGCGGCGGTTCGACTACACCTACCGCGACGCGGACGGAGATGGAGACACGGTGTGGTCTCCCGGGAACGTCTGCGGCGGCGCCCAGCCTCCGCCGGGCTACCTCACCACCGGGAAGGGCGAGGACTGCGATGACCGGGATGCCACGGCGCGCGTGCGCTGGGACCTCTACCGGGATGCGGATGGAGACGACGTGGGCGTGGGCCCCAGGGTCCCCGTGTGCGCGGGCACCACGCGGCCCTCGGGTTACGCGACGACGGGCGAGGACTGCGCGGACGACGACGCCACGCGGTGGCAGTGGCTGTCCTATGCCTATCGGGACGTGGATGGTGATGGGTTCACCGTGGCCGCCCCGGGCCAGCTCTGCGCGGGCGAGGCGCTGCCCGCCGGCTACCTCAACCTCTCCGTGGGCCCTGACTGCGACGACACGAACGCGGCGGCGCACAAGACGCTGCGCACGTGGCCGGACCTGGATGGGGACGGCGTGGGCGCGGGCGTCGCGGAGAACCAGTGCACGAACGGGCAGACGCCCGCGAACAGGTCCCTGCTGGGGAGTGACTGCGCGGACGACGACGCCAGTCGCTGGGTGAGTCATGCGTACCGGCACGTGGACCGCGACGGGGACGGCTTCACCACGCCCGAGTCCGGCACGCTCTGCGCCGCCGCCACGCTCCCCGCGCCCTACTTCATCCAGGCCACGGGCAACGACTGCGATGACGCGAACACGGCGCTCATCCGCTGGGCCGTGCTGTACCCGGACAACGATGGCGACGGCGTGGGCACCGAGCCCCGACGCATCCTGTGCATCGGCACCGCCGTGCCTCCGGGCATGTCCATCTTCGGCGACGACCCGAACGACAATGACCCGTCGACGATGACGGACCCCGAGCACGAGGAGCTCGAGACCTTCATCCTCGACCTGTAACGGACACGGCGACACGCAAGCCCTTGCATTCATGCGAGTGCGGGTTCATTGTGATTGGCGGCGCGGGCAACCGCGCTGTCCATGACCTCCTCCTACTGACACCTCCGCTCCTCGAAGCGCACCTCGCCCTCGGCTCTCTCGAGTCCGTGCGGGCGTCGAACGTGCTCGGCGTGAGTCCACGCGGACAGCGGAGTGTCCCCCAGGAATCCAGAGCGTGCGCCACGAGCCCTCGCGGCCCGTGACGCTTCCCTTCCCTGTCCCACCGCGGCCTTCCGGCGCGGAGCGCCACCCGTGCGCGCGGCGGGACATAGCCACTCTCGAGGTCTCCGTATGCAATCCCAGACGCGCAAGCTCAGCTACCACGTCGCCACCACCGTCGACGGCTACATCGCCCGCGAGGACGACTCCTTCGACTGCTTCGTCTTCGAGGGCGACCACGCCACCGAGTACATGGCCACGCTGCGCAACGACTACGACACGGTGCTGATGGGTCGCAGGACATATGCCGTCGGCTTGAAGTTCGACGTCACGGACCCCTACCCGTACCTGGAGACGTTCGTCGTCTCGCGCAGCCTGAAGGAGACGCCGAACCCCCGGGTGAAGCTCATCTCGGACGACGTCGTCGGCGCGGTGCGCGCGCTGAAGGCGAAGGAGGGCAAGGGCATCTACCTGTCGGGCGGTGGCGCCCTGGCCGCGCAGCTCTTCGCCGCGGGCCTGGTGGACGAGGTGCTCATCAAGCTCAACCCGCGGCTGCTCGGCTCGGGCATCCCGCTGGTGTCCAGGCTGGACCAGCAGCTCAACCTGGAGCTGCGCTCGACCAAGGTCTACAGCAACGGCGTGGTGCTGCTGCGGTACGACGTCCAGCGCTGAGCACGTGACACCGGGAGGGCACCCGAGGTGGGCCTGCTCACTTCGGGTGGCCTCCGCCCTCCGGCCAGAAGCCCAGCACCTTCTCCGTCGCACCCAGCGAGGACCACTCCACCTGTCCGCTGAGCACCCGATGTCCGTGGGAGAGCGTCAGTCGCTTCCACAGCGGCACATCGCCGCGTCGCGAGGTCTCCCAGGCCGACCAGCTCACGCCCCCGGTGGCCTCCACCACGCGCGCCAGCACCCCGTCGAGCTCCGAGTCGGGCAGCCAGCGCAGCGAGTCCAACACCCAGTTCACCTCGGCCTGAATCGCGCTCGGCCGCCCCAGCACCGTGGCGAGCGCCTGGGGGCCCTGGCCATTGGGGACGAAGGACACGCCGCCGGGCCGCAGCACCGCCCAGCCCGAGCGCCCCTGCCCGTCCTCGCGCAGCGTCGCCGGATAGAGGACCGCGTTCTCCAGCCGCACCCCGGAGCGCGCCAGCCCTCGCAGCGGGGCCTGCGTGTGCAGCTCGAGCAGCGTGGCGACCAGGTTGGACTCCACCAGGTAGGGCACCGTGACGCCCGGCATCCCATCCACCTTCAAGGAGTACAGCTTGCTCACCTGGACTCCCCCCTGCGCGATGGACGACAGGGGCACCGACACGGCCTCTCCGAACACCGGGCTCCACATGAGCCGCTCGCTCGTCAGCGTGAGCCAGCCGGAGCGCAGCAGCATCATCACCATGGGGACGACGAGGAGCGCCATCAACAACCAGCCCCCCACCGGGCGCCCATCCACTGGCAGGAAGTAGATGAGCGCGGACACGCCCAGCAGCGCCAGCGCCAGCGAGGACCAGCGCAGCGGCGTCTGCCGGACGGGCACGGAGCCGGAGCGCTGGGTCTGGAACAACAGCACCTCGCCCTCCTCGAGCGTCTGGGACACCCGCTGCTTCGCCAGCGTGTCCAGCCGGCGCAGCTCCGTTGCCAGCGCGATGGGGCCGGACACGAACGCGTGCCGGGAGAGCCG
Source organism: Myxococcus fulvus (assembly GCF_900111765.1). Next base: position 75,304 of record NZ_FOIB01000004.1, read on the forward strand.
CCGACGCACCAGCGGTGCCAGCCGCTTCGAGCACGCGTCCAGCTCACGCAGCACGCGCATCAGGGGCAGCGACTCGGGCCAGGCCTCGCGCTCGGCGCGGCGCTTCGCGTGCTCCAGGGCCTCCACGACTCGGGGTTGCTGCTCCAGCCACTCCTCGACGAGCGTGGGCTTCGCGCGCAGCTTGCGCTTCCAGGCGCGGCTGCGCAGCGCGGACTCCAACACGGAGGTGCGCGCGTGCGCGGACTCCAGCACCTCCGCGCGGCCCTCCAGTTGGAGACGCACGTCCTCGGAGGTGGGGCCTGCGTGAGGCGCCCTCTTGGCGAGGTCTTGTCGGGACATGGCTTCGGGCGAGGTTACCGGGTCGGCACGCGGGATGCCCAGGCGTGGAGTCGCGCGAGGACGGTGCTCCGCTCCTTCGCGCCAGGCGTGCCCACGAGCGCGTCCTCACCACGCATCAGGTGGAGCTCCCGTGCGCCTTCGTCCCCTGGAGCCACCCGCACGTCCTCGGAAGGCCAGGCCGTGCCACCGGACGCCTCGACCGCGCGCGCCAGCATGGCCTCCAGCTCCGACTCGGGCCGCCAGCGAAGCCCCTCCAGCACCCAGGCCAGCTCCACGCATCCGTCCAGCGTGCGCCCCGTCGCGGCCCTCAACAGCGCGCGCGCAGCATCGACAGACAGGCGCGCGGGTTGGGAGAGACCGTTACCCTCCGACACCCCAGCCGTGGAGCAGTTGGAGGACCGTGCCTCGGTCGTCCGAGTCCGGCTTGCCCACCAGGACCTCCTTGCCTCGCGACAGGTGGACGTCCTGCTCCTCCTCCACGTCGGGAGACACGCGCACGTCCACGGAGGCCCAGATGGCGCCGTTGGACTGCGCGATGGCCCGCGCCAGCCACGCATCCAGCTCCGACTCGGGCTGCCAGCGAAGCGCATCCAGCACCCACGTCAGCTCGACGCGTGAGTCGAGCCTCCGCCCCGTCGCGACCTTCAGCAGGACCGCTCCCACGTCCGAGCCCGAGCCCGGGAGGAAGTAGGCGCCCCGGTGCGACAGCACGAGCTGACCCGGCGTCCAGGAGTTGTTGCGACGAAGCTGCGCGGGATAGGTCACGAGCACCACGGGCCGCTCGGCGCGCGAGGCGTTGGCACGGACCTGGGGCACGCGGAACAACTCGAGCAGCACGCGCAGCCGCTGCACCTTCTCGCGACCGAAGCGAGGCAGGTGGAGATACCGGTCACCACGCACCGTCAGCGTGCCCCGAAGCCCCTCTGGCTCGACCGCGCCATCTCCCAGTGAGTCCAACCGCACGACCACCGGCGGCTCGCCTCCCGGCGCCAGCCACACCAGCCGCTCCGGCGTCAGCCAGAGGACGCCGGGTGTACGACGTCGCAACAGGCTCGCGGTGAGGAGGAGCAGCAACCACAGCGCGACCGCGGTGACCACGAGCGCCATCCCCCAATTGAATGAATTGCCCAGTCCCTCGAACAGCCCCATGCCCAGGAACAAGCCCAGGACGAACTGCGCTGCGAGCACGTACTGCATCCCTCCTCCCGCCGAGCCGATGCGCAGCGAGAAGGGCTCCCCCGGTGTCCGCGCGAGCGAGACATCCTGGAGACACACCTCCTCGAGCTTCACGAGGGCGTCCCGCAGCGGCAGCGACTCGGGGCGGCGGAGCAGCTCATCCAGCCGCTGGTCGACCAGGGTGGAGACTCGCGCCCGGAGGTCGCGCACGCGCCGCGCCGATGTGGGAATCCGGGCGTCGGCGGGCCAGCCCTCCAGCTCGCATCGGCGCTCCGTGCGCTCCAGGGCCTCGGTCAGCGAGCCCTCCAGCTCCCTGACCTCACGAAGCAGGCTCGGCGCGGCGCACACCTTGCGTCGCCAGCGACGGGACTCGAGCTGCTCGGCGAGCAGGCGGTAGCACCGGAGGGCTGACTCGATAAGCTCCACCCGCCCTTCCAGGCGGCGGCGCAGGTCCCCCTCCGACGCCCGTGACTCCGACAGGGCGGCGGCGGTTTGGGTGCGTTCGGACATTGAGCGCACAGCATAGCCGGCAAGCTGCATGGACCGGGAACGGCGCACGGGTCAGGTGCCTAGCAGGTCTTCGTCTCTCCGCGCCGCGGCCCGGCGCATGCGACGATTCCCCGGCGACCCACCCAAGAACATGAGCCCGTCCATCCCACCCGAGGTCCTTGTCGAGGTCGACCCGCTCCTGCTCTCCCGTGCGCTCTTCCCGGCCATCTTCCTGCTCCGGAAACGGACGGGCTGTTCGCTCGCCACGGCGGTCGAGCAGCTCACCTGGCGTTCCCAGGAGTTGGAGACGCTCCATCCCGCGTTCGGAGAGGCGGAGGCGGCGCGTCGGTGGAGGGAGAGCGCTCCCGAGGCGTGGCGAGCGCGGGCCCGTGAAGCGCTCGACGCGCTCGCGCGTCCTCCCGTGGTCATCGAGGTGCAATGGGATGGCGACTCGTTCGGATGGTCTCTCGATGTCTTCGCCATCCTGCCGGGTGCATCCGCCGCGCATCCTCGCTTCACCTGCGTCCCGCTGGTGACGATGCGCCCCAGTGGGCCGACGATGGGCGACGCGCGTGCGCTCGCCATCGAGGTGGGGCAGTGGGCCCAGGAGCGCTGGAGCAGCCTCTTCTACTTCCCTGCGCTCGAAGAGAGCCCGGACGAGCCACGCTGGTGGGACACCCTACCCGCCGAGCCAGGAGATGACGCGGGTTCGTGACGGCACGAATCCCCTGGAGCCACGGACCTCCCGGTGCACGCCGGACCCGCGGCGCACGGCTCGCGCATCGAACGCCCAGCCGATTCGCGCACCCTCAGGTGAGCTGGGACAGGCCCCTCGGGCCATCACTCGCCTCGCTGCTCCCGCTCGAGCCGGCGCATCTGCTCCCACAGGCGCAGCTCGTGCGCGGCGTCCGCGTCGTCGGTGTCCCGCGACGAGGCGGAGGGCTGCCCCGCTTCTTGCTGGAAGGGATGTGCACCCTGCCTCGGCGCTTCCTGACCGCTCTCGCCAGGCCACGTCTCCGTCCTCCCGGGAGTCGTCCGAGGCCCGCTCGCGACGTGCTGCTCGTGATGCACCGGCTCCGCGTGCACGGGCGCGGCCTCGGCGCCAGACCGGCGCGGAATCCACAGCTCCGCCGTGGAGCGGGCACGAGGCGCGGCCCCGGGGCCCTGGACGCCGGAGGCCTGGGACGCGGAGATGCCCTGCGGCAGTCCCGACGAGCTGAGCCCATCATCATCGTCCAGCTCCCCCAGCGGCGGCACGCACACCTCCGAGGGAGACACCGGCGTGGACTCGACGCGCACCGGATTGGGGAACGGCGCGCCCCGCAGCATCAGCGGGACGGGCGTCGTGGGTCCTTCCACCGGCAGCGGCGCGGGCTCCGACGGAATGGGCGCGTGCGGCGGCGATGCGAAGGGATGAGCCCAGGCGCCCTGCGTCCCGGTCCCCCCCGGAGCCGCCACCTCGGCGGAGTCCCGCGTGGGCGAGGCACTCACGGGCGGCGGAGAAGTCCCTCCCTCACGCCACATCGGCGCGGGGTTCTCCGCCGTGGGGATGGACTCGACCCGACGGGAGAGACGCGGAGGCGAGGGCCGCGTGCGGATGGAGGGCGACATCGTGGGAGGTGGCAGGGGACGCCGAGGCCCCGGGTCCGTGGCATTGCCCGAGAGCATCATGCGCGCGCGAGCGGACAGATGCGCATCACTCACGGGCGGCGAGGGCACCTCGTCCGTCATCCCCTCGACCAGGTGGGGCGCGACCTTGCGCACCCGCGCCACCCAGTCCGCCGGAGGTCCCATGGCGCGCCGTGCCTGGATGTCCCGCACCCAATGCTCCGGCGGTCCCACGCCCACCGCGGGCGCCGTCACCATCTTGATGGACGCGGGTGGCATCGGAGGCCCGCGGGGCACGGTGATGGGCGGCCCGCTCGTCGCGGGACACGCGCGCTCCGGAGTCAACCGCGCCTGCGAGAGCGCCGCGGCGAAGTCAGCCTCCTCCTCGGAGAGCACCGCCCGCGCCCAGTCCTTCACCCGCCGGGCGACGGAGCGCAGCCACCCGCCGGGCACCTGTCCTCGCGCGCGCTCAGCCACGGGTGATGGACTCGAAGACGAGGGTGAGTGAGTCGACGGCGATCTGCTGTCCGAGCACATCCAGCGGAGCCGCCCGCCACTTCTTCGGCCAGGCCTCGTTGAGGTCCCACCGCAGCTTCTGCGTCATCCCATCGCCCTCCAGCAACAGCACGGAGACGTTCTTGCGCGACGGTCCCCCGTTCATCGACGCGAGGAACCAGTTCCACAGCTCCGGGGACTGGGTGACGCCGTAGCGCAGCGTCAAATCCCCCTGCATCACGGGCCCCGCGAGCCGCTCGCGGGGATGCGGCGTGATGACCTCCACCTCCAGGTCGGAGCACTGGGTGAAATGCCCCTCGTTCACCCCGTCGATGAGCAGCTTGAAGTTGTACGCGCGGAACGGGTCCACGCGCGTGCCCACTTCCTGCCGCGATGGGGCCACCTCGGGCGCCTTGCCGTCAGCCATGGGTCACCTCCTCCACTTCGTCGAGGGCGCTCGGCACGTCAGTCCTCCTTCAGCGGCAAGCGGATGAGCAGCGGTTGGGGCTCGGCGGCCGGCGCCTCCGCGGGCCCTCCTTGGGTGATGACCGGGAAGCGCACGCGGTGCACCACGGCCGCGGGCCGCTCGCGGCGGACAGGCAGGCGCAGCCGGAAGCCGGGGCGCGGTGGCACGCGCAGCCCTGCCCAGAGCGTGGCGGGCACGGGCGTCAGGTCCACGTCGAACTCCGCCTCCTCCATCGCGGAGAAGACCAGCTCGCCGAGCAGCCGGTGCGCCTGTTCGGGAGACTCCGCGCCGGCGGTGACCAGGTAGCAGACCGAGAACTGCGGCGGCCCCCGGCGCCCACCTCGCGCGGGAGGCGCGGGCCCCAGCTCCAGCAGGTACAGACACACCCCGCGCTCGATGGCCTCGCGGTCCGGGACGCCGAGGTATACAGGCGCTTCGCCGGCGACGCGGCTCACCCATGCCTTCAAGCGTTGATCGACTTCGTCGATCATCCGGTCCCCCCAGGTCCTGGGCCGGCTTCCACGGGGCCTGTGCCGTCCGTGATATCCGGACTCGCAAGGTCGCACCGCCTGCGGGGCACCGGAAGTGCTCCCAGGGACAGCGCCGTCGTCGCGAGCCCAACAGCCCCCCACCGGCGACACCCGCTTCGTCCGGCGGAGCACACGCGCGATGCGCACGAATGAACCCACGACAAGTAGGCCCGGGGCGCACCTTCGACGCTTCGGCCGCACCAGGTGTCCATGGATGCGCGGGCATCGCGTCCTATCGTGGACCCGCTCGAAAGACTTCATGCCACGCGCCCTCCTGCTGACCCTGCTGCTCGCCACGCTCGCGAAAGCCGCACCCGCCGATTTCGCGTCCCCCGCGTCCGAATCCCCCCAGGCGCTCGCGAAGGCGATGCCCGTGCTCGCGAGGGCCCTGCTGAAGGACCCTCCCGACGAGGACCTGGCCACCCGGCTGGGCCAGCGCTTCCGGCTCCAGTTGGTGTCAGGTGACTTCCTGGGTGCGGTCGCGTCCCTCCGCGAGCTCCGGCCGCTGTTGGAAGTGAACAGCGCGACGAAGGGCATCACCTTCCTGCAGTACGAGGCCCACGCGCTGGCGAAGCAGGCCCAGGCCGAGCGCGGGACGCCGTACGCCGAGGCGCTGCGCGGGGCGTTCGAGCGGACCTTCGGCGCGCTGGAGGACCCGGTCGCGCTCGATGCGCGGGGGATGTTCCGCTTCGACCTGGAGCGGGCGCGACGGGAGCTGGACACCCGACTCGAGGAGGCGCGCGAGGCGGGGCGGCTGACACGAGCCCAGGCGGTGGAGCTGGTGCGTCACTACCAGGTCCATCAGGTGTTCCAGGAGCTGCTGCCCGCGAGCGAGCCCCTGTGGGCCCAGGACGAGGCGCGCCGTTATGTCATCGAGGAGGACGTCCTGGTGCCCACGCCCGACGGGGCACGGGTGTCCGTCACCCTCGCGCGACCCCGGAGGACCCAGGCGCCGCTGCCCACGGCGATGTCGTTCACCATCTACGCCAACGCCTTCAACAAGCAGGAGGCGGTGCGCTCGGCGGCGCATGGCTTCGTGGGGGTGACGGCGCTCACGCGAGGCAAGCGCAACAGTCCCGAGGCGCCGGTGCCCTTCGAGCATGACGGGGACGACGCCATCGCGGTCATCGACTGGGTGAGCCGCCAGCCCTGGAGCGATGGGCAGGTGGGGATGTTCGGGGGGAGCTACGAGGGCTTCACGCAGTGGTCCGCGGCGAAGCGAGGGCACCCGGCGCTCAAGGCCATCATGCCGTCGGTGCCGGTGGCGCCGGGCATCGACGTGCCGATGCAGGGCAACGTCTTCCAGGGCTTCTTCTACCGCTGGCCGCGCTACGTCACGCTCGACAAGGGATTGGCGGACGCGGACTACTTCGACGGGGCGCGCTGGGACGCGCTCCACGAGCGCTGGTACACGAGCGGCGAGCCCTATCGCGCGCTGGAGCGGCTGGACGGGCGTCCCAACCCCTTCTTCCAGCGCTGGCTCGGGCACCCGACGTACGACGCGTACTGGCGGAAGATGATTCCATACCGTCAGGAGTTCGCGCGCATCCGCATCCCCGTGCTCACCACGACGGGCTACTACGACGGCTGTTCGTTGAGCGCGATGTACTACCTCACCGAGCACCTGAAGCACGCGCCGGACGCTCGCCACTACTTCGTCATCGGGCCGTACGACCACATGGGCGGGCAGCACGCGTCGAGCGATGAGCTGATGGGCTATCGCATCGACCCCGTGGCCCGGCTGGATGTGCACGCGCTGCGCTACCAGTGGCTGGAGCACGTGCTGAGACAAGGTCCGCTGCCCGCGTTGCTGAAGGACCGCGTCAACTACCAGGTGATGGGGGCGAACACGTGGAAGCACGCGCCGGACCTGGCGGGTGTGAGCAACGGCGCGGTGGAGTTGTTCCTCGCGCCGTCGGCCACGGGGACGCTGCACCGGCTGACGACCGCGGCGCCCGCTGCGAGCACCCGGCAGCGGCTGCGTGTGGACTTCAAGGACCGCTCGCCGGGACCGCACTACGAGCCCTCGGACATCGTGTCCAAGACGCTCGAGGCGCCGCGCGATGGCGTCGTCTACGTCGGCGAGCCGCTCACGCAAGCCCTGGAGGTGAGCGGGCTGTTCTCCGGGCGGCTCGACTTCGTCACGAACAAGAAGGACTTCGACTTCTACGTGGTGCTCTACGAGCGCACGGCGAAGGGGGAGTACGTGTACCTGTCCTACGTGCTCCAGCGCGCCAGCCACGTGGAGGAGCGCGAGAAGCGGCGGCTGCTCGTTCCGGGCAAGCGTCAGCGCCTGACGTTCCAGAGCGGACGGATGACCAGTCGCAGGCTCGAGGTGGGGAGCCAGGTGGTCGCGGTGGTCGCCATCAACAAGCACGCGCAATCCCAGCTCAACCTGGGCACGGGCAAGGACGTCAGCGACGAGCGCCTCGCGGACGCGAAGACGCCCCTCGACATCACCTTTCTCCCTGGGAGCCGGCTCACCCTGCCCGTGTGGAGGCAGCCCGCGCCCTGAGCCCTCGGGGGCTCACGGCCGCCTCGCCGCACCCGTGGCCCGCTGGGACGTCGACGCGTCATGCCGCGCCCGCCACTCCCGCACCTCGCGCGCCAGCGCCTCTGTCGTCCGAGGCGCCTTGCGCAGCGCCTCCTCGGCCTGCCTCGCGAGCGTGCGCGCTTTCTCGCGCGAGCCGTCTGAATCCCACGTCGCCCGCGCCAGCGAGAACAGCGCCTTGGCCCGGTCCGCCGGAGTCACCTGCGCCTTGCCCGCCAGGAGCACCGCCTGCTCCAGCGTCGCGAGCGCCGCGCGCGGCCCCTCCAGCCTCCGCTTCACCTCCGCCAGCAGCGTCAGCGTCGACACCAGCTTGGGGTGCTCGGGGCCCAGGCCCTTGCGCCGCATCGCGAGCGCCCGCTCGAACCCCGCGTGCGCCGCGCCGAGCCGCCCCTCCGCCAGGTCCGCCTTCGCCAGGTTCTGCAACACGGAGGCGACCTTCGGATGCTCCGGCCCCAGCGACTTCTCCCACAACCCACGTGCCAGCTGCAGCAGCGGCCGCGCCTTGCCTGGCTCCCCCAGGTCCAACATCACCGAGGCCAGGTTGTTGTACGTCAGCGCCAGGTCGGGATGCTCCGGCCCCAGCAACCGACGTTGCACGGCCAGCGCCTCCCCATAGGACTTCTGCGCCAGCCGAGACTCCCCCAGGTCCGCGTACGCGGTGCCCATGCTCGTGAGCACCGAGGCCACCCGCGGGTGCGTGTCCCCATGCACCGCCACCAACGCGGGCATCGCCTCCTCGTAGCGCGCCAGCGCCTCCGTGAGCTTGCCCTGGAGCTGGAGCGCGTCCCCCAGGTTGACGCGCACCATGTTCGTCGACGAATGCGCCGCACCCAGGCGCCGCTCCCCCAGCGACAACGCCTCCTCGTAGCGCGCCACCGCCTCCTCCACCCGTCCCTGCAGCCGCAGCGCCGTGGCCACGTTGTTGAGGTGGCTGACACACACCGGATGCTCGCGGCCATACGCGCGCTGCTGCAACTCCAGCGCGCGCTCGTAGTACCCGCGCGCCTCCTCGTAGTGCCCCTGGAGGTTGAGAATCAATCCCAGCGCCGTGAGCGGCGCGTCGAGCCGCGGGGACTCGGGCCCATGCGCCTGCTCGAACAACTCCAGCGCGCGGCGGAAGTCCTCCTGCGCGCGAACCGCCTCGCCCTTGCGATGAAACAGGTGCCCCCGGAACAGGTGCAGCTCTCCCGCCGCCCCGGGCGCCTGTCGGATGTCCAGCCGCTCCAGCGTCGCCTCCGCCAGCCGCACCGCCCGCTCCGCCTCCGCGTAGCGCGCATGCCCCTGCAGCTCCGAGTCCGCCAGCCCCATGAGCGCGCGGACCAGCAGGTCATCATCCCGTCCCGCCAGGGCCGCCAGCTGCGCCGCGTCGAATGCGTCCGCGGCCTCGGTGAAGCGCGCATGCGCCTTCTCCACCAACCCCAGCAGGAACAGCGCCGACGCCTCCATCGGCCGATACCCCGTCTGCCGCACGGCCTGGAGCACCTCCTGGGCCACCTGCCGCGCCCGCGCGTGCTGTCCCGCCTCCTGCAACGCCATGCCCTCCGCGAGCCGCGCCTGCAAACCCTGCAATCGCTGACGCACCACCGGGTCCTCGGGCAGCGGCACCACGCTGGCCAGCGCCTCCCGGTCCGCGCAGGGCAGCAGGTCCGGCAGCGCGTGCGCCGCCTGGGGCGCCCGCTCCAGCACCGCCGCATCCCCTTGCAACATCAGCGTCACCGACGCGCGCAGCGCCTCGCGCCGCCGGTCCAGACACATGCCCCGCAAATCCAACATCCGCCCGGACTGCTCACCGCGCACGTGCGTGGCCTCGCACGAGTCCCGCTCCATCCGGGCGAGCGCCTCCGCATACGCATCCAACCGCCGCGCCGTCGCGCCGAAGCCCTCCTGGGCCAATGGCAGACCCGACGCGGCGAAGACCGCCTCCAACTGGCTGCGCAGCGCGGAATCCCAGACACCCACCAGGTGCCCGTCCGCGCCCGCGCACCGCGTGGTCTCCCGGAGCCAGAATCCCGCCCCCACCCCCGCGAGCGTCGCCGCCCCCGCCCACACCGCCGCCATCCGCCAGCGCTCCCACCGGGGTCGATGCGTGAGCGCCGCGAGCAACGCCTCCATCGAGGGATGCCGCGCCGCCGGGTCCGCGCTCAAGCCCCGCAGCACCGCGCGCCGAATCCTCGCCGGCACCCGCGCCTCCCCCGACGACGCCGGAGGCCCCGCGCGGATGGCCTGCACGAGCGCCGCGCGCGAGCTCGCCTCGAACGGACGCCGGCCATACAGCCCCTCGTGCAGCGCCACGCAGAAGCTGAACTGGTCGCTGCGCGCGTCCGCGGGCCGTCCCTCCAACTGCTCGGGCGCCATGTACGCCGGCGTCCCCAACAGCGCGCCCGGCTGTGTCACCGTCCCCGTGCCACAGGAGGACGAGCCCTCGGGCACGGCCGACTCCGTCCCTCCCGGCAGCGCGGCCTGCGTCAGCCGGGCGAGGCCGAAGTCCGTCACCCGCACGCGCCCATCCACGCCCACCAGCACGTTGTCCGGCTTGAAGTCGCGGTGCACCAGCCCCCGCGCATGCGCCGCCGCCAGGCCCTCGCCCGCCTGGAGGAAGCGGTCGAGCACCTCGGTCCATCGCCGAGGCTCCGCCCGCAGCCAGCGCCGCAGCGTGGTCCCCTCCACGAAGTCCATGGCGATGAAGAGGCTCTCCCCATGCACGCCCACGTCATGCACCGCGACGACGTGCGGGTGGGACAGCCGGGCCAGCGCCCGCGCCTCGCGCCACAAGCGCTCACGCGCATCCTCCGCGCCGCCCTCCTTCACCCAGTCCGAGCGCAACAGCTTCAGCGCCACCTTGCGGTGCAGCCTCGGGTCGTTCGCGGCGAACACCACGCCCATGGCGCCCAGGCCCACGTGCTCCAGCACCTCGTAGTGCCCCACCCGGGCGCCGCGCTCCAACCGGGGCACGCCCGCATCCGCCGAGGCGGCCACCGGCTCCGCGCGCGCCTCGCCTCCCGCGAGCACCACCACCACGCGCCGACACAGCCCGCACCCATCCAGGTGCCGCTCCAGTGAAGCCAGCGCATCCCCCGACACCAACCCGTGCACCAGGTCGACCAGCTCCACCTCATCCGGACAGGTGCCCTCACCCATGCCGTCCCCCCTTCACTCATCCCGGATAGACTCCCCCTCCATGGGGGATGCATTGGGGCTGAGTCGGACCTTCGTCGCCGTGACACCCGTGAAGACGCCGTCGGAAGCAGACCTTGGAACGCTGGAGGCGCGACTGCAGGCCCTCCTCGCCCGCGCCCGACACGAGCAACCCACGCTCTGTTTCCAGCCCGAGGACTTCGTGCGCCACCTGGCCGCGCGCATGCCCGCCGCGAAGGACCCGTGCGCGCTGCTGGAGCAGGTGCACGCGGGCGAACTCCTGCTGACCTTCGCGTGCGCGCACGCGGACACCTCCGCCCTGGCCCTGCTGGACGCGAGCGTGTTCGCCCGCGTGGGCGCATGGTTCCCCGCCGAGGACGCCGAGCGCGTCGCCGAGCTGAAGCAGCGCCTGCGCCACCGGCTCCTCGTCGCCAAGGGCACGCCCCTGCCGCGCATCGCCACGTACACGGGCCGAGGCCCCCTGGAGCGCTGGGTGCACGCGGTGGCCACGCGGCTGCTCGCGGACCTGCACGCGGAGGCCCCCCGTCACGTGGCGCTGGACGCGCTGCCCTCGGACGCGGACGCGCTGGTGGGCGGGGACGCGGAGCTGAGCTTCATCCGGGCGCGGCACCAGGAGGACTTCCGGGAGTGTCTCCAGGAGGCCCTCGCCACGCTCTCCCCCCGGGAGCGCGGCCTGCTGCGCCTGCACCATGTCGACAACCTCTCGGTGGACTCCGTGGGCCTCATGTACCAGACCTCCCGCTCCACCGCCGCGCGCTGGATTGCCCAGGCCCGCGAGCAGCTCGTCGAGCGCACCCGCGACGCGCTCATCCGCCGGCTCCAGCTGGCCCCGGACGAACTGGAGAGCCTGCTGGCCCTCATCCGCAGCCAGCTCGAGGTGAGCCTCCATCGACTGTTACGCCCCTGACAGTCCCAAAGGCACAACCAACCAAGAAAACTACCAAATCATCGCAAAACCTGCGAAGTCCTTGTCGCGACGCGTCACGGCGGTTATGTCCATTGATGGAGAAATCAATGGTTCCGGGGGGCCGGCCCGCAGCGTCGAGACAACCATGACAGCGCATCCCACACCCCACACCCCACACCCCGCACCGCTCACCCGCTGGCAACCCCGCAGCACCCGAAGCCTGCTCCACGTGGTGGGCACGGCGGGCGCCTATCTGCTGCTCACCGCCGCCAGCTACGTGGCCCTCGCGCACTCATTGGCGATGGGCCTGGGGCTCGCGGTGCTCGCGGGCGTCACGCTGGTGCGAGTCTTCATCCTCCAGCACGACTGCTCCCACCGCTCGCTCTTCGCGCGCCCGTCGATGAATGACCGGGTGGGCACGTGGCTCGGGCTCCTCACGCTGGCGCCCCACGCGTACTGGCGCGCCATGCATCTGGTTCATCACAGCACCAGCGGCGACCTGGAGCGCCGGGGCACGGGCGACATCGTGACGATGACGGCGGACGAGTACCAGGCGCTCCGCCCCGCCGAGCGACTGCGCTACCGGCTCTACCGCCACCCCGCGGTGCTGCTCGGCATCGGCCCGGTGTTCCAGTTCATGTTCCGCTTCCGCCTGCCCACGCTGGTGGCCAAGACGCGCGTGACGGAGCGCCGCTCCATCTGGGTGACGAACCTGGCGCTCGTCGCCATCCACGCGGGCTTCCTCGCCTTCGGTGACTGGCCGCGCTTCTTCCTGATGCACCTCATCATCACCCAGGTGGCCGCGGGTCTGGGCATCTGGCTGTTCTTCGTGCAGCACCAGGTGGAGGAGCCGTACTGGGTGCCGCACGCGCGCTGGACGCTCAAGGACTCCGCGCTCAAGGGCAGCAGCTTCCTGATGCTGCCGCGCGTGCTCGAGTGGACCTTCGGCGCCATCAACCTGCACCACGTGCACCACCTCAAGCCGCAGGTGCCCAGCTACCTGTTGCGCGACTACATGAAGCACCACGACCTGGAGGGCCACGGCGTGCGCCTGGGCCTGTTCGAGTCGCTGAAGGCCTTCCGCCTCAAGGTCTACGACGCGTCGCAAGGCCGCATGACTGGCTTTCCCCCCACCCCACCCCGGGGCGCACCCGCGCTCCTGGCGGCTCCGGCCCCTTCACCCGGTCGGCTGGACCGCCTGCTCACCCTCTCCGGAGAGGAGCACTGACTCCCATGTCCGACCTCATCCATGTCTTCCTCGGGCTCGTGCTCGGCTACGTCATCGCCTCGTACATCGAGTCCTTCATGCACGAGTACGTGTCCGACGCGCGCCCCAAGGCCGTGCGCTTCTGGCAGCGCGCGCCGTGGCTGTTCCGGCCGCTCATCAACACGCACTTCTCCCACCACACCATCCACCACGTGCGCACCTTCCGCGGGGACCACGTCACCCAGTTCCGTGACGAGGAGGAGAAGACGAAGCTCACCGAGGAGCTGCTCCAGCGCGGCAAGCACGGCGTCACCATCATCAAGGGCGCGTTCGCCACGAAGCTGCACGGCGAGGGCGCGTTCGTGTTCGTCTCGCCGCTGGTCATCTTCTTCCCGCTCTTCTACTTCACGCTCAAGCCCATCGCCTTCCTGGCCGGGTGCGTGACGCTGCTCCTGCCGCCGTTCATGAGCCACTTCGTGCACCCGTACCTGCACCGTCCCTTCGAGGAGGGACAGCGCACCGCCCCCCGGTGGCTCGCGTGGTTCCTGCGCACGCGCTACGGCCGCGCCATCTACCGCAACCACTTCCTGCACCACCGCTACGGCGGCGTGTCCAACTTCAACCTGGTGCTCGGCGCCGACTACGTGCGCCGCCGCACGCGGCCCTACACGCCCAAGGATTTGGAGGTCATGGCGCGCATCGGCATGCCGCTGCCCGAGGACACCGCCACGCCGCCCGTCGAGGCTGTCCGTGGCTGAGCCCGCCTCCGGCTTCCAGGCGCCGTGGTGGCTCAGGCACTCGCACGTGCAGACGGTGGCGCCGCACCTGGACCCGCGGCGCTATGACGTGGCCATCGAGCAGCGCCGGTACGAGCTGCCCGACGGCGACTTCGTGGACGTGCACTGGCTGAACCGCGAGGGGAAAGGGCCCCTGTTCATCCTGCTGCCGGGGATGCAGGGCACGCCCGACTCCACGTACATCCGCGCGCTCCTGGGAGAGCTGTCCCGGCGCGGCCTGCGCGCGGCGGTGCTCTGCCACCGGGGCGGCGCGCTGCCCAACCGGCTGGCGCCCTTCTACCACGCGGGCTTCACCGAGCACCTGGGCTGGCTCGTCGCCACCGTGCGCGAGCAGGAGCCCACCACGCCGCTGTACGCGGTGGGCTTCTCGCTGGGCGGCAGCATGGTCATCCGCTACCTCGCGCAGACGGGCCACCACAGCCATCTTCGCGCCGCCGCGGCCGTGTCGCTGACGTTCGACCTGGCCAGCACCGCCGCCCGCGCGTACGAGGGCATCAACCAGCTCTACCAGCTGCGCGTGCTGCGCTCCTACCAGCGCGTGGCGCGGCTCAAGGGCCACCTGCCCGAGTACACCTCGCGCCTGGGCGCGCTGTCGGGCCTGCGCGGCATCCGCGACTTCGACGAGGTGTTCACCGCGCCGCTGCACGGCTTCAGCGACGCCCAGGACTACTACCGCCGCTGCAGCAGCCGGCAGTTCCTCGGCGACATCCAGACGCCCTTCCTCATCCTCAACGCCGGAGACGACCCGCTGGTGGCGCCCGACACGCTGCCCTCACCGGGCGAGCTGCGCTCCCACGTGAAGCTGGAGGTCACTGCGCACGGTGGCCATCTGGGTTTCATGTACCGCCACGCTTCCGGCTTTGGCTACTATCCGCCGTCCCGCCTCATCTCGTTCTTCCTGCAGGAGCAGCGCGAAGCACATGAATCTCTATCTCCGGATGTTGTGGGTGCTGCTGTCCTCGCTGTGGAAGCCGCAGATGAAGGTGGACGCGCTGACCAGCACCCTCCAGCAGCGCGTGCTGCCCAATGATTTGGACCTGAACCTGCACATGAACAACGGGCGGTTCCTCACGGTGTGTGACTTGAACCGGGTGGACCTGTTCGTGCGCACGGGGCTGGCGGCGCTGATGATGAAGAACAAGTGGGCGCCCATCATCGTGCGCCACACCATGGACTACAAAAAGGCGCTGCCGCCGTTCCGCAAGTACACGGTGTCGATGACGATTTCGCGCTGGGACGAGAAGTACTTCTACGCCACGCACCAGTTCATCTCGAACGGCAAGGTGGTGGCGGAGGGCGAGTCCACCGCGGTCATCCTGGGCAAGCAGGGCGTGATTGCTCCCGCGCAGGTCATCGAGGCCGTCAACGCGCGCCAGGGCCGCGCCGAGGCGCTCCAGGGCTGACGTCGCATGCAGGGCCCGAGGCGTGTGGGAGGTTTCGTTGCCTGGTGTACACCGGGCGAGGGGCCTTCCCTCCCCGGGGCCGGCGCTGGGAACCCGGGGCTTTCCGTGCCTCGATGGGGCCGCCGGCATCATTTTCGAGCGCGCGACTTCCGTTTCGGGGCGTGGCGCCGAATGATGCTCGCCCGGGCCGGGACTTCCCTTCGTGGAACAGCACATGACGACGGCGACACCCTCGACGAGACGACGCGCGGCATTCCTACGACGACACGGCACGGCGCTGGCCTGCCTCACGGCGCTGGCCACTGGCGCCGCCGCCCACGCCCAGGAGGGCGAAGGTGGAGGCGACTCGCCCTACCGCTTCGGCCTGCTGGTGGACGCGGGCGCGCCGCACGGCATCGGCCTGTCCGCGGTGCTCAAGCCGGTGCCCTGGCTGCGGCTGCAGGCGGGGCCCACCACCAACACGCTGAGCCTGGGCCTGCGCGGCGGGTTGAGCATCCTGCCCCTGCAGACCTTCATCGCGCCGTCCATCAACGCCGAGGCCGGGTACTACTTCGGCTCGGACTACAACGACGTGGTGGACTGGCTGGGCGCCAAGCCCTCTCGGGCGACGTCGGCCATCCAGGACATCAGCTACAACTACGTGGCCGGCAGCGTGGGCCTGGAGATTGGCGCGGCCAGCCGCTTCAACTTCTTCCTGCACCTGGGCCTGAGCTACGTGCGGCTGGGGGTGAAGGACGCCACCGCCCTCATCGAGGACGCCACCGACGAGTCGGACATCACCGCCCGCAACCTCACCGTTCGCGCCACCATCCCCTCCGTCAAGGTGGGGTTCCTCTTCTACTTCTTCTAAGGCCAGGAGCCCCCACCATGCGAACGACTTCCTTCCGCGCCCTGGTGCTCTCCACCTGCGCGCTCGTCGCCACCGGCTGCGACTCATTGTTCTTCATCGAGGCGGAGGCCGAGGAGATCTGCAAGGCCGAGCCGAACGTGGACTTCCCCGCCGCCTTCCCCGGCTCCGCCGACATCGAGTACACGCTCGACTTCCCGCTGGGCGACTTCGACGACGTGCTCCCCGAGGACACCGACGTGGAGACGGAGCTGCGGCTGCGCGGCTTCGAGGTGACGTCCAGCACGGACCTGAGCGGAATCGAACGCGCCAGCGTGTCCGTGGTGAAGCCGGGCACCACCGAGAGCATCCTCATCGGTGAGTACCGCCGCGCCAGCACCACGCCCACGCAGTCCATCCGGCTGACGGGCAGCGGCGCCGTGAACCTGTTGGACATGGCGCGCGAGGACTCGCTGCAGCTGGTCTTCAACGCGCGCGGCTCGCTGCCCACGCGCGATTGGTCCGCCAGGCTGGAGGCGTGCGCGGGCGTGCGCGCCAAGGCGAACTACTTCGACCTGGTGTTCTAGGTCCGCCTCACGGGTGCGCGGGGGAGGCCACGGAACGGCGCTCTCCCGCGTGCACGGGCTGCACGCCGAGGTACTCGCGGCGGGTGCCCAGGACGTTGTCGAAGAACGGATGGGTGACGCACCAGTTTGCGTTCTGGTCCGTGCCCAGGTGGTGGTCGCAGTGCCACGGCAGGTGCTCCCGGGCCCACTTCGGGTCCAGGTGGGCGCGGCGGTGGACGCGGTAGTAGTTGACCGCGCTGGCCCAGACGGTGCCCACGAAGAACGGCGCCACCGGCAACAGGGGCGCGTGCGCGAGCGCCAGCACCGCCAACCCCAAGAGCTCCTTCGTCTGCGCGGACCACGTCCACAAGGAGCGCAGGTACTGGTCGTCCAGCATGTCGTGCCGGCGCGAGGCCTGGTGGTGCTCGTGCCAGTGGAAGCCCCAGAAGCTCCCGCGGCGGCGCCCCAGGCCATGCAGCACGTACTTGTGCAGCGCCCATTCGCCGAAATTGGAGTACGCCCAGCCCAGAGGGATGCCAATCATCGTCGCTCTCCCACGGAGCGCCCGGCCGACGCCCCGCCCTCGATATCATGACTATTTGGTCACTCTTTATGTATCACGCGATGCGTCGGAGCGCACGATGGTGAGTCCGAAGCGAGGGGCCAGGGAGGCGGACAAGCGTCCGGGGCGTCCTGGGGGCGTGCGGGAGACGGCGCGGCGGGAGCGGACGAAGGTGCTGGAGGACGCGGCGCTGACGCTCTTCGTGGAGCGGGGGCTGGACGCGGTCACCATCGACGACATCACCCAGGCGGCGGGGGTGGCCAAGGGAACGTTCTACCGGTACTTCGCCGACAAGCCGGCGTTGGTGGAGGCGCTCCTGGCGCCCGTGCGCGCGGAGCTGTTGTCGGGGCTGGAGGCGTGTGGCCGGGCGCTCGCGGGGGCTCGCGGCGTGGAGGCGATGTTCGAGGCGTACCGGGCAATGGCGGCGGTCATCGCCAGCGCGCTCTTGCAGTACCCGAGGGTGGTGCGGCTGTACCTGCAGGAGAGCCGGGGGCCCGCGGTGGGGGCGCGCACGAAGGTGGCGCAGCTGTCGGGTGAGGTATCCCGGCACGCGGTGGACATCACCCAGAAGGCGCACACGCACGGGCTCTTGCGGCCCATCCGTCCGGCGGTGAGCGGGCTCGCGGTGGTGGGGGCGGTGGAGCGGCTGCTCCTCGCGGTGTTGAGCGAGGAGGACATCGGCAACCCGCTGGAGCTGCCGGACGCGCTCACCACGTTGGTCTTGGATGGACTGAGGGTGCCGCCGGGTGAACGCGGAGGGCGCCGGAAGTTGGACGGAGGGGGAAAGCGCCCTTAAGGGTGGGGAGGTGGGACGCAAGCGGGCCCTGGGTGGCTTCAGCATTCCGTGGTGGGCGTGGGTGGGGCTGGCGGCGGTGACGCCGTTGGTGCTCATCAACACGGCCGTCGCGTGGCTGGGGGACACGCACATCTCGCCCCTGTCGCCCTCGTTCGTGGAGATGAAGGTGAACGCGCTGCGCTCGTATGCGGCGCATCGGCCCTCGTGTCTGTGGGATGGGCACGAGCCGCTGGAGCCGCTCATCGCGCGGGCGGAGCGGCGGCACGGGCTGCCCGAGGGGTTGTTGCACGCGCTGGTGCTGGTGGAGTCGGAGGGGCGGGTGCACCGCATCTCCCCGGCGGGTGCGATGGGGCCGGGGCAGTTGATGCCGACGACGGCGAAGATGCTCGGCGTGGAGGACCCGTTCGACCCGGAGCCGGCGCTGGATGGGAGCGCGCGGTATCTGGCCGAGCAGCTGCGGCGCTTCCGTGACGTGCGGCTCGCGGTGGCCGCGTACAACGCGGGGCCCGGTGCGGTGAACGGGCGCGTGCCGAGGAACGGGGAGACGGAGTACTACGTGCCGAAGGTGCTCACGGCGTGGGCACGGACGCGGCCACAGCCGCCTGCGCGTCCCGTGGTGGCGGCGCGCGCGCGGCCCGTGCCGGTGGTGGCGGTGGAGACGCCGGTGCGCGCCGCGGTGGTGGTGAAGCCGGCTCCGGCGGTGAGGCCGGCGCAGACGGGGGCGCGCAAGGCAGCCGTCGCGCCCGTGCGGCCCCAGCCCGCGGCGACGAAGGTGGAACCCGCGCGCCCCTCGGCGGCCGAGAAGACGGGGGCCGCGGTGGCTCGAGCGAAGCCGCCCGTGGCGAAGCCTGTCGCGGTGAAGCCCAAGCCTCCGGCGAAGCCACGGAGCGCGCCCGCGAAGGCCTCGACCCGCGCGACGCAGGCGAAGCCCGCTGTGACGCCCAGCACGCACCAGGGCTGAGCCGCGCGAACCGAGGGAGCCGGTCCGCTACGGCCCTCATCCGCGGTCGAAGTTGCCCGACCTCAGCAGGTCGTGGATCTCCGTCTTCATCCGCTCGAAGTAGGCATCCTCCTGGGAGACGACTCCCGAGTCCTCGAGGTCGCGGTACCGGCGCTTCTCGCCAAAGTCATCCCATGCGCGCTTGATGGAGCCGCGCCCCTGGAAATTCTTCGGGGTGTCTCCTCCGAGCTTGGGGTTCGGCAGGAAGTCCTCGAAGGGAAGGACCAGGGCCTCGGCGAACTTGCCCTGGTTGTTGTAGTCCTGGACGGCGGTCAGGAGCTTCTCCCGTGAGGACGCGGCACAGAACATCACGACCTGGAACTTCTCCACGTCCGGGAAGGTGCGGGTGCTCAGGTACTTGCAGAGCGCCTTGAAGCTCCCGCCACTGACGCCATAGTCCGCAATCCCTACCGTCAGGTTCGGCGGCCCGGAGGGGTTCCAGGCCCTGGCCAGCTCGACGCCCTTCGCCAGCTTCCGGGCGAAGTAATCCTGCCAGGACATGGAGGGCATGGCGCTCTCCCCGCCGGTCGTGAGCGAGCCGGTCACCTTCACGCCGGGCAGCTTGCGCAGGACGCCCGTCTCCTGCAGGCGCTCGTTCACGAACCACCCCATGCAGCGCTTCACCAGCGTCAGGCTCTCGCCCAGATACAACATCAAGCCGATGTCGTGCTTGTGCGACAGCCTGGCCAACTGGATGCTCATGTTGACATACGCCCCGAGCGTCGAGCCTTTCATCGGCTCGGCATTCCACGTCTGAGAGAAGAGGTTCCCTTCTCGGACCTTTCGCATCATCTCGGCGCTACAACACTTCACCAGCGTCCCACCCTCTTCCGTGGATGACTCGATGGCCTCACCACAACCCGAACAGTAGCCGCGCGCCTTGGGCAGCATCTTCCGGCACTTCGCGCACAACTCCAGCACGGGATAGCCTTCGTTCCGGATGAGACCTTCGGAGAATTCTCCGGGTTCGAACGGACAGCCGCTGTAGCACATGAGGGAATCGCCTCTTCCGTTGAGCGAGTGCTGGAATTGAGGCCCGACGATAGCACACGGCGCAGACCCAGGCCGCCCCGAGGCACGCACGCGCCCCTATCGGTGCGCCGGGCCTGGGATGAAGACAGTACGTCCCAGGCAGGGCCGCTCGGAGGCAGGCAAGAACGCAAGAGATGCGCGTCCACGAGCGCCCCTCCTCCCAATGCCTCGGGTCAGGCCACGTCCGAGTCCACGCGGGACTCAGCGAGCCTGGAGGGCCGAGTCCGCGAGCCTTCGTGTTCGCGGCGGCCGTCTTCGTGAACCCAGGACACCACCTCCCCCGTCTTGACCTTCACGCAGAGCAGGTTGGCGTGGCCGTTGTCATGGGGGAACGGGAACACGTCCGCCGGGTAGGTGGGCTGATGCTTCCGGATTCGCTGGTGGACCGTCGCCAGCGCATCGCGTCTCCCCCTCTGCTGAAGAAGCCGATCGACACCTCGATGGTGTGCTCCTGACTCTCGTAGAAGCTCCGTTCGGGGGAGCCGCCGGCATACGTCTCGAACAGCTTCGCGAGCTCGGCGGGCATCTTCAGGCCCACCGCCGACTCCGTCGACGCGATGTCCCCGCGAGCGCGGGACACAGCCGCTCCACGCATTGCCGAACGCATCGACCACGGGAGCCCGCCCCTCCTTGACAGTGAGCCTTCATCTAGGGAGCGACCCATGAACTGGAGTGCGGGAATCCGACAGACCCATCGATGGCTGTCCGTGGCATTCACGGTGGCCGTCATCGCCAACATCATCGTCATGGGGCCAGGAGGCCCCACCCGCGTGGGTCGCCTATCTCGCGCTGCCTCCTCTCCTCTTCCTGCTGCTCACCGGTCTGTATCTGTTCGTATTGCCATACACCGCCAAGGGGCGCGGCGCTCGGCACCGCGCCGATTGAACCAGGGCCGACGCGACCGACCGGGCCCGCGAGCAGACCGCAGGTCGACTCACTTCACGATGGAGTCCGGAACGAGGCCGGTCCTGCATTGGCCGAACTGGCAGATCTCCCCCACACGGCAGTTCTGACCACAGCGGCCGCAGTTCTGTTCGTCGCTCTCCACGTCGGTGCAGACATTCTCACAGACCTGATTCGGTGGAGGGCAGGGCTCCTCATCCTCGCAGGTGTAGCCACCTGGATTGTTCACGCACCGCCGGGGCCATGAACAGTCATTGTCGGAGGGGTCCAGACACTCGTTGATGTCCTCGCAGTGACTAGGCTCTCCGTCGCAGGTGTAGCCCCGCTCCCACCTGCAATCCACTCCGCAGCCGTCACCCGGCTCAATGTCTCCGTCATCACAATTCTCGTCACCATCCACCCTGCCGTCTCCGCATTCCCCCACCTCCAGACCCGAGGACTCCACCGCGTCCACCTGATAGAGCGCGAGCCCTCCGTTCAGCCGGACATAGCGATAGGGGTCGCGCTCTCTCAAGTACGGAACGAGCGCCGTGTGCACCCCCGCCTCCAGGTCCACCAGCGTCAAGGGTCCCGAGGCAATGACGCTCCCGTCCGACCGCAAGAAGTCCACCCACGTCAGGACGGAGACAACCAGGCCCCGATAGTGGACCTTCAAGTCGCCCGTGCCAGCTTCATCCGCGCCCATGTCAAGCACCAGGGCCCCGCCGAGCAGGCCCAGGACCACCGCGCCTCGCTCATCCGGCGCACCCAATGCCAGCCCCGGCTGGAGCACGCCCACCGTGGTGGTGGGCGCCACGGCATCCGCATAGCGGTCGGTCGCCAGCAGAGGCGTCGGCACGGACTCCGCGGCCATCTCCCAGCCGACGTTCCCGCGTGGCACCTCGGCGGGCGGAGCGTCGAGCTCGGCACCACAAGCCTCCAACAGCACCACCGCACACACCGCTTCCACACACCTCGACAGAAGGCCCTTCCCGTCACGCATGATTCGATAACCCCAAGTCCGCCCCCGCCGTTGTCAGCAGCGATGGCCCCGGGCGTGAGTCACCCTTCGTGTTCGAAGGCAAAGCCATCCTGGAGGCAAGCCTTCCATGCGAAGCGTCACGCCTCACGGGCCCCCAAAGCTCGCAGACCTCGAGCGATGGCTTGCCGACGGATGGGGCCGCACCTGCCCCGGCTCCTCGACGAACGACCTCGACTCCGGGGTCATTGGAGCCGAGGAAGCGTGCGCCTCCTGCGGGGCAGACCGCACGGCGACGAGTTACCCCGAGCGCAATGGCGCCGGACATGCTCATGCAGGCTGTCCGGTGGAGGAGAAGGCTCAGCGCTTCTGGAGCGCCGAGTCCGCGAGCGCGCGAGCCTTCGTGTTCGCGGCCGCCGTCTTCGTGGGCACCTCACCGCTGACGGACGCGTGGCCCTTGAGTCGCTTCTCGGGTTTCACCCTATCCGCCGGAACGTAGCGCAGGCCGACTGAGCAGGATTCGAGAAGCAATCGCCCGCACGAGACTCCACAGTGGCCACTCATCCCAGGAGCGTCCCATGAGCTGGAACCGAGGAATCCGTCAGACCCACCGATGGCTGTCCGTGGCCTTCACGGTGGCGGTCATCGCCAACATCGTCGTCATGGGACAGGAAGCGCCGCCTGTCTGGGTCGCGTATCTGGCGCTGCCTCCGCTCCTCCTGCTCCTGCTCACCGGCCTGTACCTGTTCGTGCTGCCGTACAGGAGCCCGGCGCGCGGTGGAGCAAGACACTCCGACTGAGCGTCGCGGCACGGGAACAACCCTTCCCGGCCGCGGCGCCGATGCGGAGGTCAGCCAGCGGGGGCGAGTGACCTCAGTAAGTTCCAAAGGATCCGGATGACCTCCTTGCCCAAGTCCTCATCCGATTAGAGGAGGATGTCGTCAGGAGGTCCCAACGCAGCGATGTCAGCTGCCCGGGCGGCGTCATACTCCGCCCAGGCGATCCACAGAGCGACCCAACCTACTGGAATTCAGCCCCATGCAGGAAGGTCATCGTCCCTCCGAGGCCTACAGAGTGCTCGAGGGATCCAAGCTCACCCAGCTCATCACGGCGTCATGGTCGGAGGCATTCGACAGCACCTTGATGGCACGCGCCACGGGAAGATTATGAGTCGTGAAGATGTAGTCGATGCGCACAGCAGAAGGGTTACCCGCGGCGAACCACGTATCCTGCATCGTATTCCGCACGGAACTCAACGAAGAGGCATTCTCGAAATCGTTGAGGTCGGCCATCAGGATCTTGGGGCCTGTTCCACCGTAATCATTGATGAATGCCGTCAATGTATGTGCCTGGAAGGCACGAATCGTCTCTGGCATAGAACCTGCGCCATGCTGGAGGTGGGATGAGAAGATGGTGAACCGCGTGCCACCGATAGACACCTCGGCTCCGAGCACACTGCGGCGTTCGTAGTCGTCTGCCTGATAGAGGTACCCAATACTATCCGACAGGATCGGATAGCGACTGAGCAAGAGATTGCCGTACTGTCTGCGGTAGAGCGCATTGCAGTGCTGAGCATGGGTATCGAGACTCGCGCTGTAGCGCATGAACCATCCGGTCTGCTGCTGCAACAAGGCGGGTTGGTCCTGACACTCGCTACGTGGCGACCAATGGCGGTCCACATCCTGGAACCCCGCGAAGTGGGCACCCGAGGCCAGCAGCGTATTGGTGATGCGCTGCAGATTCAGGTTCTCATCCAGTCCCACGCCGTGGTGGATGTTCCAGGTCATGAACTTGAGCAGCCGCAAGTACTCCGCCCTCCCAGGATACGTTGAGAACGTCCCTCCCCCATTCGAGAGAATGACAGTGGTTCTGGCCTCGTAGTTCACCGCGACGCGGTGATAGCCCGTGGGACAGAGTGCGGTGGAGGTATCGAATGTCCGACTGAAGGAAAGGCCCGCCGTGGTGCCATTACCACTCTGGTCCTGATGGAACGAGGTGGTGAAGATCGTCTCCACGCCATCGAGATCACATGTGACAGCGACGGTGCCCGACATCCTCAGGGTGTCCACTGCCGGGCCGGGGTTCACGTAGGCCACGAGGGAGAAGACGCGAGACAGAACAAACTGACGCAGCGGACCAGAACCCAGGCGATAGGCATAGATCTCGTTGTCGGTCCCCAATCCCACCGACTTCAGCGTGGGCAAGATCTCGATCGGGTTGCACACCCGAGCCTCGCATTCACTCCAGGTGCCTCCGACGCAGACCCTCTCCCCCGGGCACTCCTCGCCCACAATCTCGCAGGAGGCACGTACTCCGTTCGTACAAGCAGCATGGCTTTCGGGTGACACCCAGAGAAGCCCCAACACACAGAAGGGCATGAGCTTGCGTGCCAGAACAGCTACACGCAGTGATGAAACATCTAGAACCGAAGCAGAAATCACGAATTCCTCGAAGACAATCGGCAGACGAAGGTGAGTCCAGCGTCCGTTCTGGGTTTGGGCTGCATCGGACCATACGGACATGTCGCGAATCCTTGAGTGGAACGGACTCACGGCTAGGGTACCAATGACTGCTCTGACTCATGTTGCCTGACAGCCGTCCCGTCACTCAATCGTGCCAGCACTCCTGCAAAGCCGACTGAGAATCCATTCACGGGGGTAGTCCTACCCCCGTCTCGGACTCATTTCGCAAGCATCCCTCCATCGCACTCTCTGTCACTTGCGCGGAAACACCGGGACGCACCCTTGGTCATGCCTCTCAGTTTCCTTTGACGAGTCGCCGGAGATGCTTGGACCCGCTCCGTCCATGACCGACCATCACGCCCCGGGGCGTCTCAGCGCTTCTGGATCGCCGAGTCCGCGAGCGCGCGAGCCTTCGTGTTCGCGGCGGCCGTCTTCGTGGGCACTTCACCGCTGACGGACGTGTGGCCCTTGAGTCCCCTCACGACCAGGTACTCCCCCAGCTTCTTGCCCGGTCCGGACTGCGCCTTGTCGAGGGCGAAGCACGTCACGCGCTGAATCACCGCGAAGGGCTTTCCGTCCTTCATGCGCCACTCCACCTTGTTGCTGAAGCGGGCCACGGGACACGCGGCCTTCGGTCGCAGCTCGATGGAGAACTGGGAGTCGCCCTTCAACGTGATGCGCCGGAAGTAATCGTAGGCACTGTAGGACTCCGTCAGCGTGTACTCGCCTCCGGGGGCCGGACAGTCCAGGGGCATGTCGCTGCCCTCTTCCTCCTCGGTGGCGGCCTCGCGCGGACACTTCTCCACGTCGGTGTACTCGAACGTGACGTCCTCCGCGAAGGCAGGCGTCGAGAGCGCGAGCAGGAGGACGGGGACGACGTGGGATGGGCGCATGTGTGAGTGCTCCAAGAATCGAGGCACGGAGTATTCCACCCCGTGCCTCGATTCCAAACACCCACGGGACCTCGCTACAGCGTCTTCATGTACTCGATGAGCGCCAGTCGCTCCGGGTCGGTGAGCACGGAGTTGAACTCGTGCCCGCCGTTGTCCTGACCGAAGGCGTTCGAGTTGAAGATCTTCCGGTCCTCGATCTGCTGCCGCGTGCGCGTGGGCGGGAAGAGGATGTTCCAGGAGACGATGAGGTTGCTGAACAGCACGTTCATCAGCTCCTGCGCCAGCGGCGTGGTGAACTCATCCCCCGGCTGGCAGTTGATGTACGGCGACACCGCCGGGTTCAACGGCCCGCGCCACTTGCACGCAATCGTGTCGTACTTCCACCCCAGCTTCGTCGAGTCGAACGCGCGGTCCAGGTCCGTGTCGAACCCCATCACCACCAGCGGCTGGTCCCACCGCGGCGGCGTGGAGACCCGGCGCCAGATGGGCTTGCGGTCCGACGGCTTGAGCACCTCCCACACGTTCGGCACCGAGCCGTTGTGGAAGTACGGCGCCGTGGCCCAGACACCGTAGAGCGGCGGCGCCAGATAGCCCAGCGGCCGGTTGCCCCGGATGTGCGGCTGGTTCTGCGGGCCGCAGTCCTGGTCCGTCCCCGCCGTCGTCGGGTAGCCGAAGAAGTTCTTCGCCCCCGCCGACTGCACCGCGGCGTTGTTGGTGTTCACCCGGACAGGGTCCGTGCCGATGATGTTCAGCGGGACGATGTAGCTCGCCATGCCCTCCAGCTTCGGGGACGCGAGGAAGGACGGGTCATTGACGTACCGGGGCGCGTACGCGCCGTGGCAGCTGGCGCACGAGCCGTTGCCCTGCGGACGGGGCACCGTGTTGTTGCGCGAGGGCGCCCACATGTCGAGCGTGTGGAACAGCACCGCCCCCTGCTCCGCCAACGTCTGATTGATGGGCAAGGGATACGCAGGGGACTTGAGGGCGTCCACCCAGGTATTGAGCGCGGGGCCGTTCTCCCGCATCCAGTCCTGCCCCGCCTCGCTCACCGGCCCGCCAGCGGCTCCGAACAGGCCGATGAACGGCGTGTAGAACACCATGTCCACGCGCGGCGCATCCATCGGGAAGACGCCGTCCACGAACTTCACCGGACGGTGCCCCATGTTCCACCATGCGGGCGTGTCCATGCCGGCGGTGGAGCCGGAGTTGATGAGCCCAATCACCTCCGAGGGCCGCAGCAGCTTCTCGTCCGGGAACAGGAAGGCCAGGTTGATGTCGCTGGCGTTGTTCGTGCCACGGGTGCGGTTGAGGTTCAGGAACGTGGCCAGCGACGCCGGATATCCCAGCGGCAGCAAGTCACTCAGGAACAGGTCCAGGTCCGCCAGGCTGCTGCCACCTCCCACCTGCACCCCGAGCCCCGGGCCATCCGAGGGCTTCCCCACCACGCCGCTGTGGCAGGCATGGCAGGTGACGCCGATGCGCCCGCTCCAGCTCCCATCCGGGTTGCGCAGCTGCGTGAGCATCTCCGGCAGCTGCCCGCTCCCGCCGTCGGAGAGGTTCGGGAACTGCCCGGGCAGCGGGTAGGGGTTGCGCTTGGGACTCAACCCCGAGCCGTAGCGTTGGGACACCAGCGTGTCGAAGTTGTCGGGACGAAAGGGAAAGCCCCAGATGCGCCACAGCTGGTTGTACTGGGCGGCGGAGAAGGTGGCGACGCCAAACGCCGACTCGGTCGCGGTGTAGTCGGTGCCGGTGAACAGCGCGCCCGCGCCAGGGTGGCCGTTGGTCAACAGCCCCTCGCCGTGCTCGAAGCGCGCGCGCAGCTCACCGCACGTCTTCGCCGCGCCGGCCTCCTTCACCGCCACCGGGTCGACGTGGCAGTTCTTCCAATAGGCGTTGAAGTGCACCGCCTTGCCATTGCTGATGCCGGGCTGCACCAGCGTGCGGGGGTCCACCGGCAACAGCGTGCTGTCCGACTTGCCGTAGCAGAAGTCCCACTGCACCGAACCGCCTCGACTGCTCTTCAACAAGTCATTCGCGGCGCCGACGCCGGGTACCGCCAGCGTCGCCACGGCAACCCACGTGCGAATGAATGACACGGCGAAACTGCATCCTGTGAGTGACTTCCTGACGACGCGCATGAAACGCTCCTTCGCTGCGTGTTCCCGCTCCCCGGCCGCCAAGACACGGTGGGAAGCAGGCCAGGCCCGTCCTGAGCGCCGCCACCACGGCGGACTCCGGAGCGGGCATCCCTGACAGCGAGGCGGAAGTACGCGCGGAGGAAACATCGTCGGGCGCCTCGCCGAGCGCACCCGACAGCCCTCGTCCCACGCACGGTCGTCACTCCACTCGAGCGCGCGAGGAGCGAGACCTGCTCGGCAATCGAGGACCAGGGGAAGGAGCGCATGGGGGGGCCACTCGTCACTGCTTCGCCACGAAGGATGCCCTCTTATTGGCAGTCCGTCAACAAGCCCTCTTTCCTGAACTGTCCACTCCTCGACATTCACGACCGCGCGGGAGTCACGGACCTGAATCACCCGGGACGCCAATCCAAGACACCCAGGCCACGGCGCGCCGCCTCCGGTTCCTCACGCACGAGGGCATCGGGCGGATGACCGACCTCCTCCCGATGACCGACCTCGGGCGGATGACGGACGCGCGCGGTGGGGCGCCCATGAGACGAGTCCCTTCACGCAGCGCCTTCTTCCGCCACGCCCCGAGGCCTCATGAGCAAGCGACTCACCCGCATCCTCACCACGCTGTTCGTCACGCTCGCGCTGCTCGGCGGCGTCGTCACGCTGTACGGCGACAACATCCGCAAGCTCTTCGGCGCCAGCTCGTCGTCGCTCTCGGGGAATGACGAAGCCTACGCCGAGGTCCCGGAGCACCTCCGGCGCAAGAGCATGAAGAGCTTCGGCAACAACGACGCGTATGGCGACTCCGACACCGGACAGCGGGCCAGCGTCCCCGTCGCACAGGCCCCGGCCCCCAGCGGCGCGCCCCAGGCCATCAATCCGCGCACCGACGTGCGCGAGGACGCCTTCTCCACCTTCGCGGTGGACGTGGACACCGCCTCCTACACCCAGTTCCGCCGCTCCGTGACGGAGCACCAGCTCCCCCACCCCTCCAACGTGCGGGTCGAGGAGTGGGTCAACTACTTCCGCTACGCCATCCCCGCGCCGCCCCCCGGACAGGGCCCGTTCCACGTCGCGATGGAGGCCGCGCCCTCGCCCTTCGCGGACCGCCAGCACCTGCTCAAGGTGAGCCTCCAGGGGCGCCACGTCGCCAAGGCCGAGCGCAAGCCCACGCACCTGGTCTTCCTCGTGGACACCAGCGGCTCCATGCAGGGGCCCGACCGGCTGGCGCTCGTGCAGAAGTCGGTGAAGCTCGCGGTGGAGGGGCTCAACCCCAACGACACCGTGGCCATCACCACCTACGCCGGCGGCGTGTCCACGGTGCTCGAGCCGACGCCCGCCAAGGAGCGCAAGCGCATCAACGCCGCCATCGACTCTCTCTCCGCGGGTGGAGGCACCGCCATGGGGGACGGCCTGGAGCTCGCCTACCAGCAGGCGGTGCGGATGGCGGGCTCACAGCGCGTCTCGCGCGTCATCGTGCTGACGGACGGCGACACCAACCTGGGCCGCAACCAGACGGTGGAGACGATGCTCGGCAGCATCCGTCGGTACGTGAAGGAGGGCGTCACCCTGTCCACGATTGGCTTCGGCATGGGCAACTACCGTGACGAGCTGATGGAGAGGCTGGCCAACCAGGGCAACGGCAACTGCTACTACATCGACTCGGAGCGCGAGGCGCAGCGCGTGTTCCGGGACCAGCTGGGCGGCACGCTGGAGGTCATCGCCCAGGACGTGAAGATTCAGGTGGAGTTCGACCGCACGGCGGTGCGTGCGTACCGGCTGCTCGGCTACGAGAACCGCGCCATCGCCGACGCGGACTTCCGCAAGGACGACGTCGACGCGGGCGAGGTGGGGGCGGGCCACACCGTCACGGCGCTCTATGAGCTGGATTTGACGGGCGAGGGGGACACGGTGGCCACCGTGCGCGTGCGCGCCAAGAAGCCGGGTGACTCCGAGGCCGCCGAGCAGCGCTTCGTGCTGAACCGCGCACAGGTGAAGGGGTCGCTGGACCGCGCCTCGGATGACCTGCGCTTCGCGGCGGCCGTCGCCAGCACCGCGGACCTGCTGCGCGGCACCCTCGCCACCGACGAGCGCAACTTCTCGCGCATCCACTCGCTCGCGGCGGACGCCACCCACGGCCAGGAGGACCGCGTGGAGTTCCTCACGCTGCTCGGCAAGCTGCGCCAGATTCTCGCCCCGCGCCTCGCCAGCAGCTCGCGCTGAAGCCCTACTGGACGCGCCCCGCCAATGCGCTCGCGGCGGGCGCGTCCAGCCACACCTCCACATCGCGGTGCAATTGCAGGAACGACGCGGGACACGAAGGCGTCAGCGGCCCCTCCACCAGCGCCTTCACCGCCTCCGCCTTCTGCGCGCCGAACGCCAGCAGCATCGCCCGGCGCGACTGGATGATGGCCCCCATCCCCAGCGTCAGCACCTCCAGCGGCACGCGGCTTGGGTCATCGCCGAAGAACATCGCGTTCGCCTCGCGAGCCCCTCGGCTCAGCTTCGCCCGGTGGCAGCGCGCGCGCAGGTGGTCCGACGGCGCGTTGAACGCCAGGTGCCCGTCCGCGCCCACGCCCACCAACACCAGGCCCAGCCCACCCTCCGCCATCAACTCCGCCTCGTAGCGCTCGCACTCCTCGGCGCAGTCCGACACCGCGCCGTCGAGGAAGTGGATGCGCTCCTTCGACAGATTCACATGTCGGAACAGGTGCCGCTCCATGTACGCGTGGAAGCTGCCCCCATCCTCCGGCGACAACCCCACCCACTCCTCCAGGTTGAACGTCCGCGCCATCGACCAGTCCAGCCGCCGCCGGGCCTGCAGGGCCACCAGCTCCCGGTACACGTTGAGCGGCGTGCGCCCCGTGGGCAACCCCAACACCAACGAAGGATGCGCCGTCACCGCCTCGGCGATGCGCGCGGCGCACGCGGCGGCCGCTTCCTGCTCGGACTCGAAGACCCGGATGTGCATGGAGGCTCCTCGCTCGAAAAGAGCCGCGCACACGAACATGTTCTCCGGCGCCTCAACACCACCCGGGAGTCACGAAGCCGTTCACCCAGAGGCATGTCCGTGACTGTTGCAGCAACTGCCGTCATTGCCGACACCGCGCGAACGCGACGCGTCATACCGCGCGTGGCGCACGCACGGGTAGAGTGCCCGCCCATGGACCCCTTCATCAGCCTCGACGCCACCGCCCAGGCCGACCTCGTGCGGCGCCGGGAGGTGACTCCGCTGGAGCTCGTGGACGCGGCCATCTCCCGCATCGAGCGCTGCAACCCGCGCCTCAACGCCGTCGTGCAGACGCAGTTCGAGACCGCGCGCCTCAGGGCGAAGACTCCACTGCCCGAAGGGCCCTTCACCGGCGTGCCCTTCCTCCTCAAGGACCTGCTCGCCGCGCAGGAGGGCTATCCACTCACGTTCGGCTCGCGCTTCGCGAAGGACTTCGTGCCGGGCCATGACAGCGAGCTCGTGAAGCGCTACCTGCGCGCGGGGCTCGTCGTCCTGGGAAAGACCAACACGTCGGAGCTGGGCCTGCTCCCCACGACGGAGGGCTCGCTGCACGGGCCGTGTCGCAACCCGTGGGACGTGACGCGCACGCCGGGAGGCTCCAGCGGCGGCGCGGCGGCGGCGGTCGCCAGCGGCATGGTGCCCTTCGCGCACGCCTCCGACGGCGGCGGCTCCATCCGAATCCCCGCGTCCGCGTGCGGCCTGTTCGGCCTCAAGCCCAGCCGGGGCCGCAACCCCACCGGGCCGGAGCTGGCCGACAGTGTCCACTGGCTGATAGGCGAGCATGCCCTCACCCGCACGGTGCGAGACAGCGCGGCGCTGCTCGACGCCACGGAAGGGCCTGACCTGGGCGCGCCCTACCACGCCCCGCCCAAGGCCCGTCCCTACGCACTGGAGGTCGGCGCGCCCCCGGGACGGCTGCGCATCGGCCTGACGCTGCGCAACGCGGTGGGCGCCCCCGTCCACCCCGAGTGCCTCAGCGCCGTCGTCGCCACCGCGAAGCGGCTCGAGGGCCTGGGCCACTCCGTCCTCGAGGGCAACCTCCAGATTCCCGGCGACGACACGCTCGGCCAGCACTTCATGACGGCCTGGGCCTGTGGCGTGGTGAACACCGTGGAGGGGCTCTCGCGCCGCCTGGGCCGCGCGCCCTCGTCCGAGGACTTCGAGCCCTTCACCTGGGCGCTGTATCAACATGGGCTGAGCCAGGGCCTGTCGGCCTACCTGCACGCGCAGATGGAAATCCTGCGCTTCGGCCGCGTCTTCGCCCGGCACTTCGAGGACGTGGACGTGTGGCTGCTGCCCACCGTCACCGAGCCCGCGCCCGTGCTGGGCACGTTCGCGTCCGCGCCCGACGCGCCGCTCGCTCCCCTGTTCCGCGCGGCGGGCTTCACGCCCTACTGCCCCATGGCCAACATGGCGGGCAATCCGGCGATGAGCGTGCCCCTCCACTGGAGCCCCGAGGGGCTGCCGGTGGGCGTGCAGTTCATCGCCCGCTTCGGGGATGAAGCCACGCTCTTCCGGCTGGCGTCGCAGTTGGAGGCCGCGCACCCGTGGACGCACCGCCGGCCGTCGGTGTTCGGCTAGGGGCCGCTCCTCCCGTCGCAGAGCGCTCGGGCAAACTTCATCAGCACGTCGGGTGCAAGGCGCGATAAAACATTCTTCATGAAAGTCGCCGTGCTTACCGGCGGGGGTGACTGCCCCGGCCTCAACGCCGTCATCCGCGCCCTCGTCCGCCGCGCCTCCGCCCACGGTTTCGAGATGATGGGCCTCCGCGACGGGTGGAAGGGCCTGCTCGAGGACAACCACTTCCGCCTCACCCGCGAGACGACCTCCGGCATCCTCCACCGGGGCGGCACCATCCTGGGCACCTCGCGCGTCAACCCGTTCAAGGTGGAGAACGGCCTGGAGAAGGTGAAGCGCGCCATCGAGCGCAACGGCATCCACGCCGTCATCGCCATCGGCGGCGAGGGCACGCTGTCCGCCGCCACGCGCATGTCCCAGGAGGGGCTGCGAATCGTGGGCGTGCCGAAGACCATCGACAACGACTTGAACGGCACGGACTTCACGTTCGGCTTCGACACCGCGGTGGCCATTGCCACGGAGGCGGTGGACCGGCTGCACTCGACGGCCGAGTCGCACAAGCGCGTCATCGTCTGCGAGGTGATGGGCCGGCACGTGGGATGGATCGCCACCTACGCGGGCATCGCCGGCGGCGCGGACGTCATCCTGGTGCCGGAGATTCCCGCCGACCTGGAGCGCGTGGCCGAGCACATCCGCAGCCGTCACGCCGGCGGACGCAGCTTCTCCATCGTCGTGGTGGCCGAGGGCACGCGCATCAAGCTCTCCGCGGACCAGGGCGAGCAGCTGGTGACGAGCGGCGCGCTGGACGAGGCGGGCCGCCCCCGGCTGGGCGGCGTGGGCAACATCGTCGCGCAGGAGATTGAACGCCGCACGGGCTTCGAGACGCGCGTGTCCGTGCTGGGCCACATCCAGCGCGGCGGCGCGCCCACCGCGCATGACCGCGTGCTGGCCACGCGCTACGGCGTGCACGCGTGCGACATGGTCGCCCGGGGAGAGTTCGGGAAGATGGCCGCGCTCAAGGGCAACGAAATCGTCAGCGTGGAGCTGTCCGCGGCCACCAAGGAGCTCAAGCGCGTCCCGACGGAGTTCTTCGAGGTCGCCCAGGTGTTCTTCGGCTGACGCAACGCGACAACGCACGGGCCGCGAGTGACGCGGGACGCTGGCCCGAGCGCGCATCCGGTAGCATCGGCGCCCCACCCTCGCCTCGAAGGGACGTGCCGATGCTGCCAGGCCGCATGATGGACTTCCCGCTGACGTTGACGCACTTCCTGGAGCGCGCGCGGACGTACTACCCGCGCTCCGAAATCGTCAGCCGCAATCCGGACAAGTCGATGCACCGCTACACGTACGCGGACTTCTACCAGCGCACGTGCCGGTTGATGAACGCGCTGAAGCGGCTGGGGGTGAAGGCCGGCGA
Source organism: Myxococcus fulvus (assembly GCF_900111765.1). Next base: position 108,563 of record NZ_FOIB01000004.1, read on the forward strand.
CCGCGTGGCGACGCTGAGCTGGAACCACTACCGGCACCTGGAGGCGTACTTCGGGATTCCGGCGATGGGCGCGGTGGTGCACACGCTCAACCTGCGACTGCATCCGAATGATTTGGCCTACATCGCTCGCCACGCGGAGGACACGGTGGTGCTGGTGGACCGCTCGCTGTGGCCGCTGTTCGAGAAGTTCGCGGCGCAGGTGCCGAGCCTCCGGCATGTCATCGTCATCCCGGACGCGGGGCCGGCGCCGGAGGGGACGCTGGACTACGAGAAGCTGCTCGCGGCGGAGCCGGAGACGTTCGACTTCCCCACGCTGGATGAGAACAGCGCGGCGATGCTCTGCTACACGTCGGGCACGACGGGCAACCCCAAGGGGGTGCTGTTCAGCCATCGGTCCATCACGTTGCACACGTTGGTGTGTTGCATGAAGGACCTGACGGGCATCGGCGAGGCGGACTCGGTGTTGCCGGTGGTGCCCATGTTCCACGCGGCGGCGTGGGGGTTGCCGTTCGACGCGCTGCTCACGGGGGCGCGGATGGTGATGCCGGGGCCGCACCTGGACCCGCCGTCGCTCCTGGAGCTGATGGCGACGGAGAAGGTGACGGTGGCGGGTGGGGTGCCGACCATCTGGCTGGGCATCCTCGCGCTGTTGGACCAGGACCCGAAGAAGTGGGACCTGAGCGCGATGCGGACGATGTTGATTGGAGGCTCGGCGGCGCCGCCGGCGATGATTGACGGCTTCCGGCAGCGGCACGGGCTGGAGGTGACGCACGCCTGGGGCATGACGGAGATGAACCCGGTGGGCACGATGGCGAAGGTGAAGCAGGAGCTTCGCCACGCGGACGCGAAGGCGCAGCTGGGAGCGCAGAGCTCGCAGGGCTTCGCGCTGCCGTTCGTGGAGACGCGGGTGATGGGGGAGGACGGGAAGGCGCTGCCGTGGGATGGCGCGACGATGGGCGAGCTGGAGGTGCGCGGGCCGTGGGTGGCGGGCTCGTACTACGGCGGAGAGGGCGCGGACCGGTTCACGGCGGATGGCTGGTTCAAGACGGGGGATGTCGTCACGTTGGACGCGGATGGGTATGTGCGCATCTGCGACCGGAGCAAGGACGTCATCAAGTCGGGCGGGGAGTGGATTTCGTCGGTGGCGCTGGAGAACGCGTTGATGAGTCACCCGGCGGTGCTGGAGGCAGCGGTGTTCGCCGGGCGGCATGCGCGGTGGGACGAGCGCCCACTGGCGGCGGTGGTGCTCAAGCCGGGACAGGCGGCGAGCAAGGAGGCGCTGACGGAGCACCTGGCGAAGCAGTTCGCCAAGTTCTGGCTGCCGGACGACTACCTCTTCATCGAGCAGATTCCGCGCACGTCCACCGGGAAGTTCCTCAAGACGAAGCTCCGTGAGGACTACGGCGACCACCTCATCAAGAACCCGAGCACCGCCGCGGGGTGAGGCACCTGGGGCCCGCCGTCCGTGGAAGCACGGTGGGTCCCCAAAGCCCGTCAGCCCTGCTGGTCGATGAGCTGGATCTTCCGCTGCCGGCACACGTCCTCGAAGTCGCCCCGGTTGAAGGTGACGAGGGCGTGGAGCCGGTTGCTCCGACTGAGCAGCATCAACCGCACCACCCGGTCCACCAGGCTCAGGGCGCGGTAGCCACCCTCCTTCGTCAGCTCCTCGAAGCACTCCGCGAGCGCCTGCTCGCGCATCTTCCGGTCGAACAACATCGACAGCAGGTTGCGCTGCCGCAGGCGCTTCAAGTCCCGATCCAGCAGCCCCATCGACGCGCTCCTGCGAGCCATGCGCGTCGACACCGTCTCGTAGAGGATGGGCCAGGGCACCACCAGCTCGTGGGCCGCTGAGTCGAACAGCTTCTCGAACAACGCCTGGGCGACGCCGTGGAGACCGTCCCTCGGGTCATAGAGCGCGAGCAGGAAGCAGGCATCGACACAGACCTTCATGCGTCGTCCTGTTCCTCACCGGCGAGCTCGACGTAGCCGACCCACGGCGCGGGGCGCCGGTTGCCGAAGAGCCACTTGCCGCTCCACTTCCCCTCCTTGTCGGAGCCAATCAGGTAGGCCCGTCCCTTCTTCCCCACGATGGGCTTGAGGGCCCGCTTGAGCTGTGCGGGCGTCAGCTCCGTGGTGAAGGTCGCCATGCCGTCACCACACTCGCGCGCGTCCAGCTTCGCCAACCACCGGTAGAGGTCGTCGTAGTTACCCCGGAGCCCCAAGTCGAACGAAAGCCAGTACCGCGTCATGAGCCCTCCCTGTCGAGCCCGAGCACCATCGCCTCGACGGACTTCGGGCCGAGCGGGCTCGAGGTCCACCCCGGGTGTCTCACCCTCCAGGTCGTGCTGTCTACTCCCTACCTTTCTTCGCGGCTCCCTCACGGCAGGGGCCGTATTGCTCGACGCTTCACTCGGACGATGCATGCAGTCTCACAGGTTGGATGGTCCGCGCCCCTTCACGAGCGCGGGCCATCACCACTGCAAGCCACACGCCTCACGGCTCACGCTCTTCGAGCCGGCGCGGAGCCATCCATGAACTTGTAACGACGGCTTACACGTTCATCCCACCGCGTCAGTTCGCTCCCAGGCAGATGCCGCCGCAGGTGGGCTCCACATCGCCATCGGGCCTGAGGAACAGGTCCACCTGCTCACGGCCCTTCGTGTTGCGACGCACTCCCTCGTGCACCGGGTTGTCGTCCGCCGGCAGGTTCGCCACCGTGCCCGGCAACGGCGAGGGCAACCCGAAGTCGAACTGCACCAGCGCCGCGCCGTCGAGGACGCCCTCCACCGCCGGCAGCTCCGGCACCCGCCACGTCGCCGGCAACTGCTGCGTCAGCCCCATCGCCCGCGCATGCAGCTCCGTCGCCACGTTGGGCACCTGCGCATCGCCCAGGCCGTACTGCACCAACACCTTGCGCGACGCGGGGCCGCCTTCATACGGCGTCTTCAACACGTGCGGCGCGTACGTCAACGGGTCGATGCGGTCGAACCCCGTCTGCGTCATCGCCGCGAACTTCTGCTGGTCCAACGCGTCCGGCACCGCCGCCGCAATCGCCTGCAGGAACGGCGCGAAGGGCTTCGCCCGGAACATCATCAGCGAGAAGTCCGCCCCACCCACGCTGAACACCGCGCGCTCGAGGTGCGGCGAGAGCGCCACGTACGTCCCGCCCAGGATGTGCCCCTGGCTGATGCCGTAGAAGTACGTCTGCCCCGGCTCGTACACGAGCACCCCGTTGTCGCTCAGCTCCGGCACATCCCGGAGCGTCGTGCGCGCCGCGTACGTCACCGCCATCTGGTTCACCATCCCCTGATGCACCCGGTCCGTGAAGCGCATCGTCTGCCCCGGCTGCTGCGCCATCGCCCCCACCACCCCCGGCGCGTCCGCCTGCGACATGCCCCACCAGTCCACCGTCACCACCACCATCCGCGTCGCCTGCACGAACGGCCGCACGAACGAACCGTCCGCCTCCCCCTGCCCACCGAAGAAGCCGTGCCCGTACTGGAGCAGCCGCACCGGCGCCACGCCCTGCCCCCAGACACTCCGGGGAACCTGCAGCGTGAAGGGCACCTCCGCCTCGCCATTGCGCCGCACCCGCCCCTGTGCATCCCGCGCCAGCAGCGCCCCGGGCTGCGCCGTCTCCATGAACAGCGGCACCCTCAACGTCCCCTTGATGCGACGCGCGATGTTCGCGTCCACGTCGTTCGTCACCTCCGTCACCGTCACCACCGGCGGCGTGGCCTCCATCGCCTCCATCGCCAACCGACGCACGTCCAACATGTCCCGCGTGACGTTCTGCTCTGTCTCCGTCGTGAAGTCCCACGCGAGCTGCAGCTCCGCCCGTGGCACTCCCGCCGTCTCCAACGCCGGGAAGATGTCCGCCTCGTAGCGCTGCGCCAGCGGCGCCAGCAGCGCGTCCCCCGCCGTCTGGCCATCCCGGATGCGGCGGAAGCCCTCGGGCACCGGCACCGGCGTGCCGTCCTTCGCCTTCAGCCCGCGCAGCGCCACGATGTAGCGCGTCCCACCCTTCAGCCGCACCGCCGGCCGCACCAGCAGCGCCCGCCGCGCGTCCGCCGCCGCGCGAGGGTCCAGCTCCGCGAAGTGCAGCACGCCCGTGCCGGCCTCCGCCTCCAGCAACACCGTGCTCCCCGACGTCGCCGCCGTGGGCCGCGTCACCGAGGGCAGCCCCGTGTCATCCACGCCCCCCGGGAACAGCGCCAGCATCTGCGTGCCATGCGAATACCCATCCGCCGGATGCAGGTCCGTGAAGTCGAACGGCGTCCCATCCCGCGTCTTGAGCTTCGCGGCCGCGCTCAGCGTCACCCGGTGCCCCGACGGCAGCGCCGCGTCCTCCTTCAGGAAGTAGTCGGAGGGATACGGCAACAGACAGTCATGCTCGGACGCCAACGGGTTGCAGCCCTCCGGCACCTGCAGCGGCGGAAGCTCCGAGCCGGAGTCCGGTGTGCCCGCGTCCGGTGTCCCCGCGTCGGGCTGCTCCCCGGCGTCCGGCGTCGGCAGGTCATCGTCCGAGTCCGAGCACCCGCTCAACGCCAACAACGACGCCGCCAACACCCAGCCGCCGTGCTTCCTCATCCGCTTCCACATGGCTTGGACGCTCCTCGCGCGAACACAAATGTCTGTGTCACACGAGTGTCACAGGACACGCCGCGAGCGCAAAGCCTCATCTCACGACACACCGCGCCACGCACCGCCATGACATGCCCAGCGTATGTGCCCACGCACGCAACAGCGTCAGCCCTCACCTGGGGCTGACGCTGAGCTTCCACGGATGTATCAGATTCCGCAGATGTCCTCGGCGAGCGAGATGCACGCGGAGAGGAACTGCGCCGGCGTGCAGCCGCCGTTCTGGGTGCAGACGATGTCGCCGGTGCCCGGCTCGCTGCACCACTGCAACGTCACCCAACACGCGGCCTGGGTGACGGTGCGCTCACCTTCGATGGCCTGGGCGCTCACGTTGCTCTCGCCCGAGGCGTCCCGCACAATCACGGACCTCCCATCGTTCAGCGTGGCCTCGTACCGGGGCCCCTTGTCGTCTGCCGTCGCCTCCGGCGCGGAGCCCTCGCCACAACCCGCGAGCACGCCGACGGAAACAGCCGCGACCATCACGAATGACAGTGCCTTCATGCGCTTCTCCTGGTGATGGAGCCCACCGACCCGAGCTCCGTGGGCGGATATGCAATGACTGTCGAGCCTTCTCCATCGTTGATAGCCACTAGCTGAAATGTTTCCAGCCTCGTCTCAAGTCTGGGATTACAGCCACTCGCAATCACTGCGCATGGATTGCGCCTCGCACATGCCTCCATGAAACCTTTCCGAAGAACCCGGCCCCAACGCGCTCCATGTGCTCACGTGGGAGCGTTCGCTGGTGGACGGCGGGCCTCGGGCACGTGCGGGTGCGCGCCAGGACACGGGGCTTCGGGGTAGGTTCAAGCCACCATGCCGTCCGTGAAGCAACTGCGCCCGTTCGCCCTGGCAACCCTGGAAGCCTTCCTCGACGCCTCCGGGCCCGTGGTCCTCGTCCAACAGCCGCCCGAGCCCGTCTTCCAACAGGTGGCGATGCGGCTGGGCGAGGCGCGCACCGTGGGCATGGCCCACCGCACCCGGCTGGTGGACCGGCTCTTCGTCATGCTGCGCGGCTTCGACGCGCTGGAGGTCCACTTCCTGCGTCCGGCCGTGGACGGGCAGGAGCTCACCGTGGGACGGATGGAGGGCTGCACGCTCATCGTCCCGGACCCGTCCGTGTCCAAGCACCACGCCACGCTCAAGTGGCACGCGTCGGCGGGGGACTGCTCGGTCCGGGACGTGGGCTCGATGAACGGGACCTGGGTCAACACCGCCGCGCTGACGCCCGAGCAGGACGTGCTGCTCACCGATGGCGACGCGCTGGGTTTCGGCGATGCCCAGTTCCTCTACCTGCGCACCGAGACGCTGCACGCGCACCTGCGCATGGCCAGCCCCAGCGCCCGGGGCTGAACCCACACCCCTGGGGAATGTCCCGGACAGCACGGACGTAGGGAGGACGCCCTGGCGCCCAGGCGGGCCTCGGTGACAGGGGTGTCACCTACATTCAGCCACTTCGTGCGGCGGGGCATGTGGCCCGGCGCTATGACTGCGGTTCTCGTGCGCTTGGGAGCGTGTTGATGGTCAGGCCGTTGCTTCTCCTCCTGGTCTACGTGGTCGCCTGGACCGTCCTGAAGTCGTTCTGGCCCGCGATGGCGCGAGGGTGGCGCCGGTGGGTGCTGCTCGGCGGCTCGGCGCTGTCCCTGGCCGTCTGGCTGGTGCCGGCCATCGCCGGCCGCAACGCCGAGGTCCCCGCCCTGCTGCGCATCCTCGCCACGGGCTGGTCCATCTCCGCCATCATCATCTTCCTCGTCGGCGGCCCCCTGGCCCTGCTGCGCCGGTGGCTGGACCGCCGCGCCCAGGCGAAGGCCTCCCCTGACGTCATGACGACCCAGGCCCCGGCCCCCGTGTCCGCCCCCAGCGGAACGCCCGCCCCCCACTCCACGCAGGCCAGCGCCCTGGAGTCGCTGACGTCCGCGCGGATGAGCCGGCGCAACCTGCTGACGAACGCGGGGCGCGCGGTGCCGCTGCTCGCGGTGGGGACGAGCACGGCGGGCCTGGCCAGCGGCTCCATGGGCTTCAAGGTGGAGTCGGTGGAGGTGCGCCTGCCCGGCCTGCCCGCCGCGCTGGATGGGTTCCGCATCGGCCAGATTACCGACGTGCACGTGGGCACCTTCATCGACACCCAGTACCTGCGCGACACCGTGGCCGCGATGAACGAGGCCAAGGTGGACCTCCAGGTGATGACGGGGGACCTCATCGATGACCTGGACCAGCTCGACGCCACCATGGCCGCGCTGGAGGAGTGCCGCGCGCCTCACGGCATGCTCGCGGTGCTCGGCAATCACGAGCACTGGCGCGGGCTGGACGAGGTCGTCGGGGCCTACGCGAAATCGCAGTCACGTGGCGGCCCGGTGCGGCTGCTCGTGGACGAGTCCCACACCTTCGAGCACGGCGGTCAGCGCGTGCGCGTGGTGGGCGTGGACTACCCCATGTCCGGCCGCAGCCACCGCGTGAAGGCCGCGCGCATGAAGCAGTCCGCCGAGCAGGCCTTCCAGGGTGTCTCGCCCGACGAGGTCGTGCTGTGCCTCACGCACCACCCGGACTTCTTCGACCACGCCGCCGAGCGCGGGGCGCGGCTGACGCTGGCGGGCCACACCCACGGCGGCCAGGTGGCCTTCTTCGGCGTGCCGTTCTTCTTCTTCGCCTTCCAGTACATGCTCGGCCGCTACCGCCGGGGCGACCACCAGCTCTACGTGTCTGGCGGCACCGGACACTGGCTGCCCTTCCGCCTGGGCGTCCCGCCCGAGGTCACGGTGCTCACGCTCCGCTCGGCGTGAGCACTGGCGCGGACTGCTGGCCGTAGGTCTTGAACTTCTCCAGCACCCGCGCCATCTCCGCGTCGTCGAGCAGCACGGGCTCGCCCACCTGGAGCGCGCGCCAGTACATGGCCGCGAGCGTCTCCACCTCCACCGCCAGCTTGAAGGCCGAGGGCAGGTCCCGCCCCAGCGCGAGCATGCCGTGGTTCGCCATCAGGCACGCCTTGCGACCCTCCAGCGCGTCCAGGACGTTCCGCGCCAGCTCCGCGGTGCCGAACGTGGCGTACGGCGCGCACCGCACGTCCACGCCGCCCGCCGCGCAGACCATGTAGTGGAAGGCGGGGATGCCGCGTCGCAGGCACGCCAGCGTGGTGCTGAACATGGAGTGCGCATGCAGCACCGCGCCTACCTCCGGGCGGGCCTCCAGGATGTCGCGATGGAGCTGCCACTCGGACGACGGGCGGCGGAGGCCCTCGTGGCTTCCGTCCATGCGCATGAGGACCATGTCCTCCGGCACCAGCGCGTCGTAGTCCATGCCGGTGGGGGTCAGGAGGAAGCCTCCGTCCACGCGCACGCTCAGGTTGCCGCTCGTGCCCTGGTTGAGCCCCGCCGCGTTCATCTTCCGGCAGGTGGCGATCATCGTCTCGCGCACCGCGCGCTCGTCCTTCATGAGTCCACCCTCGCGCGCTCCGGGAACAGCGAGCGCAGGCCTGCATCACTCGCCGGACACACGCCTTGCGAGTCCTTCACGGCCCCACCTCCGCGTGCTCCGTGAAGAGCGAACGCAGGCCTGCATCACTCGCCGGACACACGCCTTGCGAGTCCTTCACGGCCTCACCTCCGCGCGCTCCGGGAACAGCGAGCGCAGACCCGCCTCGCTCGCCGGACACACGCCCCGCTCGGTGATGAGCGCCGTCACCAGCCGCGCCGGCGTCACGTCGAAGGCGTAGTTGGCGGAGGGGCTGCCCTCCGGCGTCACCCGCACCGTGGCCACCTCCCCCGAGGCGAGCCGGCCGGTGACGTCGCTCAGCTCCGAGCCATCGCGCTGCTCGATGGGAATCTCCCGCACGCCGTCGCGCAGGCGCCAGTCGATGGTCGGCGAGGGCAGCGCCACGTAGAAGGGCACGCCGTTGTCCTTCGCCGCGAGCGCCTTGAGGTAGGTGCCAATCTTGTTCGCCACGTCACCCTGCGCGGTGGTGCGGTCCGTGCCGACGATGCACAGGTCCACCTGGCCGTGCTGCATGAGATGGCCGCCCACGTTGTCGGCGATGACGGTGTGCGGGACGCCGTGCTGCCCCAGTTCCCACGCCGTCAACTGCGAGCCCTGGTTGCGAGGGCGCGTCTCGTCCACCCAGACATGCACGGGCAGGCCCGCGTCGTGCGCCAGGTAGATGGGCGAGAGCGCCGTACCGAAGTCCACCGTCGCGAGCCACCCCGCGTTGCAGTGGGTGAGCACCTCCAGCCGGCCCTTCCTCCCCTTCTTCTCCCACGCGGCCTCCAACAACTTCAGGCCGTGCTCCCCCAGCGCGCGGTTGATGGCCACGTCCTCGTCGCACAGCTCCGCCGCGCGCCGCTTCGCCGCCTCCACGCGCTCGACAGGGCGCAGCGGCGTCAACACGCGGCGCATCTCCTCCAGCGCCCAGTGCAGGTTGACGGCGGTGGGCCGCGTCTCGCCCAGCACCGCGAGCGCCCGTGTCAGCGCCGCGTCGGAGGCGTCCGCGCGCAACGCCAGCCAGACCCCGTAGGCGGCCGTCGCGCCGATGAGCGGAGCCCCCCGCACCCGCATCGCGCGGATGGCGTGCGCGGCCTCGTCCAGCGTCTCCAGCCGCGCGGTGACGAAGGCGTGGGGCAGCCGCGTCTGGTCGATGATGCCCACCGCGCAAGCATCCGGCTCCAGCCAGACGGCGCGGGTGGGCTTGCCGTGGACCTTCATCGCCCGAGCACCCTTCCCGCCACCGAGGACAGCTTCGCCACCATCGCCGCGTCGCGGGCCTCGGGCGCGGTGATGAGCGCGTGCTCCAGCGCGCGCTGACACCCCTGCCGACAGGGCCCCTCGTGTCCACCGAGCAGCGGCACCACCTGCTTCACCAGCGAGCGCGCCTTGCTCGCGTTGCCCACCAGCACGGAGACGACCTGGTCCACGGTGACGGCGTCGTGCTCGGGGTGCCAGCAGTCGAAGTCCGTCACCATGGCCACCGTCGCGTAGCAGAGCTCCGCCTCACGGGCGAGCTTGGCCTCCGGCATGTTCGTCATGCCGATGACGTCACAGCCCCACCCCCGGTACAGCCGGCTCTCCGCGAGCGAGGAGAACTGCGGCCCCTCCATCGCCAGATACGTGCCGCCCCGGTGCGCGGCCACGCCCAGCGCGTCGCACGCGGCCACCACCGCGTCGCCCAGGCGCGAGCACGTGGGCTTCGCCATGGACACGTGCGCCACCAGCCCCGTGCCGAAGAAGCTCTTCTCCCGCGCGAAGGTGCGGTCCACGAACTGGTCCACCACCACGAAGGTGCCCGGCGGCAGGTCCTCGCGCAGGCTGCCCACCGCGGACAGCGACACCAGGTCCGTCACCCCACTGCGCTTGAGCGCGTCGATGTTCGCCCGGAAGTCAATGTCGCTCGGGGCGATGCGGTGCCCTCGGCCATGGCGCGGGAGGAACACCACTTGCGTGCCCTCGAGCATGCCGAAGCACAGCTCGTCGGAGGGCTCGCCGAAGGGCGACGACACCTTCCTCCACGCGACGTCCTTCAGGCCATCCATCTGGTACAGGCCACTGCCACCGATGATGCCGATGACGGGCGCGGGGGCTCGGGACATGGGTCTTCTCCGGGGTCGAGAGGCCCCGCCAGCGTACCAGCCTCCCCGGGACTCACGTGGGTTGACAGTGTCACGCGCGACTCTATATTCAACCTCATGGTTGAACAACACGCGAGCCAGCTCGACCACACGTTCCATGCGCTGTCGGACCCGACACGTCGGGCGATGCTGCGCAACCTGTCGGTGCACGAGCGCAGCGTCGGAGAGCTGGCGGCCCCCTTCCAGATGTCGCTGGCGGCGGCGTCCAAGCACATCAAGGTGCTGGAGCGCGCGGGGCTGGTGCACCGCGAGGTGAAGGGCCGCACGCACGTCTGCCGGCTCAACGCCCGGCCGCTGTCGGACGCGCAGGACTGGATTCGCTACTACGAGCGCTTCTGGAGCGAGCGGCTCGACATGCTGGAGAGCCTGCTGCGCGGTGAGGCGTCCACGCCCCCTTCCCCTCCCCCCAAGAAAGGACGCACCCGGTGAACCCCTCGAAGACGGTCCAGGTCCAACTCACCCGCTTCTTCGCCGTCAGCGCCGAGCGCGTCTTCGACGCGTGGCTGAGCCCCGAGACGCTCGGCCGGTGGATGTGGGGCCCGAGCGTGCGCGACGAGGAGGTGCTGCACCTGCGCCTCGACGCGCGCGTGGGCGGAGGCTTCTCGTTCCTGGTGCGCAGGAAGGGCCAGGACATCGACCACATCGGGACCTATCTGGAGATAGCCCGTCCCCAGCGACTGGTCTTCACGTGGGCCATCCGCGAGGAGACGATGAGCGAGGAGAACATCAGCCGCGTCACCCTGGACTTCCGACCGAAGGACTCGGGATGTGAGCTGACGTTGACGCACGTCATGTCCGACACGTGGGCGGAGTACGCGGACCGCACGCAGGCGGGCTGGGCCACCATGCTCACCACCCTGGCGCGCGAGCTCTCCGCGGAGGCCCCGCGCCATGGCTGAGCATGGCGTCGTCACCGAGCCCCAGACGGTGCGCCTGGAGCGCGTGCTGCCGGGCCCGCTGGAGCGCGTGTGGACGTTCCTCACGGACCCGGAGCTGCGGGGGAAGTGGCTCGCCGGCGGGGACATGGAGCTGCGCGAGGGTGGAAGCGTCGAGCTGCGCTTCCAGCACTCCAACCTCTCCCACGAGCCGGTGCCCCAGCGCTACCAGGTGATGCGCGACGGCCATCGCCACACGGGGCGCGTCCTCCGCTGCGAGCCGCCGCACGTGCTGAGCTACACCTGGGCCGAGCAGACGGGCGCCCCCTCCGAGGTCACCTTCGAGCTGAGCGCTCGGGGCCCGGACGTGCTGCTCGTCGTCACGCACCGTCGCCTCGTCACGCGCGAGGACCGCGTCAGCGTCGCGAGCGGCTGGGACACGCACCTGGGCATCCTCGAGGACCGGCTGCGCGGACAGACGCCTCGCGGCTTCTGGTCCACCCACGCCCGCCTGGAGGCCGAGTACGAGGAGCGCTTCCCCCGGGATTGAAGTCCTCGGGCGCGTGACGGGCCCTCGCCCCGTTGCCCGCCGCGGCTCGGGACATCGAGGCGCACCTTCCTGGGGAGATTCACGCTCCCTGGGAGGACGCCATGAAGGTCGAAGAAGCCATGACCGCCAATCCCGTCACCTGTCTGCCCGACACGGGCATCGAACAGGCGGCGCGATGGATGGTCGAGTGTGATTGCGGAGCCCTGCCCGTCATCGACGCCGACAACCGGCCGCTGGGCATCATCACGGACCGGGACATCACCTGCCGCATCATCGCCAAGGGGAAGGACCCCTACATGCTGGACGTGACGGCGGCGATGAGCGCGCCCGCGGCCACCGTGTACCGCGACACCACCCTGGAGGATTGCCTGGCGTTGATGGAGCAGAACCAGGTGCGGCGCATGGTGGTGCTCGACGATGACAACACCGTGTGCGGCATGGTGGCGCAGGCGGACCTGGTGAAGTGTCTGGACGCGGAGGAGACCGCCGAGCTGATGCGCGAGGTCTCCGTCGACACGGAGTCCGCGTCGCAGGTGCACTGACGACAGCGTGTCCTGGAGCCTCAGTCGCCGCCGAGCGCGAACGCGGCCATGCGCCGCACGCGGTCCGGCCCCGAGCGCTCCAGCACGTCGTTGTGCCCCGCGTCCGGCACCGTCACCACCGTGGCGCGAGGGAACCGCGTGCCCAGCTGACGCCCCATCTCCACCGGGATGAGCGTGTCCTGCTCGCCGTGGATGATGAGCACCGGCAGGTCGAGGCCCTGCGCCTTCGACAGGGTGTCGAAGCGGTCCCTCACGAGCAGCGCGGTGGGGAGGAAGGGCAGCATCGTCGCCGCCATGTCGGGGATGGAGGTGTAGGGCGCCACCAGCATGACGCGCGCGCCATGGCCCCGGCGCGCCATCTCCACCGCCACGCCCGTGCCCAGGCTGCGGCCGCTGAGCACCGTGCGCTCCGGCGGGACACCTTGGGTGCGCAGCATCGCGAGCGCGGCCTCCGCCGCCGCGTAGATGCCCTGCTCGGAGGGGGCTCCGGGGGAGGCGCCGTAGCCCGGGTACTCGACGGCCAGGAAGCCCAGGCCGTTCGACTGGAGGAACAGGCCCAGGTCGAGCTGGTCGAGGAGCTGCTCCCCGTTGCCGTGGAAGTGCACCACCGTCGGCGCGCCCTCGGGCCCTGGCAGTTGGAGCAGGTCCACGTAGGCCTCTTTGCTCAATGGCAGCTGGCTGAAGCCGTCCGCCGCGGGGAGCGCAATGGAGGCCTTGGGCGCGGGGAAGAGCAGTGAGCGCTGGAAGACGAAGGCCGCGACACACAGCGCGACGTAGAGGACCGCGAAGACGGAGAGGAGAATGGTGAGCATGCGGCGGAGGCGGACCATGGACCCGCCCAGTCTGCCCCATTCCGGACCCCGCTATGTGAACAGGCCCAGCGGAGTGCCGGGGGAGTACCCCGGGAACACCCGGGTCAGGTCCACGCCAGGGCGACAGGCGCGCAGGACCTCGGACAGCGGGGCTCGCACATCGGTCCACGCGGGCACGTCCCGACCGTCCTGGAGCCGGTCCGCGGTCAGGGGCTCGAAGCGCCCGTACGCGCGGCCTCCGCGCACGCCGCCACCGAGCACGAGCATCGCGCTCCCGACGCCGTGGTCCGTGCCTCGACTGCCGTTCTCGCGCACGGTGCGGCCGAACTCCGTCAGGACCACCACCGTCACGTGTTCGAGCCGTGGGCCCAGATCGCGCGCGAAGGCGGACAGCGCGCCGGACAGCTCCGCGCAGCGATTGGCGAAGGTGCCTGTCGCCGCGCCCTGCGCCGCGTGGGTGTCCCAGCCGCCCATCTCCGTGGCGGCGACCTCCAGGCCCACGTCGCCCTTGATGAGCCGGGCGATGTCCGCCAGTCGCTGGCCCAGGGGCGCGCGGGGGTACTCGACGCCGGAGGTGGGCGGCAGCCGGGCGAGGTGCTCTTCGTCCAGGTGCGAGAGGGCCTCGAAGGCGCCCTGCCCCGTGGTGCGCAGCGCGTCGTCCACGGCGCCGGCATAGAGCGCCTCGAAGCCCCTCGTGGCCTGTGCTCCTCGATTGCCCACGCGCAGCCGGAACTCCTCCAGTCGCCCCATGGCCAGCGCGCCCGCGTCCCCGAAGAGCGCGCGGGGCAGCGTGGACTGGAGTGCCACCGCGCGCAGCGGCGCAGCGTGAGCCTGTGCCTCGGAGCCCAGCGCGCGATTGAGCCAGCCATCCGGCGTCGACTTGCGGCCCGGGGTTCCGGACTCCACGAAGTCCTGTGCATCGAAGTGCGAGCGGACCGGGGTGGGCAGGCCCACGCCGTGCAGCACCGCGAGCTGTCCTTCCTTCCACAGTGGGAGCAGGGGCTCCAGGCGTGGGTGCAAGCCGAAGGGTGAGGACAGGGACAGCGCGGCGCCGTCGCCCGAGGACTTCAGCGCGAGCGAGGGGCGCGCACGGTGATAGGCCGCGTCCTCGACGGGTGGGACGAGCGAGAGTCCGTCCACGCCGCCCCGGAGGAACACCGTCACCAGCGTGCGCCGCGAAGGAGGTGTGGCCGCCTGGACGCCACGCAGGAGACCTGGCGTGAACAGCAGCCCCACTCCGGACAGACCCAGCGCGTGCAGCAGGCGGCGTCGAGAGAGGGACTGAGACATGCGGCCGGAGCTCCAGGGTGGTCGGCCTCGCGAGGCGGCGAGGTCCGCCCATTCAACACCCGTTCGGTCCGGAAGTTACGAGCACCCGGGCACGCACCTCTGCCTCCATGACGGCACACCATGCGGGAGGCGCATGATCGCCTCCGAGCCCTCACGTCCTGCCGCCAGAGCGGCCCTGAATCGTTTCAGGGCTCGGCTCCGCGCGGCATCTCCAGCCTCGCCCAGGACGGTGGGCCGCATCGAGGGTTTCGGACAGGCCCAGGCTCGGGCGCCGCTGCGTGCGGCTTCCTCCTCCAGGACAGCGGACCGCATCGAACATCGAGGACTCGCTGACTCCGCGTCGCTTTCTCCAGCGAGTCCACGGACCTGCGTCAGGGCTGCTTCTTCTCGCGCAGTTGGTGGAGCACCTCGCGCGCGGTGGCGGCGGACGACGCCGGGTTCTGCCCGGTGACGAGCCGGCCGTCGGCCACGACGAAGCTCTCCCACAACGGGCCCGACTCGTAGCGGCCCCCCAGCTCCTTCAGCCGCGTCTCCAGCGCGAACGGGACGATGGCGTCGAACTTCGCCGCCTTCTCCTCCGCGTTGCTGAAGCCCGCCACGCGCTTGCCCTTCACCAGCGGCTGCCCGTCCGGCCCCTTCACCCCCACCAGCGCCGCGGGCCCGTGGCAGACCGCCGCCACCACCGCGCCCCGCGCGTACCCCGCGGACAACAGCTTGTGCGTGGGCGCGTGCTTCGACAGGTCCCACATCACGCCGTGCCCACCCACGACGAAGTACGCGTCGTACGTGTCCTTCACCTTCGCGAGCTTGAGCGTGTTCGCCAGCTTCTTCTTCGCCTGCGCATCCGACAGGAACGCCCGCGTGGACTCCGTCTGCTCCTTCTCGCTGCGAGGGTCCACCGGCGCGGCCCCGCCCTCCGGCGACGCGATGTCCACCTGCGCCCCCGCGTCGACGAACGCCTCGTAGGGCGCGGCCAGCTCCTCCAACCAGAAGCCGGTCTTCTCTCCCGTGTTCCCGAACTGCGAATGGCTGGTGACAATCAACAGGACCTTCACGGCGGTCAGCATCTCTTCCATGACACGGCTCCCTCGCGGGCCCACGAGGCGGGGCCCCACGGACGAAGGGATACGCCCCGAGGTCCGCCAAGAAAACCGAGGGCTTCTTCACATAAGCTCAAGCCATGCTTGGCAATCGCGAAGCCCTCTGGACGCTGTGGGAAGTCAGCCGCGCGGGGACCCACGCCGCCGCCGCGGCGCGACTGGGCATCACCGCGTCCGCCGTGGGACAGCAGCTCAAGGCGCTCGAGCGACACGCGGGCGTCGCGCTGTTCGAGCGCGTGGGAAGAAGGGCCCGGCTCACCCCCGCCGGAGCGGCGCTCGTCGCTCGGCTGGGAGAGCACCTGCCCGCGCTGGACGCCGCGGTGGAGGAAGCCTCCGAGACCCACCGCGTGGTGCGCGGCGAGGTGGCGCTGGGCGGCCCCTGGCCCTTCTTCCGCTACTGGCTGCGCCCGCGCCTGCCGTCCCTCCTGGCGGCGCATCCCGAGCTGCGACTGGACGTCCGCTTCGATGTCCCCAGCCGCGTCGCGCGCAGGCTCCTCGACGGCGAGCTGGACCTGGGCATCGTCGGCTTGCTGCCGGAGGCTCCGGGACTGGAGCTGCACCCGGTGGCTCAGGAACAGTTCGTCGCAGTGGCCTCACCTGGCTACCTCAAGCGCTGGGGCACACCGAGGAGCGCCCGCGACTTCGCCGCGCATCGCTTCGTCGCCTTCGACTCGGACCTGGCCATGCTGCTGCCCTGGTGGCGCGCGGCCTTCGGCGCGAAGGAGCCCCTGCCGAAACAGGTGGTCTGCCGCATCGCCAACCTCGACGAGATGCTCGCGCTGGCGGAGGCCGGTGTGGGGCTGGCGGTGCTGCCCGACTACCTGGTCCAGCCCGCACTGCGCGAGGGCCGGGTCCTGGAGCTCACGCCCGACGCACCGCGCCGCGCCGCGCGCCGTCCCTCGGGCACCCTCTGGGTGGCGTGGCGCAAGGCCGCCGCGCCCACTGCCCGATTCCTCGCGGTCCGCGACTGGCTCCTGGCGAAAGACAGACGGGGACAGCGTGCATGAGTGGCTTTGTCTTAGAATGCCATCATGCCCATCCCTTACGTCCCGCGCCTGCATTCCCACATGTTCCTGGCGGGACCGCTGGGGCTGTGGCTGATGGCCCACAACGTCTCCTCGCCACTCCCAGACAGACTCCCCGAGGCGTATGAAGACTGGGCCGCGAAGCGGTGCCAGGGAGGGCCTGTCCCCGCGCGGACCTTCAAGGGGTTCGTTCTGGAGAAGGCCCCCACGACGTTCGAGGGGAAATATCCCGCGTCCCAACTGGTCGGCTGTGAAATCCATGTCGTCCGGGTCATCGAGTCGCGCGCCACGAACGCGACGATGAGCTCGCCGCCCCAGGTGGCACTCGCGGTGGAGGAGACGCTGCTGGGCCCCTCCTCCACGGGGCCCCTGCCCGCGGTCTTCAGCAAGTCCTCCTCCTCCAACCACTGGTGTGGCACGGGCGCCCGCGAAGAGGAGAGGCGACGCAAGGACAAGCCCGTCGAGGGCCCGGGCCTGGGCGAGCGGTTCCTCGTCCTGGGCGGATGGAACGCGGCTCGGACCTGGTTCCATGTCAGCGACCAGGGTCGCTGGAAGCTCACGCCGGAGCTGCGCACGCAATTCGAGGAAGGGCTCGCGGAGCTGCGACGTCGCGAGCCCGGCTTCGACACGGAGGCGGAGCTGCTTCGCCAGCACGACATCGACCACCAGCACGCCCCGGCGCTGCTCGCGGCGGTGAAGGCCGGTGATGTCCCGGGCGCCAAGGCCTTGCTGGCCCGGGGCGCGAGCGTGATTCCAGAGGACCTGTCCGTCGCGTCCCCGCTCTTCTTCGCCATCCACCACGACCACGCGGAGATGACGCGCCTGGTACTGGCCGCCACACCTCCGGGCGTCCCGGACGAAGGCGCCATGGACGAAGCCATCCTCAAGGGGAACGCCGACCTCGTCCAGCGGATGCTGGCCGCTGGCATCCGGGTGGAACAGCGCAAGGGCGTCAACGGGCCCCTCCACCTCGCGCTCACCGAGAAGAACTGCGAGGTCCTCCAGGTCCTGCTCGAACATGGAGTCAACCCCAACATCCCGGGACATGATTCGAAGTACGTGCTCGACCAGGCCGTGCACAGCCTCCGGGGCCAGCAGTGCGTCCCCCTGCTCCTCGAGCATGGAGCGCGGCCCGACCCCAAGAAAGGCCCCGGCCTCTCCGCGCCGTTGAAGTACCTGGCGGGTCACAGGCATTCCCCCCAGGCCGAGGCCGCCGTGCGCGCGCTGGTGTCCGCGGGAGCCCGCGTGAACCAGGTGAAGCTGAAGACCATCAAGGACGACCTGATGCGCGCCGTCTTCAAGGAGCTGGGCGCACGCTGAGATGGCCACCGACGTTGCCTCCGGAGCGTCGAATCTCCGACGGGGCGCGTGTCTGGAAAGGAATCACGGATACCTGCCTCGTACGCCAGGACCGGTAGGCGATACCGGAGGCCTTGCCTATCCATGCCCCCCTCCAAACGCTTCGAGGGGGAGAGCTCATGCGGCAGTCGTCGAACCAGGACCCCGAAACGCAGGCCGTCGTTCGCGCTGCTGTCTTGAAGATGAGGACCGTCGCGGATTGCATCGTCACCCCGCGCAATGCCCACTCAGGGACGGTCCAGGATGGATTCCGGGTCCACGTGGCCACGCGTGGCCCCCTGACCGAGCAAGCGGTCCTCGAGCACCTGCGCGCCCACTGCCCTCGACAGCTCGGACCTCTCGACGTCGTCCTCGTCCACGCGCTGCCGCCCTCGCGCCGGGCCAGCGACCTGGAGGACCTGGGCCTCGCGGTGCTCGACGAGCCCCTGGTCAACACCTGCCAACGCGTCGTCGATGCCTTGCTGGGCCCAGGACACTTCAAGGTGTCCGTCGGCGACGTGGACTCCACGCCCGGAGCCTTGAGGCCGCGACGCGCGCCGGACTCCACTCCCAGGGTTGACCGGAGCAACCATCCTGCCAGCGCGGCGGGCACTGCCGGACACTCGGCGCGCGCGGCCCTCTCCGACGGCGGCCCTGCCCTGTCGGGCGCGGAGCGGACCTTGACCGACGTCCTGCTCGCGGCGGTGGCGCGGACGCCGGAGCAGAGAATCACTCACGTCGAGGCCGAGGGCGTGGAGCGGACCGACACCTACCGCGAGCTGCTGTCGAGGTCCCTGCGAGTCGCCGGCGGGCTGCGCGCCGCAGGGCTGACAGCGGGACAGCGGGTGATGTTCCAGCTGCCGGGGACGCGCGACTTCATCACCGCGTTCTGGGGCTGCATCCTCGCGGGCCTGGTGCCCGCCCCCATCGCGACTCCCGCCGAGTACGCCGAGGGGATTCCAGGCGTGAGCAAGCTGCTGGCGGCCTGGACGGCGCTCCGCGAGCCCCTCCTCCTCATCGACGCCTCGCAACAGGCCTCACTCCAGGCGTTCGCCACGCGTCACGGCCACTCGGTGAAGACGGCCACCGTCGAGGAGCTCGTCCGCCATGAGCCGGCCAGTCCACACCTGGACGCGGCGCCCGAAGACATCACGCTGCTGCTGTTCACCTCGGGGAGCACGGGCACGCCCAAGACGGTGCCCCTGAGCCACGAGGCCCTCCTCACCGAGGCCCGCGGCACCGCGCGGGTGATGAACACGGGTCCCCAGGACGTGTCCTTCCACTGGATGCCGCTGGAGCACGGCGGCAGCCTGGCGATGGTCCACACCCGCGACATCCTCTCCTCCTGCGCGGAGGTGCATGTCCCCACGCAGCTCATCCTCGGCGAGCCCCTGCGCTGGCTCGACTGGATGGAGCGCCATGGCGCCACGCTGAGCTGGGCGCCCCACTTCGCCTTCGGCCTGATTGTCGGCGAGCTGGGCCGCAAGCCGTCGACACGGCGGTGGGACCTCTCCCGGATCCGCGTCCTGGTCAACGGAGGAGAAGCCATCGTCTCCAGGACGGCGCGGGAGTTCCTGCGGGCCCTGGCCCCCCACGGCCTGCGCGACTCCGCGATATGGCCGGCCTGGGGCATGTCCGAGACCTCGTCGGGCGTCACCTACCACTCCGACTTCAACCTCTCCACGTCGTCGGACGAGGACACCGTCGTCGCGCTCGGGCCGCCCATCCCGGGCGTGCGGCTGCGCATCGTGGATGACGAGGACCACGTGCTGCCCGAGGGAGAGATTGGCGCCCTGCAGATTCAAGGGCCGTCGGTGCTGCGCGGCTATGTCGACAACGACGCCGTCAACCGCGAGTCCTTCACGCAGGATGGCTGGTTCCGCACGGGTGACCGCGCCTTCCTGCGCGACGGGCGCCTGACGCTGACGGGCCGCTCACGCGACACCATCATCATCAACGGCGCCAACCACTTCGGCCACGAGATTGAAGCCACCGTGGAGGAGCTGCCGTTCATCGACCGCTCGTTCACCGCGGCGTGTGCGCTCCGCGTGAGTGGAGCGTCGACGGACCAGCTCGCGCTCTTCTTCCACCTGCTGCCGGGCACGAACGAGCAGGAGGCTCTTCGAAGCATCCGCGCCGCGGTGGCCAGGAACCATGGCGTCCAGCCCCACCACCTCGTCCCCGTCGAGCGCGCGGACATTCCCAAGACGGACCTGGGCAAGATTCAGCGCACGCAGCTCGCCAGTCGCTACGCGGCGAAGCTGGAGGCGGCGAGGCCTCGCGCGGACAGCCACGAGCGACTGCCCGCGTGGTTCTACCGGACCACCTGGCCCGCCGCGCCGCTGGACGTCGACGTGCATGGCGCGGAGCGGGCCTCCGTGGCGCTCCTCATCGAGGATGATTCGCGGCTGGGCGAGTCCCTCCGCCAGGAGCTGGAGCGTCGCGACCAGCCCCATGTCACCGTCGTGCCGGCGTCGACACCCGGGCTCATCCGCGAGGGCCCGCGCCGCTATCGCCTGGATG
The DNA here is from genome assembly GCF_900111765.1 of Myxococcus fulvus. The sequence goes on from NZ_FOIB01000004.1 coordinate 128,868, forward strand.
TGGAGAACCCGGTCCACCACCTCCAGCTCTTCAAGCAACTGCGCGAGGAGGGGCTGCTGCCCCGCCACATCCTCCACCTCGCCGCGCCCACCGCGATGGGCGTCCCCGAATCCTTCGAGGCGCAGCGCGAGGCCTGCCTGCGGACGTGTGGCTGGCTCGTCCCGCTGCTCGGTGCGCTCGATGCGCAGCGGCCCGAGCAGGTGCTGTTGAAGGTCATCGCCAGCCACAGCCTGCGCGTCGGTGAGGACGACCGGGTGGCCGTGCATCACGCGCCCCTGCGCGGCCTGCTGGCGACCGCGCAGCTCGAGCTTCCCTGGCTGCGCACGAGCCACGTGGACCTGCCCGCTGGAGATGCGGAGGGCAACGCGCGCCGCATCCTGGCCGAGGTCGATGCGCTCAGCGTCGAGCCCCTCGTCGCCTGGAGGGCGGAGGGTCGCCACGTCGCGAGGATGGTGCCCACGCACGCGGAGGGCTCGCTCATCGATGTCCCCGGCTTCGAGCCGGGCAGCCTGTTCGTCATCACCGGGGGGTTGGGCCACGTGGGTCGGGTCCTCACCGAGTGGCTCGTCACCCGGCAGCAGGCCCGGGTGCTGCTGCTCGGCCGTACGCCCGAGGCGGGCCTGCCCGAGGTGTCACGCGCGGCCCTCGCGGCGCTGCGGAGTCGAGGCGAGGTGCTGTATCGCGCCGTCGACGTCGGGGATGCGGACGCCGTGCGAGCCGCCATCGAGCACGCGGAGGCGCACTGGTCGCGTCCGGTCGACAGGATGCTGCACCTGGCGGGGCACTACGCGGAGAAGACCCTGCTCCAGCTCGCACCCGGAGACCTGGCCGCCGCGTTGGACCCGAAGCTCGCGGGAGCATGGAGTCTGTGGCGCGTGGCGAAGCACCGCCCTGGCTGTCGCCTCATCCTGTTCTCCTCGGTCGTCGGCGCCGTCGGAGGGGCGCTCCAGGGCGCGCATGCCGCGGGCAACGTCACGCTCGAGGCCTTCGCCGAGCAGTGCCACGCACAGAGCCGCGGCGCGGCGGACGCGCCGGTCTGCCAGAGCATCGGCTGGAGCTACTGGCGCGATGAGCGCACCGCGGACCTGGAGGTGACAGGGCAGGCGGCGGCGCGAGGGCACGCCATCATGGAGCCCGCGCAGGCGCTGGAGTCGCTGGCCATCGCCGCCGCCGCGTCGGACACCGTCAGCTGGGTGGGGTTCCTGCCGGGGGGACATCACTTCCGCGCGAGGTTGGACGGCCGTCCGCGCCCTGTGCGCCGCATCGTCGCCCAGGGCGCCGCGCGCCATGTCGAGCTGGCGAAGATCTCCCTCGCGCCGATTCGCGTCGTGGACGCGGCGGGAGTTGCTGTCTCCATCTCGGCGGTCGAGGCCACCTCCAGCATCCAACCGGTGGTGGAAGCGACGGACTCGACGCGGAAGATTCGCCGCCTCTTCGCGGACGCGCTCGGGCAACCCGACGTCGGCGTCGACGACGACTTCTTCGATGTCGGAGGCAACTCCATCCAGTTGGCGCAGCTGCACCGTGCATTGGAGACGGCCTTCGAGCGCGAGGTCCGGTGGGCGGAGGTGCTGCGCTGCCGCACGGTCAACGCGCTCGCGGCGCTGCTCGCGGGCGACTCGACGTCCGAGACGCAGTTCGTGAGCTTCCGGGGGCTGCGCTACGCCTACCGCGTGGTGCCAGGCCCCGAGAAGCCGCTCATCGAATCGCCGCTGCTCATCATCAGCGGCGCCTTCCAGGACATGTACGCGCTGCCGAAGCTCGAGCACCTGTTGCATCCGCTCGGCACGCTCATCATGGCGGACCTGCCCGGCACGGGCGTGGCGGATGACCTGGCGCCGGAGTTCGGCTTCGACTTCCTCGCGGATTGTCTGGAGCACCTGCGCACGCACCTGGGCCATCCGCGCATCAGCGTCATCGGCATCTCCTACGGTGGGTCGACGGCCTACGAGTTCGCGCACCGCTATCCGGACAGCATCGACCGCCTCATCCTCGTGGGGGCGGCGACGGAGCTCCCCACCCAATCCGCCGTGCGCATCGACATCCGCGCGGAGCAGATTCTGGAGGGAGAGCTCGACACGTTCGTCCAGGGGCTGGTCGAGGCGACCATGAACCAGGACCCACGCAATCACGTGCGTGAAGCGGCGGCCACGCGGGTGCTGGTGGAGAAGGCCTTCCATGCCGTCACGCCGCGCGAGGCGCTCCGCTACGCCGACGTGCAGAACCGGCTGATCGCCGAGGCCCGGGACCCGAGCCTGCGCATCCTGAAGCGCCCCGTCCTCGCCTTCACCGGCGAGTTCGACCCGCTCACGCCGCCCGGCCACGTGCGCAACCTGGCCGCGACGATTCCCGGCGCGCTGTTCACCACCATCCGGGAAGCCGACCACCTGGTCCTCATGGAGCGTCCCGAGGAGATGGCCGACCTCATCCGCCGCTTCCTGCAGGACCACGACCTCCATGGGCTCGACTACCTCTCCGGCATCGAGTGCCCCACGAACACGCCTCCGCCCCGGAACGAGGTCGCGGGAGGCACCTCACCCTTCAAGCCCCGAGGAGAGAGGTTCCAGGACGGTGCGTCCCCGGAGTGACGGCCCCTACTGCCGCTGGAACTCCGGTGAGCCCAGCAGCAGTCCGGCGATGAGGGCCACGTCGACGGGCCCTCGCTCCGCCTCGGCGCTCGCGGATTCCTTCCGGCGGGAGAGCGCGGCGAGCACCGTCGCCTTCGTCTCCTCCGACGGCGGGCTCCCCAGGAGCGCGAGCCCGAGCGCCTCCAGCCACGCCTCCGCCGTGGGCGCGGTGGGCCACGCGACGGTCTCCATCACCACGCGCGCCCCAGGCATCCTGCCGGACACCAGGTCCAACCCGAAGTTCAGCCGCGCCACCAACGAGCCGCTGTTCACCCACGGAGCCGCCACCTCGGGGAAGCCCGTGGGCGCCGGCGCCCGGTACAGGGGCTCCCCCATCTTCGCCACCGACCGCACGAGCCTGGGATGAACCTGCACCTCCGCCCCCGTCGCCCGCAGCGCGGACACCACGAACTCGAAGGGTGTCTTCACCTTCGCCCCGCGCGCCTCGGGCGCCCAGAACTCCGGCGCGTCCAACAGCGCGCGATACACCGACGACAAATCCCCTTCCGTGTCGAGGAACACCTTCGCCAACCGGTCCACCAGCGCCGGCGGCGGCGAGTCCGACACGAAGCGCCGCGCCAGCTTCGTCGCCAGGTGCCGCGCCGTGGACGGATGCCGCGCGAGCACATCCAACACCCGCTCCCCATCCGCCTCCCCACCACCCGCCGCGAGCTCCTGCCCCAACACGCGCTTCGACTCCGGGTCATGCACCCGACGACGGAAGACGAACTCGGGCGCCTCGCGCGGCTTCTTCACGCTCCAGCCCGTGAAGCACCGCGCCACCTCGCGCACGTCCGTCTGAGAGTAGCCACCCTCCACGCCCAGCGTGTGCAACTCCAGCAGCTCGCGCGCGTAGTTCTCGTTGAGCCCTGGCCTGGGCTCGGCGTCCAGCTCCGCATCGCCCTCGTCCTCCGCGTCCCTCAGCGCGCGCCCTCGCTCCGGCATGCCGTCACGCTTGCTCCTCCAGTTGTCGAGATAGACGAGCATCGCCGGGTGGCGCGCCGTGGCGCCGAGCAACGTCCGGAAGCGCCCGAAGACATGCGGGCGGATGGCGTCGCGCTCGTACGACGTCACCATCCACCGCACCACGCCCTTGTCCGCGGAGACGTTGAAGTGGTTGAACCAGAAGTCCACCAGCACCTCCTCGAGCGGATTCGGCCCCTCGACGGCGCGCAGCAGCTTGGCGGCGGAGAGCTCCTCACCGATTCGCGCCGGGCGCTCCAGCTCGCGGCCATCCAGGAGCGCCTGCTCCCGCTCCTTCCGGTTCGGGTACGCGTCGAGCAGCTGGGACATCGACAGCTCCAGCGTGGGCAGGGCCTGGAGCTTCCCGGCCAGCGCCGGCGACATCGGCGTGTCCCGACGCACGAGCCGCGCCTCCACCCAACCGCGCACGCCCAGGCGACGCACCTCCGCCAGCTCCCGCGCCGACGGCCCGAAGGCCCACCGCTGCAGCAGGTGCACCTCCGCGCCCGGCCCGTAGTCCTCGACAGGCGCCTCACTCCGCGCCGGGTGTGAAGTGCTCGCACATGAGAGCAGCAAGGCCGACAGGAAACCGAGGGACGCGAGGCGCATGGCTGACCCCGAGAACCCACGAGCACGCGCGAGGTTACGGCCCGCGCTCCGAGATGCCTGCTCGCCCGCCCTGTCAAACATCCCTTGCCTCCTGAACACCTGCGGCTCGCACCAACCGTTGCTTGTACCCGACCCCCGATGCTTTTCGTATGGAGACCAACGATGAAGACCCCCGCGACCCTGGGGTGGCTGCTCTCGCTGGTGATGCTCGGCGGGTGCTCCGCCCTCTTCGATTCTGGTGGTGACACCGGCAGCAACTCGGACCGGCTCACCGCGCCGTTCGAGCCGCACGTGGACCTGCTCGCGGACGTCAACCGCGACGGCGTGGTCGACGAGCGTGACGAAGCCGGCGAGGAGACCTGGAGCGCCGAGCGTGGCGCCATCTTCCTGGCCAACATCGACGACGACCAGAAGGCGTGTCCCTTCAGTCCGTCCTTCACCCAGCTCAGCGACGAGCAGCTCGCCGGGTGCAACGACGCGCAGGACACCGAGGTCAACGGCGAGGAGGACTTGAAGGACCTCGCGCGGCTGCGCGTCGCGCCGTGGCCCGGAGCGCCGAGCTACGCGGTGGGCAGCGTGTCCGTGACGGGCGCGGGCGCGGACAAGGTGCGCCTGTTCAAGCGCATGGACGGGGAGTTCCTGTCGTTCCGCATCGCCAACGTGCTGCCGCTGTCGGCCCGGGATTTGCGCGAGGGCGTGGACCTGGCCATCGAGGCGAACGACATCGTCCGGGACGCCGCGGTGTGGGATGGCCGCGTGGAGGTGACGCTGACCGTCTACCACGTGGACCGGCCGCAGGAGCTGTTCCGGGACACGGTGATGATGCGCGTGGCGCCCGTGGTGCTGTTCCATCACCTGACGCCGGTGCGCAACGTCTACGTGTCGCGCCTGGACACCGAGGCGTCGGCGCTGTTCCGCGAGGATTTGGGCGGCGCGCTCGCCAGCTCGCGGGAGCCCACGCTCTTCTCCGAGTTCGCGGTGGATGACCTGTGGGCCCAGGACTACTTCGAGCCCGCGTACATGGCGCTGCCCACCGAGGGCGGCGGCCAGCACGTCATCCAGGTCAACCTGCGCTCGGCCAACGTCAACTCGAACGAGCGCCCGGTGCCGCTGCGCGAGGCCGGACGCATCGTCTACTGGCTGCGCGGCCGGGACCAGGCGGCGGTGCAGCAATACCAGTCGGGCCTGTCGCCCGAATCGCAGACGCTCAACTCCATGGGCAACACGGAGGTCATCCCGCCCTACGAGAAGGACGGCGTGAAGTATCCCCTGGGCCGGCTCCTGCGCGGCCGGGGCCCCGACTCCGAGCCCGACTTCCAGTTGGACCCGAGCTTCACGCGGATGCTCGACGCGCAGGCCGTCCAGCCGGTGGTGTACCTGGACACCTCCTGGCTCGCCGTGGCGCACGTCGATGAGACGGTCAGCTTCCTGCCGGTGGACTCACCGCGCGGATGGATTGCCCTGGTGGCCGACCCCGCCCTCGCGCGACGCATGCTGATGGACGCACAGGCGCGCGGGCATGGCGAGGTGAAGCTCTTCGAGGGCAAGCACTGGGTGATGGAGCAGCCCGCGGAGATGACGGTGTCGACGCTGCTGGACCACGCCGGGGTGATGGACACCAACGCGATGGCCGCGCTCGAAATCGAGGAGCAGCTGGCCGTGCTCCGCGAGGAGACGGGAATCACCGACGCGGAGATCATCCGCGTGCCCTTCCTCTTCCAGAGCACGACCAACGGCGCGTCGGCGCTGCAGCCCGGCACGGTCAATCTGCTGTCGGTGTCCCGCTCGCTCGTCATCGCGCCGGACCCGCATGGCCCCGTCATCGACGGGAAGGACCTGTTCAAGGCGCAGCTGGAGCAGGCCCTGGCACCGCACGGCATCCGCGTGCACTGGTCCGACACCTGGGACCTCTACCACGTGGGGGGTGGTGAGGTGCATTGCGCGACGAACAGCGCGCGCGTCCCGTCCCCCGTGAAGTGGTGGGAGGGCGGCCGATGAGCTCCGCGCTGTCACACGGCCCGCGCGCCGTCGTGTCGTTGATGTTGATGCTGCTCACCCTGCCCGCCCTCGCGCAGACGGAGGGCCTGGGCGCGCTGCGCGAGGAGGTGGCGAAGGCGCGTCAGCAGACGCCCGAGGCCTTCACGCGCCTGGAGGCGGCCGTCGCCCAGGTGGGCGTCTGGGATGCACGCAAGCGAGGGACACTCGCCGCCGTCGCGCCGCTGTTCCGCCAGCTCGGCCCCCAGGGGCTGTGGCCCATGGTGGAGCGGCTCGCGTTCGACACGGGGCAGGCGCCCCAGCCCGAGCGCGACTCCGCGAAGCTGGCCCTTCAAGTGGGGATGATTGAAGCCACCGGCGAGCTGCGGGACGCGCGGCTGTTGCCCTTGTGGAGGTACCTGCTCGAGGGCCCGGAGACCCGACGTCCCGCGCGCCGCGCGGCCGCGACGGCGCTGGCGAAGCTGGAGTCCGACGAGGCCGCGCTGCTGCTCGTCACGCTGTCTCGCGAGCCGGGCACACGGGGGCTCACGGTGCTGCGCGCCATGGGGTCCTGCCGCAGGCTGACGGTGGCGCAGCGACTGGCGGAGGCGCTCGCGGCCCGGCCCGAGCCGGAGGTCGCCCGCCGCGTCGCGCAGGCGCTGGGAGACATCGGCTCCGCGTGGGCCTGGAAGACGCCGCAGGTGAAGCACCGCGAGGAGGAGGGCGCCGTTCGCCGCGTGGCCGCGGAGGCCCTGGTCCACGCGTGGCTGGACTACACGGGGGACACCCAGCGCGCCCTCACCCAGGCGGTGCTGCGCGTGGACGCGCCGGAGACGCTGACGCTCATCCAGTCGGCCCGGACGCGGATGCCGGAGGCGCAGCGCGCGGGCCTGGGACCCCTGGAGCGACAGGTGCTCGACAACCCGCTGCGCTGAAGGGCCTCAGGGCGCCTCGATTTCCATGCGGTAGCCCACGCCGCGCACCGTCTGGATGGCGAAGCGCGAGGCGCTGTTCCACCCCAGCTTCTTCTTCAAGCTGGAGACGAAGTTGTCCACGGTGTGCGGGTCCACGACGACGTCGCGCCCCCACACCGCGTCCAGGATGTCGTCGCGGCGCAGCACCCGCTCGCGCTCCTTCACCAGGAAGGCCAGCAGGTCGAACTCCGTGCGCGTCAGCTCCACGCTCGCGCCGTCGGGGTTCTCCACCTTGCGGCGGTCCAGGTCCATCCGGTAGCCGCCGAAGCGCACCTGCTTCGCGGGCGCGGCGCCTCCCGAGCGGCGCACCAGCGCGCCCACTCGCGCGAGCAGCTCCCGCAGGCGGTAGGGCTTGCCCAGGTAGTCCTGCGCGCCCGCCTCGAAGCCGCGCACCACGTCGTCCTCCAGCGTGCGCGCGGTGAGCATCAACACCGGCGTGCCGACGCCCTCCTCGCGCAGCGCGCGGCACAGCGAGTAGCCGTCGCCGTCCGGCAGCATCACGTCCAGGAGGATGAGCTGGAAGGCGCCCCGGGAGAGGTGCTCGCGGGCCTCACGCACGGTGGAGGCCTCCTCCACGGCGTAACCGCCCTGGTGCTCCAGGCTGTCACGCAGCGCGAGCCGCAGGTTCGGGTCGTCCTCCACGAGGAGGATGGTGGGCTGGGTGGGGTTCATATCGTCGCAGTCGCAGGAAACGAGAGCTCGAAGGTGGTGCCTTCGGGACTGGAGGCCACCACGCGCAGGGTGCCTCCGTGAAGACGCATGATGCGGCGGCACAGCGCCAGGCCCAGGCCGCTGCCCGGCACCTCGCGGCCCTGGCCCGGCAGGCGGACGAACTCGCCGAAGACGCGCTCCCAGTCCTGGGGCGGAATGCCCACGCCGTTGTCGGAGAAGCGCACGCGCCCGCCGGGCAGCGCCTCCACGCGCAGGCGCACCGGCTGCCGGGTGTTGTAGGCGCACGCGTTGCGCGCGAGGTTGGAGAGCAGCAGGCGCAACAGCTGCGAGTCGGCGCGCAGGGACAGCTCGCCCACGTGCGCCTCCAGCTCCACGGGGACCTTGGACCAGGCCTCCAAATCGCGGCGCATCAGCGCCACCAGCTCCTCCAGGCGCACCGGCTCCAGCCGCGCCACCCAGCGGCCCTTGTCGATGCGATTGAAGGACAGCAGGTTCTCCACCAGGAAGCCCAGGCCGTCCGCCTCGCGCACGATGCGGCCCGGGTAGTCGCGCGCCTCGGCGCCCTCGGCCAGCCGCCACTCGAGCGTCTCCGCGAGCAGGCGGATGGAGGCCAGCGGCGTGCGCAGCTCGTGGGACACCGTGGCCACGAAGTCGCTCTTCAGCTCCAGGAAGCGGTACTTGCGGTGCTGCGCGAGGAAGGCCAGCGCGGCGATGCCCACCGCCAGCCCCGCGCACGACAGCACCATGCCCGTCTTCAGCCGGTAGCGCCGCTCCAGCGCCGTCTCGGCGCGCGCCCACTCGGGCGTCACCACCGACAAGGGCAGCGCGTCCACGGCCACCACGGGCGCGTCACCGAGCAGCTTCACCGTTCCTTCGACGTCCAGGAGCCCACGCTCGCGCATCTCCTGGGTGAGCGACGCGAGCAGCACCCCCGCGTCCACCGCCACGCCGCGCACCTGGTTGCCACCGCGCGGCTCCAGGTACCACCCCGTGCGCACCAGGGTCGGACCGGGGAGCGCGTCCGGCAGCGGCAAGGGGCTCTTCACGAGCTCACTCGCGCGGGCCCGCAAGTCCTCGACAGGCGCGCCCACCTTCGACGAGAGCGCCGCCACGCGCGTGAGCAGGAACTGGAAGTCCGTGGGCGTGAAGCGCGAGCGGCGCGACAACAGCAGGCGCTGCAAGCCATCCAGCCGGCCCCCGCGTCCATCCGACAGGCCCTCGCGCACCAGGGCCTGCATGAGCTGCGGCACCGGGTCGCCCTTCTCCGCCAGGGCCTCCAGCACCACGAGCAGACCGGGCACATCCCGGGTCGAGGCGAGCACGTATTGCGAGCGGTGCTGGAGCAGCGCCATCAGCGCCACCGTGGAGGCGCGTCGGTCGCCCCGGGACAGCGCCGTCTCCACCGCGCGGGTCCTCGCGAGCCGCTCCGCCCACGGGTCGTCCTTGTCCTCCGCCACCTCGGTGCCCGCGCGCAGCCGCGCGTACCGCTCGCTCGCGGGGGCGTCCTCGCCGGTGTCGTGGAGCGCCAGCCGGGGCAGCACCTGGGTACCGCGCTCGCGCAGGTAGAGGCCCGCGGCGGGCGCCAGGGGGTCCGTCACCGCGGCCTCCAGCGCGGGCCTCGCCGCCTCCAAGCGGTCTCGCAACGTCTGCGTCAGGGACGCGCGGGCGTACTGCTCCAGGGCCTCGCGCCGCGAGTCGAGCGAGCGCCGGGCGTCCTCGCGCTCCTCGGCGAAGATGCGGTGCAGGGAGCCCAGTCCCCAGGCGAGCCCGAGGAGGCCGAGCACCAGCGCGACGAGCATGGGCAGCAGCCGGCGGAGCATCGTCGCGGCTACCTTCCGGAGCTCGGGAGCAGGTCGGGGTCCAGGCTCGCGCCATCCGCGCCAGGGCGCTCCTTGCGCGTGTCGAGCGTCCCCGCCTTCTTGATGAGCGTGCCCAGGCTCGCCACGTCCGGCCGGCTCACCATCGGCTCCCCCAGGTCCTGCCAGAGCGCGTGCAGCCGCGTCCAGTCGAGCGAGCGCGTCCACGGTGAGCCGCGCAGCTTCTCCGCGAAGGCGGCGGCCACGTAGGTCAGCCGCGTGTCGGCCGAGGCGCGCGCCATGGACGAGCGCAGGACGCTGGAGGGCAACAGCTTGTGCGCGCGTCGCCACATGGTGTTCTCGCCCTCCTCGTAGAGGATGCGCAGGACACCGAAGGCGATGGCCGGGGCGATCAGCTTCACCTCGTAGATGGCGGTGACGGACGCGCCCGCGGACAGGGGCACGGGGTCCGGCGTCACGTCGTCGCCGAGCGGCTCCGGCGGAGTCGCGGACGGGTTCTCGTAGCCCACCAGGCGATAGCGGGCCACCGCGCGCTTGTCGAACTCGAGCTGCACGCCCACGTCGCTGAAGGCCGCGCGCGTGCGCAGCGTCACGCGCACCACGTGGTAGCCCTTGCGGCTGGGCGAGGGGAACCCCTCCACGTCGACGATGAACGGGCCCGCGTCCTCGCCACCCTCCTTGGGAGAGAAGCTGTTGACGAAGTCCTCCACCCGCACCGCCTCCTCGGCCGGGAGCGAGTCGCGCTCCAGGTGGCCACGCGTCAGCGCGTACGAGGCCATGCTCACCCTCAGCGGGTACGTGGAGGCGTTCTCCTCCTCGGTGTCGATGGTCGGGTTGACGCCATGGCCCCGCAGGTCCGAGTCGCGCAGGAACTTGCTGCCCGGCACGTAGCGGCGCTCACCGGAGCCCTCGGTGGCGAGCAGCGACACCTGGGGCAGCGCCCACGGCGGCGCGCGGTCCCGGATGTCTCCCGCGCGGGGCACCGCCATCCAGGCGACCCCGTCCGACTCCAACCGCAGCGGCGGCGCGAACGGTGTCAGGGACGCGAAGGGATGATGGGACACGGGCAGCGCCTGGAGCGCCGCCGCCACGCTGAGCGTCCGACCCGCCTCCACGCGCACGCCCTCGCGGGTGACGGGCTGGAAGGACTCCTTCTCGAAGCGCAGCGTGTAGAGGCCCACCGGCAGGGACGTGAGTCGATACTGGCCCCGCTCATCCGTCGTCACGGTGCGCGGTGAGGGCAACACGGAGGACGCGGCGTGGACCTTCACGCCCGCCAGGGGACGCGCGTCCTGGGCCTCGGAGACCACGCCCGTCACCTCGCCCACCTGGGCCCACGCCGGAGCGGCGAGGCACAGGAGGACTCCGCAGAGGGAGCGAAGCAGGGCGCTCTTCATCGAGGGCTTCACGCGGGACACCGGGCACGGCCTTCCTTGGGATGGTGCGAAGCCTGCCGCAGGCGGCCAGCCGGCATCATCACGGTTCCATCATGGCGCCGTCAGCCCGCCTGCTCGCCCTGCTTCTCCGCCGTGAAGGGCACATCCAGCACGGGCCGCGACTTCGCGTCCGGCAAATCGTAGTGCCACCACTCCATGCGGTTGGGCGTGAAGCCCGCGCCCAGCATCGCCTCGCGCAGCACCTCGCGATGACGGCGCGACGCCTCGGTGCCTCCCGCGTAGCCGTGGTGCGCCGCGGGCGTGAAGGTGTCGAAGGCGGTGGGCATCTCCACCTCCTGCCCGTCCAGCGTCACCAGCGTCAGGTCCACCGCGCCGCCCCGGTTGTGGTTGGAGCCCTTGCGAGGGTCCGCCACGTAGCCGGGCACGGGCATGATCTTCCACATCTCCCACTGCACCGCGCGGGGCCGGTAGCAGTCATAGACCTTGAGCCGATAGCCCTTGGGCCGGAGCACGTCCGCGGCCGCCTTCAGCTTGCGCGCGGACTCCGGCAGCAACAGACAGCGCGCCGTGTCCGGGTACACCTTCTTCTTCAGGAAGTTGTCCTCGGTCGCGTAGCGCAGGTCCAGCGCCAGGTCCTCCACCACCGTGGAGGCGTCCACCAGCGGCGAGGTGCCCGGAGCCTTCGCGGGCTTCGCCTTCCTGGGCCCCGCGTCCTCCGCGAGCGCCACGGGCGCCAGGCCCAGCGCCGCCACCAGCACCCACGTCCTCATGCTCCGGCCTCCACCGTGTAGCGCGTCGGGTCCGGCACGCCGGCCTCCTCGAAGCCCTTCTTGCGCAGCAGGCAGCTGTCACAGCGCCCGCAGGCGCGGCCCTGCGTGTCCGGGTCGTAGCAGGAGTGGGTGATGCCGTAGTCCACGCCCAGGCGGACGCCCTCGCGGATGATGTCCGCCTTCGTCAGGCCGGACAGCGGCGCGTGCACCGTGAAGCGCGCGCCCTCGACGCCCGCCTTCGTCGCCAGGTTGGCCATCGCCTCGAAGGAGCGGATGAACTCCGGCCGGCAGTCGGGATAGCCGCTGTAGTCCACCGCGTTGACGCCGATGTAGATGTCCGTGGCGCCCACCACCTCCGCGAGCCCCAGCGCCAGCGAGAGGAACAGCGCGTTGCGCGCGGGCACGTACGTCACCGGGACGCCGTGGCTCATCTCGTCCGCGGGCCGGTCCTTGGGCACGTCGATGTCCGCCGTCAGCGCGGAGCCGCCCACCTGGCGCAGGTCGATGCCCACCACCCGGAAGTCCTTCACGCCCAGGGCCGTCGCCACCTCGCGCGCCCGCTCCAGCTCCACCGCGTGCCGCTGGCCATACGCCACCGCCAGGCACACCGGCTCGAAGCCCTTCGCCTTCGCCATGGCCACGCACGTCGTCGAGTCCAGGCCCCCCGAGGTCAGCACCACCGCACGCTTCGTCATCAGTCCCTCCGCACTCCCTGCACCTTGTACGCAGTCCTGCACGTCGTCGGATTACACGTACACGAGCCCGGCAGGAAGACGTCCGTCAGCGCGCCGCACGCGAGCGCCACGTCGTAGCCACTCTCCGTGGGGGCCGGCGGGCTGGCGTCGGGGATGCCGCCGTCGAAGCCGTTGCAGTCGCGGTTGAGCAGCCGCGCCTGGCTGTCGCTGAAGAGCGTCACCTTCAGTGACTCTTCAATCTGGGAGTCCTTGCAGGTGCTGCCGCAAGAGGAACGCAGCGACGTCGCGCGGAGCATGGAGTCGACCTGCTGCCCGTCGAACTTCGCGTCGCGGTTGTAGCCCTGCACGGTGAGCCAGCCCGTGCCGCCGTCGTCGTTGCGGGAGAACGTGCCCTCGAAGCGGAACACGCCCGCGTCGTCCACCTGCGCGAACTCCGGCATGGAGGCGTCGCAGGTGGTGTTCGCCGGGTCCAGGCGGGCCTCGAACTGGAAGGTGCCCAGGAACTGGTTGCCTGGGTACACCGGGTCCGTGTTGCAGGCCATGGCCGCGACGACAGCGGCGGCGGGGAGGACGGAGAGCAGCAGGGGCTTCAGGCGCATACGGCCAGGCAGGCTACACGGCTACCCGAGGTCGAGCACGCAAAGGGCCACCGCCCGGAAGGTCTCCCCTTGTGCGAGCACCGCGCCCACATCCACCCGCGCCGGGTCACCCCCGCGCACCTTGGCATCCAGCCGGGCCAGCACGCGCCCCGCCGCGAGCGACGAGGGCACCGCGCGGAAGGCCGCCACGGCCGCTTCGTCGAAGCCGGGGACTTCGCCCGGGCGGGAAAGCTTCACGCCCGCCTCTCCGAGCGCCAGGGCCAGCGCGCACAGGTAGCCCAGCTCCACCGCGTCGAAGCACGCGAGCGCGCCCGCGCCCAGCACCAGGGCGTCCGGCGCGGTGAGGTACGCCTCCACCCCGCCGATGGGGTCCACGCCCACCGCCAGCGACCCGGCGCCCAGGGACGTCAGCGCGGGCCGCAGCGCGGCGAACAGGCGCGGGAAGCTCTCGGTCGTCACCGGCAGCACCCGGGCGGGCGGCGCGTGCTGGAAGCCCGAGGCCAAAGGCAGCGGCGACACCGGCACCCGCGTCACCTGCGCGGTGCTGGAGGAGAGCGCCGCGCCGATGCCATCCGCGCGCTCGGCCGCGTCCTGACGTCCGACGAGCCGCAGGGCCTCGGCGAAGAGCGTCCAGCCATCCACGTCCAGCGGGGACTCGCGCAGGAGCCCCGGCCACACGCGCGTGGCGAACCCGGCGCCCTCCGACACGGGCGACAGCCGCTCACAGGCCAGGCGGAGGACCTCCGGCGACAGGCCCGCGCCGTCGAGGAGGCGCTCGGCGAGCCGGGCCGCGGGGGCCACCAGCTGCGCGTCCAGGTAGCCGCGCAGAATGGACTCCAGCATCCCCGGCTCGTCGGTGAGCCGCTCGCGCAGCCGCAGCGCCTCGCCCGTGAGGCCCCGCTCCTCCGCGAGCCTCGCGCGGCGGGCCAGGCGCTCCTCGGTCTCCGGCAGCGCCTCCAGCTGGGCGGCGGCCTCGGCCACCTGGCCCAGCATCTCGTACGCGTCCGCCCAGCGCTCGCGGTGCTGCGTCGCGGCGGCGGGCCCTTCCGTGGCCACCAGGCGCTCGGCGAGGGACACGAAGGCGGCCGGGTCCTCGGCCTCGTCCACCAGCGCGAGCAGGTTGTGCAGCGCCGTCACGCAGGTGGCGTCATCCTCCAGCGCGCGCTCGAAGGCCGCGCGGGCCTCGTCGGTCCGCTCCAGCGGGCTGAGCAACAGCTCGCCCTGCTCCAGGTGCAGGGTGGCGCGTGCTCGCGCGTCCTCCTCCACCTCGATGAGCTGGCCCAGCGTGCGCGCGGCGGCGTCGAAGCGGCCCAGGCTGTACTCCAGCATGTGGCGCTCGAGCAGCAGCGACTTGCGGCGGGACGTCCAGCCCTCCGCCGCCATGGCGAGCGCTTCCACGCGCGACGCGTCCGGCAGCGCGCGCACCCGGTCCAGCACGGCCACCGAGAGCGCCTCCGGGTGCTTCTCGAGGCCAGGCAACAGCAGCGTGAGCCGGGCCGCGAAGCCCGCGTCGGTCGACAGCTCGTCCAGCGCGCGCAGCCGCTGCAGCTCGGGCGCGTCCGGGGCGCGCAGCACCTCGTCGCGCAGGGCCACGGCGAAGGCCGCGTCCCTCGGCACGGACAGGGCCGCCAGCTCCAGCAGCCCCTCCGCGTCGTGCTCCGCGCGCAAGCCATCCGCGAGCGCGGAGGCGTGGGCGGGGTCCGCGTCCGCCTGCGCGACCAGGGCCCACAGCGCCTCGCGCGTACGGGCCGCGTCTCCAGCCTGCGCGGCCATGGCCAGCGCGTCCGTCAGCTCGCCGGCCAGCATCGCGGGCGCGAAGCCGACCTGGAGCGCGCGGGCGAAGGCGCCCAGCCGGCCGAAGCGCTCCGCCAGCTCCGACGGCGCGAGCATGTCCGGCGCCTCGGTGGCGATGCGCTCGATGACCTCCAGCGCCTCGCCGTGCTCGCCCGCCTTCTCCCAGAGGTCCGCGGCCTCCAGCAGCAGCGGCGGACGCTCGTCCGGCGACGCGAGCCGGGCCGCCTGCAGCAGCGCCGTCGCGGCCTTGGGGGACTCGCCCGAGGCCCGATACAGGTGGGCGACCCGCAGCGTGGCGTCCACGTCCGGCTCGACGGCCGCCGCGGCCTTCGCCGCCTTCAGCGCGTCCGGCAGGCGCCCCGCGCTCTCGAAGGCACGGGCCGCCGCGAGCATCAGTGAGCGGCGCTCGCGCCCCGACGTCAGCTCGGCGCGGGCCACCTGGACCTCGGCCCGACGCGCGGGCGCGTCCGTCAGCAGCTTCTCCAGCTCCTCCAGCGCGACGGCGTAGCCCGCGCCCGAGGCGCCGCGCTCCACCACCGCCTCCAGCGCCTCGCGGGCCGTGGACGCCTCACCCTCGGCCTCCAGCAGCGCGGCCAGCTCCAACCGCAGCAGGGCCGCCTCGTCCGCGTCCTCCAGGCGCGGCACCAGCCGCTCCAGGGCCTGACGCAGCCGGGCCGTGTCGCGGCGCTCGCGCAGCCCCGTCACCAGGGCGCGCAGCGCGGTGACGTCCTCGGGCGCGGCCTCGGCGGCGCGCTGGGTGAGCTCCCACGCCGCGTCCGCGTCCGCGAGCGACTCGGCGGCCACGGTGGCGGCGGCCAGGAGCAGTTCGGCGGCGCGTGCGCCTCCCGCGGCCTCGGCGCCGGACTCGTACACCGCCAGGAGGTCGCCGTGGCGGCCCATCGCGCGCAGGCCCGCGACGGCCCGGTCGATGACGGTGGCGTCGGCGGGACGCAGCCGCGCCAGGGGCAGCAGCGCGTCGATGGCCTCCCTCGGGTCCTCGAACAGGTCCGCCGCGCGGCGGTACAGCACCTCCGCCGTCGCCGTGTCCTCCGCCCGCCTGGCCAGCTGCAGCGAGGCGCGGTACAGCCCCGGCGCGTTGCCCGTGCGCGAGTGCACCTCCGCCAGCAGTGACAGCGCCTCGCGACCGCGCTCGCCGTCGGGCTCCAGCGACACCACCGACTCGAAGGCATCCGCCGCGTCGTGGTACGCGTTCGCGCCCAGCGACGCATGGCCCAGCCGCAGCCACGTCCGCGCGCGCACGGGAACGGGCAGCGCGTCTCCGCCCGCGTCCAGCAGCCGCCGGTCATACGGCCGCGCGGCGGCGGGGCCACCACTGCGAGCCGCCAGCTCCGCGCGGGCGGACAGCGCCTCCACGTCGTCGCCCGCGCTCGCCAGGTACACGTCGAAGGCCTCGGCGGCCAAGAGCGCCTCGCCCGCGTCCAAGAGGCGCGTGGCGCGCTCGCGAAGGAGGGGCAGCGACTGCTCGCGAGGCAGGGCCCGCGCGCGCTGGGCGAGCAGCTCCGACAGCCGGCGCACGTCCGTGGCCGCGCGCTCGCGCACCTGCTCGAAGGCCTCCACGCTCGCGGGGTCCAGCTCGAAGGCGCGGTCCTCGCACAAGAGCGCGCGCTCGCGGGCGCCTCCCGCGCGGAAGGCCCGGGCCGCCGCCAGGTAGCTGGCCGCGGCGTCCACGTCGGCCTGACGCTGGGCGCGCCGCAGCATCAGCTCCGCGAGCGACTGGTTGTCCTCGGACTCCTCCAGGAAGGCGCGGTGCCGAGTGAAGACGGGCTCGCGGAACGGGTCGGCCTCCAGCAGCACCGCGTCGAACTCGGCGGCGTCCGCGTGGCGCTTCACCTCGTGCAACAGCTCCGCGGCCTGCGCGGTGAGGTCCAGGTCGTCCGGACGCGCCGAGCGCGCGGCGATGAAGGCCGCGGCGGCCGCGTCGGGGCGCCCCGCCCTGTCGCGGTACAGCACCGCGGCGCGCTGGAGCAGCCCGGCGCGGCGCTCCGTGTCCGGCTCGCCCTCGGCGCACTCCTCGTACCAGGCGGCCAGCTCCGCCAGGCGGCCGTCGCGCTCCAACAGCCGGGCCAGCAGCGCCTCGGCCTCGTCGAGCGAGCGGTCCTCGCGCAGCGCCTCGCGCAGGAAGCGCTCCGCCTCCTCCGTGTCCGCGAGCACGCCCAGGTGCAGCTTCGCCAGCCGCAGCCGCAGCGCCGCGGACTCCTTGGCGTCGTCCAGCAGCGGCAGCGCGCGCTCCAGCCACAGGGCCTCGGCCTCGGCGTCGTCGCGGCGCTCGGCCAGCGCGGCGCCCAGTCGCGCGGTGCCCAGGTCCTCCGCCAGCGAGAAGGCCCGGTCCAGCGCGCCCTCCGCGGCCGAGAGGTCCAGCTTCACGTCGCGCAAGAGTTCCGCGCGGCGGCGCTCGGACGCGGCGGCCTCGGCGGGACGGCCCCGCGACTCCAGCAGGTCGCGTGCATCCGCGAGCGCGCGCAGCGCGTCGTCCGCGCGGCCGGTGGACTCGGCCAGCCGGGCCTCTTCGTCGTGGGCCGCGAGCGTCGCCGCCACGTCGCCCACCTGGAGGCTGAGCGCGGCCACCTGACGCAGCTCCGTGAGCAGCTCCAGCGAGCGCCCCGTCTCGCGGTACAGCGCGGCGAGCCGCAGCCGCAGGGGCAGCGGCGTCTGGGCCATCTGGGCCGCGTGCGACAAGAGCGACGCCGCGACACCCGCGTCCGCGAGCGAGGCGCGCGCCTTGTCCGCCAGCACGACGAGCCGCCGCACCGTGTCCTCGGACGGCGCCAGCGCGCGCGCGTGGGTGACGAGCACCTCGAAGGCGCCGCGCGGGTCGTCCTTCTCCAAGAGCGCGGAGAGCCGCTGCACCGCGGCCTCGCACAAGGGACGCTCGGCGAGCAGCTTCCGGTACGCGCCCACCGCGCGCTTCGTCTCGCCCGCGCCCTCCGCCAGCTCGCCCAGCCGCAGCCAGGCCGCCTCGGCGGATTCGGCATCGCCCGAGAAGTCCACCGCCAGGGCCAGCGTCTCCTGGAGCGGCAGCGCCTCCACCACCGCGCCGCGCAGGTAGAGCAGCTCCGCCAGCGAGGCCAGCTCCGCGCCGCGCGCGGGCACCAGGGCGTGCGCCTTGCGCGACAGCTTCAGCGCGCGCTCCAGGTCCTCCGCGTCGCGCGCGTAGGCGGCGCCCTCGCGCAGCAGCGCGGCGGCCTCCGTCGCGCCCGCGCTCTCGGCGGCGGTCTCCAGCAGCGCCGCGGCCTCGCGCAGCTCGCCCCGGCCCGCGACCAGGGACACCAGCTGGCGCCGCGCGTTCGCGTCGTCCGGGGTCAGCCGCAGCGCGTGGCGCAGCGCCGCCTCGGCGGGGCCCGGCTGGTCGAGTCGCTCCAGGTAGAGCGACGCCAGCTCCGAGTACATCGTCGCGGCCTCGCCCGACCCGGCGTGAGGCGCCTCGGCCGCGAGCACCTCGGCCAGCGCGGCCCAGTCTCCCAGGGTCCGCAGCACGCGCAGCAGCGACGCCGTGGCGCCCGCGTGTCGGGGCGCCAGCGCCAGCGCCGCCCGCAGGCTCTCGCGCGCATCGGCCAGCGCGCCGCGCGACTCCAGCAACGCGGCGCGGGCCAGGTGCGCCTCGACGCGACGGGGCGTGGGGCCCTGCTTCGCGGCCTCGGCCAGCGCGGTGGCCTCCTCGTCCGGGCGCTCGTCACGGCGGGCCAGGTCGGCCAGGGTGAACCAGGCGTCGCAGCGCTCCGCCTCCGAGGGCGACAGGGCGACGGCGGCGAGCAACGCCTCGCGCGCCAGCGGCCGGACATCCTTCTGCGCCAGCGTCGTCCCCAGGGCGAGCAGTCGCTCGCGGGCGCGCGTGCCGAGCTGGGCATCGGCGACCACCGCGCGACGCCACACCTCCAGCTCGCCCGCCTCGTCCTCGGACTCACGCGCCAGCTCCGCCAGCGCCAGCAGCAGCGGCGCGGGACGGCGAGACAGCGTGGCGGCCTCGGAGAAGTCCTCGCGCGCGGCGGACACCCGGTGGGAGGCGCGGTGCAGCACGGCGCGGCGCGCGAGCAACTCCGCGCGCTCCTCTCCCGACGAGGAGGTCACCAGGGCGCCCAGCAGCTCCAGACGCTCGGCCTCCTCCTCCATGGAGCCCGTGCCCGGCGGGGGCAGCAGGTCGAGCAGCGCCTGCGCCGCCCACGTGTCGTGCGGCTCCTCGAGGCGCAGGCTGCGCAGCGAGTCCATCGCAGCGCCCGCGCGTCCCAGCGACAGCGACAGCTCCGCCAGCTCGCGACGGGCCGCGCGGCGAGGCTCGCCGGACAGGCGCGGCCACAGCTCCACCAGCAGGTCCGCCAGCGCCTCGCGAGCGCCTGACTTGCGGTGCAGGCTGGCCAGCTCCACGCGCGCGTCCAGGTCCTCCGGCGCGCGGATGCAGTACTCGGCCAACAGCCGGCGCGCGGCGTCGGTGCGGCCCGCGCGCACGGCGGCGCCCGCGGCCTTGCGCGTGAGGGACACCCGCTCCGCCTCGCGAGGCGCGTCGGCGTCCACGGGAGGCAGCGCCAGCACCGCCTCGAAGTCGTCCAGCGCGGCCCGCGCATCGGTGGGCAGCTTCAGCTCACCCCGACGCTGCCGCGCGGGAGCGAAGGACGCGTCGCGCTCCAGCGCCTCGGCGAGGAACGCCTCCTCGCGACTGGTCCCCGCCGCGAGCAGCGACGCGCGGAACAAGAGCCGCGCGCCCGCGCGGTCCTCGGGCACCAGCACGGCGCGCCGCGCGTACAGGCGCGCGGCCTCCAGCTTCTCGCCCCGCTCCAGCTCCAGCTCGGCCAGCGACTCCAGCACCTCGGCCGCCAGCGGGCCCTCGGGGCTCGCCTCCAGCGCGGCGGACAGGCGCAGCAGCGCGGCGGACTTCTCGCCCCGCTCGAGCAGCGCGCGAGCGCTCTGCAGGAACAGCGGCGCGGCCTCCTCGGCCCGCTCGGCGCCCATCAGCGCCTGCGCGCGTCCCGCCCACAGCTCGGCCAGCGCCTGCGTCTCGCCGGCCTCGGTGTAGAGGGCCTCCAGCCGCGCGGCCAGCGCGTCATCCAGCCGGCGCAAGGGCAGCGCCTGCGCGTACGCGGCGATGGCGCCCTCGCGGTCGCCGAGCATCTCGCACGCGCGACCCAGCCGGGCCCGCACGTCCGCCAGCTTCTCCGGCGCCGCCGTGCGAGGCAGCGTGGACAACAGCGACTCCAGCGCGCGCCGCGCATGCTCGGGGCGGTCGCAGCGCAGGGACAGGTCCGCCAGGTCCAACAGCACCGCGGAGTCGGGCGCGAGCCGCGCCGCCTTCTCCAGCGCCACCAGCGCATCGCCCACGCGCCCCAGCCGGGCCTCCAGCACCCCGGCCAGCTCGCGCAGCGCGGCCGCCGCCAGTCGCTTGTCGCCCTGCGCCTCGGCCACCCGCGCGCGCTCCTCCAGCGCCACGGCCAGCCCGGCCATGTCCGCGCGCTTGCGCTGCAGGGCGCACAGCTCACCCAGCGCCGGCAGGTCATCGGGCTCCGCGCGGAGCACCTCCTGCAGCGAGTGCACCGCCAGGTCCAAATCGAAGGCCAGGTCGCGAGCGGCCACCGCGAGGCGCCGGTACTTCTGCGCGCGCTCCTTCACGTCGGTGGACAGCCGCGCCAGCGCGGACAGGCACCGCGTGAGCAGCGGACCGTCGCGCCGCGCCTCGGCCAGCGCCAGCAGGGACTCCAGCGACGGCCGGTGGTCCGCGTCCGCCTCCAGCGCGAGCAACAGCAGTCGCTCCGCCTTCTCCGGCTGCTGCAGCCGCCCGCGGTACAGCTCGCCCGCCTCCGCCCAGGACGCGGCGCGCTTGGAGGGCTCGTCCTGGAGCGCGGCGGACTTCTCCAGCGCGTCGGCCAGCTCCAGCGCCTTGCCGGTGATGCGGAAGTACGGAATCAGCTCCTCGAGCGCCAGCGCGTCGCGAGGGTCCAGCGCGAGCGCGGACTCCAGGTGCTCACGCGAGCGCGCCGGGTCTCCCAGCCGCGAGCGGTACAGCCTGGCCAGCGCGTGGTGGCTCGCATGCGCCGCGTGGCGGATGCCCTCCGAGCGCGGCGCCGGCCCCGCCAGCTCCAGCGCCTGCTGGTAGCCCGCGAGCGCCTCCTGCAACCGGCCCAGCCCCTCCGCCACGCGCGCGGCGGCGAACAGCGGCTCGGGCTCACCGGGGAGCAGCGACACCGCCTCGCGGTAGCGGAGCAGCGCGTTCTCCGGCTGCTTCAGGCCCTCTTCCCACACGCGGCCGGCCATCAGGTCGGCGTGGCCCACCCGGTCCAGCTCGTGCCGGGCCATGGAGACCTCGCGCAGGCGGTCCAACGCCTTGAGCGCGCGCAGGTGCTCGCCCCCCCGGTGACACAGCTCACCGAGCAGCAGCAGCGCATCGGCCTGGTCCGGCGCCAGTCGCAGCGCGGCCTCGCAGTGCAGGCGCGCGCCGGCGATGTCGTCCTCCGTCTGCGCGCACAGCCGGGCCAGGTGCACGTGCGCGTCCGCGGCCTCGTGCGGGTCGCGAGCGAGCGCCGCCAGCCGGCGATAGGCCCGCACCGCGCCGGCCCTGTCGCGCGCCTGGTCCGACGCGCGCGCCAGCGCCTTGAGCGACGGCAGGTGGTCCGGCTTCAACCCCAAGAGTTCGTGCAGCGCCTTCACCGCGACCTGGGGCGCGGTGTCGCGAGAGCAGCGCGCGGCGGCCTCGGCGGAGAAGAAGGCCGCGGCCTCCTCGGACGTGCGACGCGCCAGCGCGCACAGCGCCAGATAGCGCTCGGCCGCGCGAGCACCCTCGCCCCGGCGCTCGCGCACCACCGCCTCGCCCCACAGCGCCGCGGGGCTCCTGTCCCTCCTGCGCTGGAGCGTGGCCGCCACGTCCAGGGCCAGCTCGTGCGCCTGGGGGTCCGCGACCAGGAGCGACAACAGCCGCTCCGCCGCGAACGGGTGCGCGTCCTGCGCGTCCCCGGCCTGCAGATACACCTGCCGCGCCTCGGCCAGACGGCCCTGGGCGATGAGCCCCTCCGCGTCCGCGAACGCCCGCGCGCCCTCGAGCGTGAGCAGCAGCTCCTCATCCGGCGCGGACGGAGGCGGCAGCCCCCCCGCCGCGAAGCGCAGCCGCAGGCCCGTGCTCGACACCTCGGCGGCGGACAGCCGCGCCGTGTCCAGCGACGGCATCTTGTAGCCCCGGCTCACCGCCGCGAGCTGACACAGCGCGGGCAGCACGCGCGTGGAGAACCCCGAGGCCCCGCGCACCTCCACGTCGGGCACCAGCGCCAGCGCGCCCACCGCCGCGGACAACAACCCCGGCACCTGCACCGACGGCGTCGACGAGAAGCCGTACAGCCGCACGTCGTACAGGTAGATGGCGAGCTTCTCGCCATCCGCGTCGAAGGCGACCTTGAACGTGAACGGCGTGCGCTCCGGCGCAGGCAGCCGCCCCTGTCCCTCCAGGTAGCCGGGACGGAAGTGCAGCCGCAGCTCCTCGATGCCCGCCAGCTTCCCCGCGAGTTCCGCCACCCGCCGCGTGACGAGGTCCGCGTCGACGCTCAGCTCCAGGAAGCCGAAGCTCAGCTTCTTGCGCTGATAACGCGTGGCCCCGGCGCTGACGTTGAAGGGGAAGCTGACGTCCGGAATCTGGAGCGCGAAGTCGGAGATGCGCAGCCCGGGGATGACTTCGAGCGCGGGGAAGCCCACGAACGCCCTGCGGTCCAGCAGGCGCAGCTCGGGTGCGGCGGCGCGCGCGTCGGGCGCCGCGGTGGGCTTGGTGGAGTCGCTCTCGTTGGCCATCGCGGGAGCCCGGACGCTACCACGGTGCCCAAGCCCCCGAAATTTATGGCAATCCCCCGCCCGGGGGGCAGCCGGAGGGGCAGAGCGGCCCCAGGCCCGCCCCCGTGCGGTTCGTCATGCGCGCGAACGCGAAGTCGGACAAGATGCGCCCGGCGTGCTGGCTCCCGACTCTCTCGTCCTCGACGGTCGCTTCCGAGTCCTCCGTCCGTTGGGCTCGGGCGGCATGGGGGAAGTGTACCTGGGTGAACAGGTCTCCTTGGGCCGCAAGGTGGCCATCAAGGTCCTGCACCACGACCTCAACGCCCAGCCCGGCATGGCCGAGCGCTTCAAGCGCGAGGCCCGCCTCCTCTCCGCCGTCGAGCACCCCGCCGTCGTCCACATCGTCGACTTCGGCGAGTCGGGCGATCACGCCTGCCTGGTGATGGAGTTCGTGGAGGGCGAGAGCCTCTACGACGTGCTCACCCCGGGGCCCATGCCGCCGGGGCGCGCGCTGCCGCTGCTCCACCAGCTCGCGGAGGGCCTGGCCGCCATCCACGACAAGGGCATCATCCACCGCGACCTGAAGCCGGAGAACGTCTTCATCTCCCCCGGCGCGCGCGGTGAGCAGGCGCGGCTGCTCGACTTCGGCATCGCCCGGCTGGTGGAGCCGGACGCGCAGAGCAACGTCAGCCAGGTGGGCGTGGTGCTCGGCACCCCGGAGTACCTGTCGCCGGAGCAGGCGGTGGGCGCGAAGGTGGACACGCGCAGCGACCTCTACACCTTCGGCGTGCTCATCTACCGGGTGCTCTCCGGGCGGCTGCCGTTCGACGGGCCCCAGGCGCGGCACTTCCTCGCGCAGCACGCCTCGCACGCGCCGCTGCCGTTGGACCGGGCCGCTCCGTCGCTGTCGCGCTACATCGGCCTGTTGTCGCTGGTGATGAAGCTCTTGGAGAAGAACCCGGCCAAGCGCACGCAGAGCGCGCACGAGCTGGCGGATGCGCTCGCCGCGGCCCACGCCTCGCTCTCCGCGCTGACGCCGGGGCTGGGCACGCCCGCCTACGTCGGGATGCCCGCCACCGTCACCTCGCCCTCGGGCACGTCCGTCTTCGGCACGGGCGAGACGCCCGTGGTGGCCACGCCCGGCCCCACCGGGACCTCCGTGTTCGGCGGCGCGGACGCTCCGGTGCCCGCCACGTCCCAGCGCATCAGCCAGGGGACGGCCGCGTACGGCGCGGTGGCCACCTCGGGCGCGCACAGCCTTCCGCCGGGAATGGTGCGCACGGGCACGGCGTCCTTCGGCACGCGGCCGTCGGGCGCGGGCCCGTCCTTGTCCGGCAGCAACTCGGTGGTGAAGCCGCAGAACCTGACGGTGATGCTCACCGACATCCAGGGCTTCACCGAGCGCACCAGCCGGCAGACGCACGAAGAGAACGCGCGGATGCTGGAGACGCATGACCGCCTGCTGATTCCGCTGGTGAAGGAGCACGACGGACGGCTGGTGCAGAAGCGCGGCGACGCGCTCCTGGTGGTGTTCCGCTCGCCCACCGCGGCGGTGCTGTGCGGCATGGCGATGCAGGACAAGCTGTGGCGCCACAACCAGGCGCTGCCCGATGGGGAGCGGCTGAACGTGCGCGTGTGCCTGCACGCGGGCGAGGTGCTGCTCACCGCCGACACCGTGCTGGGCGAGCCCATGGAGGTGGTGGAGACGGTGGAGCACGTCGCCGCCGCGGGCGAGGTCACCTTCACGGAGGCGGTGAACCTGGCGCGCAACCGCGCCGAGGCGGAGGTGGAGCCGTGTGGTTCCATCACCCTGCCCGGCCGCGAGGAGCAGCTCCAGCTCTACCGCTGCCTGCGCGTGGCCGAGGGCCCGCCCTTCGGGGGCCGCTTCGAGAAGCAGAGCGCGCTCGCGGTGCGCTTCGCGCCGGCGCTGCGCAGGACGGGCGTGGCCTGGGCCTCGATGACCCAGCGGGCCCGTGAGCGGCTCCAGCGCGTGCGCGACTTCTCGCCCCGACAGTCGCTGCGCGTGGCGGGTCCGTGGTTGCGCGAGGAGCTGACGCCCGCGAAGTTGAAGGCACGCGCCCAGGCCACCGTGGCCCTGGCGCGAGCGAAGCCGAAGCACGCGGGTGCGTTGGTGGGTGTGCTCCTGCTGCTCGTCGCCGCGTGGGTTTGGCACCTGAACCGCCCCGCGGTGAAGGCGCTGTCGCTGTTGGAGGACGGCAGGACGGAGGAGGCCCTCGCGCTGCTGAACGCGACGTCGAACGACGAGCAGAAGCAGCCCGCCGTGCGACGTGCGCTCGCGGCGACACACCACGCGCTCGGCAACCACGACAAGGAGCGGGTGCTGCTCGCCACGTTGGACGACGAGGGTCGCGCCGGCGTGGAGGACTCGATTCTGGACGGGCTCGCGGAGGACTACGGCCGCAAGGACTCCGACGACCTGCGCAAGCTCTTGAGCAACATCCCCCGGGAGCGGGTGCGTCCGTACTTCATCGACCTGGTGGAGAGCGACTTCTCGCTCAAGCAGTGGGGCGCGGTGCGCTACCTGGACGCCGCGAAGGAGACCGACGGGTTCGACCTGGTCGCGGGCTACGCCAAGGCGCTGGAGGGCAAGGAGTGTGAGCTGCGCCGCCTCGCCGCGAGGAGGCTGGGCGTGCTGGGGAACATGGACGCCGTCCCCGCGCTCATCCGCCTCGCGGAGCTGGAGGTCGGCAAGAGCGGAGACTGCGGTCAGGCCGAGGCGAACCGGGCCCTGCAGCGGCTGAACAAGAAGGGCGGCTGAAGGCCCGGGAGTCCCGTCCCGAGCCCGGCGTAGCGCGCGTCAGTCGTCGCGGTGGGCGTGCCCCTTCTTCTTGCCCTTGCCGCGACCGTGATGGTGGTGGTCGTCGTCATCCCAGTCGTCGTCCCTGTCCCGGCGTGCCTTCACCTTCTCGTCCACCCTGAGCAGGTTGCGGGAGAAGGCGTCGTATTCGAGGTGCAGGTGGCCCCGCGCGCCCGGCGCGGAGGCGTCGAACTTCACCTTCCAGATGTCGCGGCCGGTGCGGTGCGCCTCCTTGAGGCGGCAGTCATAGCGGCGCGAGCGACACTCACCGAAGCCCCGGTCCACGGCCTCCTTGTAGGACATGGAGGACGGACGCGGCGGAGGCCGCGAGGGCCCGGGACGTGGCTCGGAGCGCGAGTGCACGACACAGCCCGAGGCGAGCAACAGACCACCGACAAGCAGGGCGATTCTCATGCCCGACATGACGCAACAACCTCGCCAAGCTTCAAAGCCACGCGGGGTGCGGGATGTCGACTGGAAATCTACAGTCCCTCGGGAGACGCGTAGGAGACGAAGAGCTCGCCGGTGACATAGGCGCGCGCGCCCTTGCTCGCCGGGCGCAGGAAGTCGTTCACCACGGGGCCCCCCTGGGAGAGCTGGTGCTTCTCCGGATGGGACAGGTTCATGCGGCTCCGTGCCACGCCCTTGCTGCCTCGGTGGATGAAGGTGACGGTGCCGTCGTCGCCAATCGCCTCCACCACGCCGATGTGGGTCATCCCATCATTGCGGCGACCATCGCGGTTGCGGTCATACGTCTCGCGGAAGAAGACGAGGTCACCCGGACGCGGCGCGTGCTGATGCAGCCGGCCGCCCTGCGTGGCGCGACGGAAGATGGCGGAGACGGCGTTCTCCCCGGCGAGGAACCCGTGCGCCACCAGGTCGATGCCCGCGGAGAGATACGCCAGCCGCACGAAGCCCGAGCAGTCGTTCGGCATCCCCCGGCTCACGCGCCCCAGGTTTCGCTCACCCACGAGCTGCATCGAGCGCGACACGATGAGCCGCGCCAACTGCATCGGCGTGCGGTACGCCTCCCAGAACCCCGCGGAGTCCGCGGCCGGGCTCGTGACCAGCGCGACCGCCTCCAGCGCGGCGGAGATGACGCCCGTCACCAGCGGACGGGCCTTCTCCTCGGACATCACGGTGGCGACGACGGCGGGCGCTCGCTCACCGCGAGCTGCCTCCACGACCACCGGGGCCCCCGTCCCACTCACGGACGAAGCCTCGGGCGCCACCGCCGGAGTCGTGTCGGACGCGGGCACCTGCGTGCCCTGGCCGGTGGACTCCGGCGCTGCGGAAGGCACCACCTCCGGAGACGTCCCGACGTCGCGGGACTTCACGGTGGCGCAGCCGATGAGGGCACACAGCGGAACGATGGCGAGCAGGCGAGGACTGGACAACCGACGACCCTCCAACAAAGGCGGCCGCATTCAATCCCACAGGTGGGGCCCGTCGCCAAGAACTCGAAGTGTCAGCCCTCCCAGGTGGACAGCAGTGCGCGGACCCGCGTGTACCTCTGGAGGAGTGCGGCACGGTGGGCGCTGAGCATCACCATGGAACCGATGACGAACAAACCCATGATGAACAGCGAGGCGGCCGCGACACGGTGGTCCCTCATGCCGAAGCGCACCAGGTTCGCCGCCACACACGTCACCAGGAACGCGGTGCCCAGGTACACGTAGGAGCGGATGCGCAACGCGATGCCGAAGCCCACGCCCACCACGCAGAGGAACACGCACAGGAGCATCGCCCCGCCGTCGTCGAACATCAGCGGCTTCCATGCACCCGCCACGTAGATGACGGTGACGGCCACCGCGCGCAGCCGTGCGTAGGTGTCCTCCTCGATGGCGCCCCGGAACACGCGCAACAGCGCGAGCAGCGAGAGGCCCGCGGGGATGACGTAGAACTGCGGCTCGCCGTGACCCGTGCCCTGCCACACCAGGAAGAGCGCGACGTTGAAGGCCACCACCGACGCGAGCGAGGCCGAGCCCCTGCGCGTCGGATGCGAGGCCAGCGCCGCGAAGTGCGCCGCATGCCCCACCAGTAGCGCGGCCACCTGGAGCGGCTCTCCCCACCGCGCGGAGAGCAGGCCCGCCATCGGGAACAGGTACGCGCCCCACAGCGCGGGCCTCCGGAAGACCGTCAGCCCCGAGCCCTCGCGCTGCACGAAGAAGTACAGGCCCGTGAAGAGCGCGCCGCCCACCAGCGCCGCCAGGCTGTCCCCGGAGTTCGGATGCGCTCCCATGCCGAGCAGGCGCATGGACAGGTAGCCCAGCGCGAGCACCCCCTGGGCCAGGAACGCGGCGGGCTCGTCCTCTTCCCTGGAGGCATGGCGCACCAGCGCGAAGAGCAGCACCGCCAGCGAGCCACACGCGACCAGCGCCTCGCGCAGCGCATCCCCCTGCGGCCCCAGCAACCCCAGGCCGAACATCACCTCCATCAGCGCCACGACGGTGAAGCCCAGCCCCACGCCCCGGCGCACCTCCCGGCCCGCCACGAACAGCGCGAGCGCGGCGAGCAGCCCACTGAGCGCACCGAGGTACGGGAGGATGAACTCCGAGCCACGCCCCGTGGAGTACACCGCGCCCAGGTGCATCATCACGCCGTGCGCCGCCACGAGCGACGCCAGCCAGCCCACCGCCTCGCGCTCACTCCGGCGCCACACCACCGCCCACGCCGCCCCCAGACCGAACACGAAGCACAGCGGCGTCCCGATGTGCCGCAGGTCGCGCAGCGCCGACAGCGACAACAGCGCCAGCACCCAACCGCCATGGTGCAGGGCCGCGCCCACGCGCACACCTCGCGCGTCCAGGAACATGCCCGCCACGCACAGCGCCAGCCCCGCGCCACTGACGACCGCGGGCAGCCACACGAAGGGCACCGCCGCCACCAGCGACAAGCCGAGCAGCGCCGTGGCCACATTCGCCATCCACCGCTCGCGCGTCGCCATCAACACCAGCGACGCCGCCCCGGCCCCCAGCGCCACATGCGGCGCGAGCGCACCAGGCCCCGCGTCCACGAGCCTCGTCAGGAGCAGCAGCGCCAGCACGCCCGCGCTCCCCGCCCACAAGGGCTCGCTCCACGTGCCGCCCAGTCCGGGCAGCAACCGCTCCACCCCCTTGTTGAGCGAGCGCTGCACGCTCCCCGACTGACAGAAGGCGGACAGCACGGCGGCGCCCAGCGCCAGCGCGACGATGGGCAGCCCCGCCTCGGGCCGCCACTCCAGGAAGTGGTGCGTCTGCGTCTGCCCCAAGCACGCGAGCGACAGCCCCAGGAGCGCCGGCACCAGCAGCCAGCGCAGGGACAGGAGGAACGCGGACGCGGCGACCACGCCCGCGAGGCCCGCGAGCCTCGCCGGCGACGGTTCCTCCAGCACCGGCAACACGCCGATGACCAGCGCGGTGATGACGGAGACCTGACGCAGCTGCGTGTCCGGTGGACTGCGGAAGAAGGCCCAGAGCTTCGGCGCCGCGTGGTGCTCGGCCAACGCGAGCGCCAGCAAGAGGACGGTGACGAAGGGCCGCGCCTCCGGAACGGTGATGAGCAGCAGCGAGGCGCCGCACACGCGCAGGAACGGCATGGGCCCGGGCATCAGCGCGAGCGAGGCCGTGAGGAAGTACACCGGCAGCGGCCCCATCCATGACGTCAGCAGCACCACCGGCGTGAGCAGCGCGAGGCTGACCTGCATGCCCAGCGACAGCCGGTTGCGGACCGCCACCTCGTTCGAGCGCAGCAACAGGGTGCTGAAGCCGGGCACGTGCTCCACCGCCCGCGTCACGGCCAGCGACAACAGCGGCAGCGCATAAGCCCACGTGGGCGTGTCCCCACCCATCGCCAGGAAGCCCACGAAGGCGAAGGGCACGCCGAGGCATGCGAACCAGGGCAGGCGCGTGGCGCGCGTCCACAGCAGCGGCAGCACCATGGCGCCCGCGACCATCCAGGCAGGGTGCGCATCATCCCAGCGCACCACCGTGGGGACCATCACCAGCGCGGAGGCCACCGTGGCCACCATCGCGTAGCGGCGGCCCCCCGCGCCCACCTTCAGCACCGCGGGGACCTCCTCGAGCACCGCGAGGACGGCGAGCACCGTGGCCAGGCCCAACAGCGCCAGGGGCCCCGTGGCGTACAGGCCGATGGCGGCATACAGCGCGGCCACGCCGACGCTGAGCGCGGCGGGCATGGCCCTCGCGGTGAGCAGCGCGGCGAAGGCCGTGGCGAGGATGAAGGTGTTCTCCTGCGAGGACTTCGCCTCCGCGACCGCGAGGAAGGGGAAGGTCCACGCCACGAGCGCCGCGACGGTGGTGCTCGGGCTGCGTCCCCAGCGCGCCGCGCTGAGTGAAGACCCCAGGGCCCAGAGGATGAACGCCCCCATGGACATCGCCGGCGTCATCAGCCCGCCCCAGGGCGAGAACGAGCGCCCCAGGTCCGGCAGCAGCGCGAAGGCCGCGATGAACACCGCCAGGGGCCGCGCGAGAGGGAGCGTGCGAGACACCACCGCGATGGCTCCGGCCGACAGGAGCATCACCACGCCCAGGCCACTCACGGTGCCGATGATTCCCGCCAGGAACCCGAAGAGCGCGTAGAAGACGGCGACCCCGCTCAGCTGGCGCAGCAGCCGGCCCCGCTCGGCCACGACGGCGAGCGCCAGCGCGACGAAGACCAGCGAGAAGGCCATCGCCGTGACGGAGACCTGGAGCGCGAGCTTCGGCACCAGGGCGGCCGCCAGCAGGACGGCGTAGGCCACGACGTACGCGTTGCGCAGACTCCACGCGATGACGAGCATGCTCGCGCCGCACAGCACCGCGCCCGCCATCGGCGTGAAGCCGAAGTCGCTGAACAAGCCCATCAGGAAGCCGGCCGTGGCCAGCAATCCGCCCACGGGGGCCACCAGCGACCGCGTCCGCGCGGTGCACACCAGGGACACCCCCGCGAGCCCGAGCGCCAGCATCCCGGCCACCACGGACGCGGCCTCCACCGAGAGGACCTGGATGGCCAGCGGCGGCACCACCAGCATCAACAGCGCGCCGACGACCTTCAGGTAGAAGCGATCCACCAGCAGGCCGGTGCCCAGACACACGACCGACATGCCGAGCACGCTCCAGAGGGCCGGGCGCGCGTCGGGACCGGCGATGCCGTAGAAGGAGAAGAGGACGCCAGCCACGGCCGTGCAGCGCAGCAGCACCTCCGCGAAGGCGACGTCCCGCGCCTGGCCGGTGCGCTCACCGCGCCACAGTCGCGACACCGCGAGCACCACGCCCGCGAGGACGAAAGGCAGCGCCGTCAGCGCGCCGTACTGCACGGGCAGCCGCTCCGCGACGGGATAGCCGAGCGAGGCCTTGAGCGCGTCGAGCAGCCGCTTCAGCGGCCCCGGCACCAGCTGGCCGCTGGTGGCGTACGAGAAGTAGAGCGCGGCGTAGGCGGGATACACCCACGGCAGCCGATGGAGGGCGCCGCTCGCCAGCGACAGCAGCGTCCAGGTGATGACCGCGGCGGTGACGAAGAACGTCGGCGCCGGGGCACCGATGGCGGCGACCAGACACATCGCCTGGAGGGAGACCACGCCCAGCGACAGCGTGTCCGTCGCGCGCTCGGCGGGCAGCGCACGGAAGCGATGGGCGGAGGCGAGCAGGAACGCGACGAAGGGCGCATAGAGGCCCGCCTCGGGCGGCGTCCCCGCGTGGACGAGCGCCAGGTGCAGTCGCACCGCGTAGGCGATGAGCAGGTACAGCGGCGCGGCGAGCGCGAAGGCCAGCGCGCTTCCCTCTCGAGGACTCGAAGGGGTGCGCGAGGACAGCACGAAGAAGAGCACGCACGGCAGGAGGTTGAGCCACAGCGCGGCGCCCCCGAGCCTCGCGGCCAACGGAGCCACGCCCATCATCAGGATGCTGGCGACGAGCGAGGCCTGGACGAAGGGACGCGAGGGAGCATCGAAGGCCTCGGCGGGCTTGCGCACGAACCAGGCCGAGACTCCCGCCCAGACCAGCAGCGCCGGAGTGAGCCACCACGGTCCCAGGATGGCGTCGCCGAAGCCGGTGGGCGACAGGGCGATGCCCGCGAGGGGGGCCGCCGCCGAGCCGATGACCCCGAGGATGCGCCCCGGACCACGCAGGGCTTCGCGCCGCCCGAGGACCGCGCCCATGATGGAGAAGAACGCGGAGGCCCCCGCCGTGGCCAGGAAGATGGCCACCGAGCGACTGACGGAGCTCATCCCGGCCCAACGCTCGAACACGAAGTAGAGCAGGCCCGAGAGGACGAGGAAGGCCCCGACGAACCACATGATGCTTTCGTAGAGGAACGGCTTCCACACGCGATTCCACGACGAGGCCTGCTCGACGAACCGGGCCGTCGGGCCCCGGGGCTGCGGCGCCTCGAACGACGGCGCGGAGGCATCCTCGGGGAGCGAGTGCACCTCGGCGCCTGCACCGGACGCCCGTGCATGCGGCGACGCGCGCTGGCCCGAACGTCGCGTCGACTCCGCCCTCGCGGCGCGCTCGGCCTCACGCTTCGCCTCGTCTCGCGAAGCAGAGGAAGCGCCTTCCGTACGCCACGCCGCCGATGCGCTCTTGCTCGACGCGTGCACATCGTCGGCACGCGACGAGGACTCGCCCGAGCCCCACGTACCGCTCGTATCTCGCGTCACGGAGGCATCACTCGCCGCAGACACATCCGGGCGAGGCACATACTCCCCCTCGCCCCACGGCAGGCCCGCCTTCGGACGCGCCGAGCCCGGCGTGACATCGCTCACACCGTGAGCATCTCGCATCACCGAGGCACCACTCGCCACCGAGGCGTCCGCGCGAGGCACAGACTCGCCTCCGCCCCACGACAGCCCCGCATGCGGCTGCTCCGCGGCCACATCAGCGCCAGCCGTGACACCCCTCGCGCCGTGCGCATCCTGAATCACCGAGGCACCACTCGCCACGGACGCATCCGCGCCCCACGTGCCGCCCACCGACGCACCACCCACCACCGGCTCACCCGAGTGATGCGAGGACGCATCCGCGCTCCACGCTCCGCCCGCCTCCCGAATCACCGAAGCGCCGCTCGCCACGGAGTCACCCGTGCCGCGCGCCGGGTGCGCGGAGGCATCGCGCGTCACGGCCTCGCTCGACCGCCACGGGGCCTCCCCAACAACCGCATCCGGGTCCACGGGCAGCACCGTGGCCCCCGCGTGCACCCCACCCGCCTCGGGAACCACGGCGGGCCACTCACCCGGGCGCGAAGGCGCTCCACCCCCCACCACCGTGGCGGCGGACACACCCTCCTCCGCGCGCAGCGGGTCCACCCGATTCGCCGTCACCGGCGCGGGAGACTCGGCGAGCACGGAGAGGAGGATTCGGGCCTGACGCTCGTAGCGCTCGGACAGGAAGCGACGGACGTTGGGGGGAACCTCGGTGACATCCCAGCGCGTCAGCTCGGACAGGAGGAAGTGGACGTGAGCGAGCTCCGCGTCCAGCTCGGAACGAGGCCGCGAGGTCATCGCCGTGCCACAGAGTGCGCACTGGTGGAACTGACCCAGGCGCTCCTGTCGGCAATCAGGGCAGTACATGAAGCTCCCCCTCTACAACGGACATGCCACCCAGAATGCCTGGGATATCCAGGGCGTGGAAAGCCGCCCCCCTCGTTCCAGGTGCGTCGTCCGGGTGGCACCTGTGCAAGCAGGTGCACAACGGGTGCACGCACTCCGACGAACCCGTCACGCCCTGGAGTCCCCCTGGCCCCACCTCGCATTCCGTGGGAGCGTCCGCGCCCATGAGCAACGACGAGCTGACCCTGCGTCCCATCCGACCCACGGATGATGCCGCCGTGGCGGGCGTCATCCGCGCGGTGATGCCCGAGTTCGGAGCGGATGGCCCCGGCTTCGCCATCCACGACCCCGAGGTCGACACCATGAGCGCCGCCTACGCGCGTCCTCGCCACGCGTACTTCGTGGTGGAGCGCGCGGGCCGCGTCATCGGCGGCGGAGGCATCGCCCCGCTGGAGGGCGGAGACCCGAGCGTGTGCGAGCTGCGCAAGATGTACTTCCTCCCCGAGGCACGCGGCCTGGGAGCGGGCGAGCGCATGCTGCGCCGCTGCCTCGACTTCGCGCGCGAGGCGGGCTTCCAGCGCTGCTACCTCGAGACGCTCGCCTCGATGACGCAGGCCCAGAAGCTCTACCGCCGCCTCGGCTTCGAGCCGCTCTGCGCACCCATGGGAAGCACGGGCCACTTCGGCTGCGACCACTGGTACGCGCTGGACCTCACGAAGCCCGCGAGCTGAAGCGCCCCCGCCTCCCTGCCCTGCCACCATCCAGGAGGCCATTCCAGGTCGGGCGCCCGTCGTGTCTCCATCTTCTCGGGCAAGGAGGAGGACCGAATGGCGGGCAGAGGACCCAAGCCCCCCGGACGTCGCAGGGCACCGTCACCGACGAGCGCGAGGACCGCGAGAGCACGGCCCGAAGCAGCCGTGGTCTCCGAGCCCGCGCCCCGTCCGGACAAGGTCCCCTTCGACATCGACGACGTGCTCGCGCGCGTGCGTCACACGGTGCGCGACTTCGCGGACGCGGCGATGTTCGCGCTGTCGGCCCGAGGCCACGACAGCCTCTTCGAACAGCTCGTCGCCTGCATCCTCTCCATCCGGACGCTGGATGAAGTCAGCCTGCCCGCGGCGCTCCGGCTGCTCGAGCGCGCCTCCACTCCCGAGGCCCTCGCGCGCTTGAGCCCCGCCACCATCGACACGCTCATCCGCCCCGTCACCTTCCACGAAGCCAAGGCGCATCAACTCCACGCCATCGCCGTGCGCACGCGGGACGAGTTCGCGGGCACCCTTCCCTGCGATGCCCAGGTGCTCCAGTCCTTCAAGGGCGTGGGCCCCAAGTGCGCGCACCTGGCGCTCGGCATCGCCTGCGGACACGAGGCCATCAGCGTGGACATCCACGTGCACCGCGTGACGAACCGCTGGGGCTACGTGAAGGCGACCACGCCCGAGGCGACCCTGGCCGCGCTCGAGACGCAGCTCCCACGCAGGTACTGGGTGGAGCTCAACCGCCTGCTGGTGCCCTTCGGCAAGCACGTGTGCACGGGCTCACGGCCCAGGTGCTCCACGTGCCCGGTGCTCAGCGCCTGCCGGCAGGTCGGCGTGACGAACCCTCGCTGACTACCGGTCGTGCCCCACCAACTGCGTGGCCCGGCGAGCCAGTCGCCGCCACGGGTTGGTGCGCCCGCCGTTCTCCAGGGAGATCTCCTTGGACACGCGCAGGTCCTTCGCCCAGCAGCGCTCCATCTTCCGGACGAACTCCTTGTCGTGGATGATGAGCGAGCCCTCGCCCAGCTTGTTGAGCGACAGCGAGTCCAGGTTCGTCGAGCCCACCACCGCGAGCCAGTCGTCCACAATCATGGTCTTCGCGTGCATCATCGACGGCTGGTACTCGTAGATGCGCACGCCCGCCTCCAGCAGTCGCTCGTACGTGGAGCGCTGCGAGGCGCGGATGACCTTCACGTCGTGGACGGGCCCCGGCCCCAGCACGCGAATCTCCACGCCCTGGCGACACTTCTCCTCCAACTGCTCCAGGATTTCGTTGGGCGGTGAGAAGTACGCGTTGGCGATCCACAGGCGCTCGCGCGCGGCGGCGATGACCATGCGCACCATCCGCTCCGCGTCGGTGATGCCCAGCTTGCCCGCGCTCTCCACGAAGCACGCCTCGGAGTCTCCCACCAGCATGGGCTCCGGGAAGGTGTCCGGTGGCAGCAGCCCACCTCCCGACTCCTGCCAGTAGCGTGAGAAGGAGAGCTGCATGTCACGCGCGGCCGGCCCCTCGACGCGCACGCTGGTGTCGCGCCACGCCTCCGGCGACAGCCCGTCTCCGTCCCAGACCTTCCAGAAGCCGAAGCCGCCCGTGTACGCGATTCTCCCGTCGATGATGACCAGCTTCTGGTGCGTGCGCCCCAACAGCCGCCCCATCACCTTGCCCGCGAGCAGCCGGTAGTAGTGCACCTCCACGCCCGCGGCCGAGAGCACCTTCTCCACCTTCTGGTCGAAGTCCTTGTCCCCGCTCAGCTCCTCGCTGCCCACCGGGTCCACCACCACGCGGCACGCCACGCCCGCATGCGAGCGGTCCACCAGCGCGTCGATGATGCGGTCCGACACGTCGCAGGGCCGCCAGATGTAGACCAGGATGTGGACACTCTCCCGGGCCGCGCGGATGTCCTCCACCATGCGGTCGAACACCGCGCCGTTGTCCAGGAGCTCCAGGCGGTGCCCCGTCATCAGCGCCGCGCCCGTGGATTGATAAAGAGAGAACGAGAAGCCCCGAGGCCCCGGAGGCAGCTCGAAGGGCCCCTTCATCTCGTGCTTTCCTCGCTCGCGCTCCGAATCGAATCCGTGGGCGCCGGGCTGGGGAAGAATCTCCGTCTCCGAGAGGTCCTGGGGCTCGTCCATGACGTGGCAAGCTAGGGACACTTTCCGGCCCCGGCATGCAGGGCCTGGCCGCCTGCCCGACAGGCAGGTGCTCTCTCCCATTGCCGCCCGGCACCGGGCTGGCCACACTGGGCCCCTTCCCTCGCATGCTGGAGAGCCGACTGATGGTGGAAGAGATTCGTCCAACCGCGAAGGAGCTGCTGTCGCTGCCCCGCCTGGCCCCCCTCGTCCCCATGCTGTACGTGGCCTGGACGGACGGTGAGCTGACGCCCGCGGAGATTCGGATGCTGGGCACCGCCGCGCGCGCCCAGCCGTGGTTGGACCTGCGCTCCAACACCGTGCTCGCCCGCTGGTTGGACCCGCTGATGCCGCCCAGCTCCAACGAGCTGGCCCTGGTGCGCGAGCACATCCGCGCCGCCGCCGAGCGCCTGAAGCTCAGCCCCCAGGAGAGCCTCTCCGAGCTGGGCGCGAGGCTGACGGAGCTGGTCGCGGACTCGAAGGAGCTGCCCTCGAGCATGCCGGAGCTGGTGCGCGCGCTGGCCTCGCTGGAGGCCGTGCTGGGCGTCTCCGGACGCGAGGCTGTCCGCGCCCTGGTGCCCTCCGCCGCGCACGAGCCGCGTCGCATCGGCCCCACCGAGCCCACGTCCTTCGCCCCCGAGGCGCTGCGCGCGGTGCTGGACCGCAAGTACCCGGAGGTCCGCGCCCAGGTGCGCAAGTGGCTGGAGGACCCGGCCTTCCGCTACCAGCGCACGCTCGACACGGACAAGCAGCGCGAGCAGGTCTTCGCCTGGCTCAAGCAGCTGGCGGACCAGGGCCTGGGCCGCATCGCGTTCCCCGAGGGCGACGAGGCCGGCGCGGACCTGGGCGCCTTCATCGCCTCGTTCGAGACGCTCGCCCTCTTCGACCTGAGCCTCGTGGTGAAGGCGGGCGTGCACTTCGGCCTGTTCGGCGCGAGCATCCTCTTCCTCGGCACCGAGAAGCATCACCGCGAGTACCTGCCCAAGGTCGCCACGCTGGAGCTGCCCGGCTGCTTCGCCATGAGCGAGCTGGGCCACGGCTCCAACGTGCGCGACGTGGAGACGGTGGCGCGCTACGACGCGGAGGCCGGGAAATTCGTCGTGCACACCCCGTCCGAGGGCGCGCGCAAGGAGTGGATCGGCAACGCCGCGCGCCACGGCCGCATCGCCACGGTGTTCGCGCAGCTGGAGGTCGGCGGCAAGGGGCTGGGCGTGCACGCGCTGCTGGTGCCGCTGCGCGACGAGCGCGGGCAGGTGCTGCCCGGCGTGCGCATCGAGGACTGCGGCCGGAAGATGGGCCTCAACGGCGTGGACAACGGCCGCATCTGGTTCGACCACGTGCGCGTGCCCCGCGAGAACCTGCTGGACCGCTTCGGCCAGGTGAGCGCCGAGGGCGAGTACACCAGCTCCATCTCCAGCGACGGGCGCAGGTTCTTCACCATGCTGGGCACGCTGGTGGCGGGCCGGGTGAGCGTGGCGTGCGCGTCCTTGAGCGCGGCCAAGAGCGGGCTGACCATCGCGGTGCGCTACGGGGACTTGCGTCGGCAGTTCGGCCCGCCGGGCGCGCCCGAGGTGCGGCTGCTCGACCACCAGACGCACCAGCTGCGGCTGCTCAAGCCGCTGGCGAAGACGTACGCGCTCGACTTCGCGCTGGAGCACCTGGTGGAGCGCTACGTGAAGCGCACCGAGGAGGACTCCATGGAGGTGGAGGCGCTGGCGGCGGGCCTCAAGGCGTATGCCTCGTGGAACTGCACGGCGGTGCTCCAGGAGGCGCGCGAGGCGTGCGGCGGCCAGGGCTATCTGGAGGCCAACCGGCTGTCGGCGCTGAAGGACGACACGGACATCTTCACCACGTTCGAGGGCGACAACACGGTGCTGATGCAGCTGGTCGCCAAGAGCCTGCTGACGGACTACCGCCAGCGCTTCGAGGACGACCGGGTGTACGCGGTGCTCAAGCTCATCGCGGACAAGGCCACGGCCATGGCGGACAAGAACCCCATCGCCGT
The DNA here is from genome assembly GCF_900111765.1 of Myxococcus fulvus. The sequence goes on from NZ_FOIB01000004.1 coordinate 166,747, forward strand.
GCGGCGCACGGGCAGTGAGCACCTGCGCGACGACGACTTCCAGCTGCGCTTCCTGCGCTACCGCGAGGAGGATTTGCTCGCCTCGGTGGCGCGGCGCATCCGCAAGCGGCTGACTGCGGGCGTGGAGGCCTTCGCCGCCTTCAACCAGGTCCAGGCGCACCTGGTCGCCCTGGCGCACGCGCACATCGAGCGCGTGGTGCTCGAGCAGTTCATCCACGGGGTGAACACGGTCCAGGACCCGGGCCTCAAGGTGGTGCTCGGGCGGCTGTGCGACCTCTACGGCCTGTCCTGCCTGGAGGCCGCGAGCGGCTGGTTCCAGGAGAACAGCCTGATGGAGGGCGGCAAGGCGCTGGCCATCCGCAAGGAAGTCGTGAAGCTGTGCACGGAGCTGCGGCCGGACGCGGTGGCGCTGGTGGATGCCTTCGGGATTCCGGACACCTGCATCGCCGCGCCCATCGGCCTGGGGCATCTGTCGGCGTGACGCCCGCTGAACAATCGGGGGCCCTGGGGGCTGACAGGCCGGGCGAGGCTGCCCAGCTTCCCGGGCCATGAAAACCACCACGACGCTGTGGCTCTGCGTTCTTGGAATGTTGTCCGCGTGTGCGTCCGTGTCTCCAGTGGAGCGCGCCGCGCAGCAGGAGGAGCAGAACCGTCAACGGGCCCGGCTCCTCACCGAGGAGCTCTACAACCTGCGCAAGCTGGACCGCGTCCCGGAGCTGTTCGCCGAGGACTACGTGGACCACTCGCAAGGCGCGCCCAAGGACGTGGTGGGCCCGGCCCTGGTGCTCCAGCAGGCCGAGGCCACGTTCGAGACGTTCCCCGACCTGCGCTTCGACATCCTCCACGTGGTGGCGGACCAGGACCTGGTGCTGGTGCACTGGAAGGCCGCGGGCACGGACCCGCTGAACCTGGATGACGCGGGCAAGCCCCGGCCGCTCGCGCTCAACGGGCACTCGCTGTACCGGATGCGCGACGGGAAGGTGGTGGAGTCGTGGGACATCTCCGACCGCCTCTCACCGCTGCTCCAACGCGGCTACCGCGTCGTCCCGCCCCAGCCGTAGCGAGGCGGCAGACCGTGACGGCTCACTGAAGGACGGCGGGGGCCTGGAAGACCTCGCCGTCGCGGCCCTCCACGCGGAGGCTGGCGCCCTCGGAGGGGCTCACGCGCAGCTCCACGCGCGGCTGGCCCCGGCGGTCCACCAGCAGCAGGCCCGGAGAGCCGTGCTCGTCCGCGCCGAGAATCGCGCGGGGGCGGCCGTCCGCGTCGGCGAGCTCCAGGCGCGAGGAGCCGTCCACCTGGAGGCCCACGGCGAACAGGTCCACGCCACCCGGCTTGGACAGGGTGAGGCGCGGGGCCTCGTCCGAGTAGACGGTGAGCTCGGCGAGGGACTCGCCCTCCGCGGTGGAGAAGCGCAGCCGGGGTGAGCCGTCCTGCGCCACGCCGAGGAGCGCGCGCGGACGCCCCGCCTGGTCATGCAGCACCAGGCCCGTGGTCCCGGCGTCATCCAGTCCGAGCGAGGCGCGCCGCTGTCCGTGCGCATCGTTGAGCACCAGACGCGAGGCCACCAGCTCTCCGCCGCCCAGCACCGGCGCGGGCTTCAGCGCGGCCATGCCCAGCCCGAGCCCCGCCACCGCGAGCGCCGAGAAGGTCAGTCCCTGCAGCCGCCGGCAGCGGCGCTCCAGTCGCTCCAGCCGAGCATCCAGCGAATCCATCTTCGTGCCTCCCGTCGGAGCGCTCCACGCGTCTGACGCACCGCACGTTAGCGGAAGGCGGAGCGGTGCGCGTCCCCCAGGGCGCTCCGCCCACTGCGAGATTCGAGACACTTGTCGGGTGACACGTGACACACCGCGGCTCACGTTGATGAGGCCCGGGGGGCTGACACCGGGGTGGCGCCAGCGCGAGAATGCGGGAATGAGACAGCTCGACCAGGAGCGGCTGTTGGGGGCGTACCGGGCAACGCGCTACGTCATCCGGCCTCATGCCTCCACCGGAGGCGTGGAGCAGGTGCTGCGAGTGGGCCGGCTCCACCCCGCGCTCGACGCGGAGCTGACCGCGCGAGGCCACCGCGAGTGGGCGTTCCTCACCGCGTGGAATCCGGGCTCACGGCCGCGCGGCAAGGATGAAAACCAGCGAGCACAGGAACGCCTGATCTCCCAGCTGGTCGCGGGCGGCTTCGTCATCGCCCCCGCCATCGGCGAAGCCGAGGACGGGAGCTGGTCCGAGCAGAGCCTCTTCGTCCCGGGCATCTCTCGCGCCGAGGCCGAGCGCTTCGGCCGCGCCCACGGACAGGTCGCCGTCCTGGTCGGCCGCACCGGAGGCCCCGCGGAGCTGCTGCTGTGCGGCCACGAAGCACCGCCGCCCGTTGCATGAAACAGGGTGACAGTCGCAACCCCACGTCGAGACGAGGTCGAGCTGTCGTCCACGAAACAGAGTAGGTTCCCCCTCTCTGCTCGTGGAGTCCCATCGATGCCTCAAGCCACACCGCGCTCGTCACTTCCGGGAGCGCGCCCCAGCGCCTTCCTGCTCGCCGGAGCGTTCGTCACCGGCATGCTCCTCTTCGTCCATGGCGGCTGCGGAGGAGGTGACGGTGACGAGTGCCGGGACGCCATCCACTGCCGCCACGACAACGGCGCACCGGCCGAGGGCAAGGAGTGGGCCTGCGAGGACAATCGCTGCGTGCAGCACCCCGCCCAGCAGCCCCCGGATGCGGGCACGGACGCGGGGATGCCCGACGCGGGGGCTCCCGACGCGGGGGCTCCCGACTCGGGAACGCCCGACGCGGGGAGGCCCGACGCGGGGACTCCCGACGCGGGGAGGCCCGACGCGGGGACTCCGGACTCGGGCCCCACCACGGTGAGCATGCAAATCCTGGCCTTCAATGACTTCCACGGGCAGCTCGAGCCGCCCGGGGGGCAGATTCTGGCGGGCGTGGCCCCCGACGGTGGGCCGGTGCGGGTGAACGCGGGCGGCGTGACGTACTTCGCCCGGCACATCGCGGCCCTGCGGGCGACCAACCCCAACACCGTGGTGGTGGCGGCAGGAGACCTCATCGGCGGCTCCCCGCTGCTGTCGGGGCTCTTCCACGACGAGCCCACCATCGAGGCCATGAATCTGATGGGGCTGGACCTGGTCGCGGTGGGCAACCACGAGTTCGACGAGGGCAGCACGGAGCTGTTGCGCATGCAGTCGGGCGGCTGCCACCCGGTGGATGGCTGCCAGGACGGGGATGGCTTCTCGGGCGCGAAGTTCAAGTTCCTGGCGGCCAACGTGGCCACGGACGTGGACCGCACGCTGTTCCCCCGCTACGACGTGCGCGAGTTCGAGGGCGTGAAGGTGGCCTTCATCGGCATGACGTTGGAGGCCACACCGGGAAGCGTCATTCCCTCGGGCGTGGAGGGGCTCACCTTCAAGGACGAAGTGCAGACGGTGAACGCGCTGGTGCCGGAGCTGCGGCAGCAGGGCATCGAAGCCATCATCGTGGTGGTGCACCAGGGCGGAATCGCGACCCCGGGCTCGCTGGTGAACGATTGCAAGGGCGCGGGCTCGGACGGCCTCATCGCAGGTGCCATCGTGGGCCTGGTCAAGGGCCTCAACGACGCGGTGGATGTCGTCGTCAGCGGCCACACGCACCAGGCCTACAACTGCGTCATCGATGGCAAGGTCGTCACGAGCGCCTCGTCGATGGGGCAGCTCGTCACGGACATCGACCTGACGTTGAGCAAGGCGACGGGCGACGTCGTGACTGCGCGAGCGAACAACGTCATCGTCACTCGCGACGTGCAGGAGGTCGGCGCGGTGAAGGAGCTGGTGACGAAGTACCAGGAGCTCGTCACGCCTCTGGCCAACCGGGTCATCGGCTGGGTGGCGCAGCCGCTCAGGACACAGTCGGACTCCGCGGGCCAGTCCACCCTGGGCCTCGTCATCGCGGACTCGCAGCTGGAGGCGACGAAGCCCGCGAACCTGGGTGGGGCGCAGGTGGCCTTCATGAACCCGGGCGGCATGCGCGCGGACATCGCCCAGGGCGAGGTCACCTACGGCGAGGCCTTCTCCACACAGCCCTTCGGCAACAGCCTGATCACCATGACGCTGACGGGCGCGCAAATCGAGGAGGTGTTGGAGCTACAGTGGCGGCCGTCGGGAGCCACCCTCATGCTGCTTCCGTCGGCGGGCTTCACCTATGCGTTCAGCGCGTCGGCGCCCGTCGGAAACCGCGTCGACCCGGCGTCCATCCGGATCAACGGCGTGACGGTGGACCCGGCGGCGAACTACCGCGTCACCGCGAACAACTACATCGCGAGTGGGAGTGATGGCTTTTCGGTGTTCACCGAGGGGACGAACCGGCTGACTGGCGCCATGGACATCGACGCGATGGAGGCCTACTTGAAGGCGCGCAGCAGCGCGGCGAACCCGCTCCCCGCCCCGGCGCTCAATCGCGTCACCCGGCTGCCGTAGCGTCGTTTCGGGGGACGGGGCCGTGTCCCTGTCCCCCGCGCGTCACGGGCCTCGAGCGGCCTCCACGAAGACGCGCCAGGGTGCGCCGGGCGGAGTAGGTTCCCGCCCCTGTCCTGTCCCTCGGGAGCCCCCTCCTCATGTCACGGTCCACCCCGCGCCTGGGCGCGCTCCCCGGAGTCTTCCTCCTCGCCGGAGCCTTCCTCACCGGCATGCTCCTCTTCGCCCACGGCGGCCGCGGAGCAGACGCGTGCACGGACGCCCTCGACTGCCGCAAGTCGAAGGGCCCGCCAGCCCCGGGCCAGGAGTGGGCCTGCGTCGACGCCTCGTGCGTCCAGCGTCCCGCACAGCCGCCCACGGCGGACGCGGGCTCCGAGACGGTGAGCGTGCAGGTGCTGGCGTTCAACGACTTCCACGGGCAGCTCGAACCGCCCGGGGGCAGCACCGGACAGATTCAAACCGGCGTGGACGCCGACGGCGGGCCGGTGCGCGTGAGCGCGGGCGGCGCGTCGTACTTCGCGAAGCACCTGGCGGACCTCCGGGCCACCAACCCGAACACGGTGGTGGTGGCGGCCGGAGACCTCATCGGCGCGGCGCCGCTGGTGTCCGCGCTCTTCCACGACGAGCCCACCGTCGAGGCGATGAACCTCATTGGCCTGGACCTGGTCGCGGTGGGCAACCACGAGTTCGACGAGGGCAGCACGGAGCTCTTGCGCATGCAGTCGGGCGGCTGCCACCCGCAGGACGGCTGTCAGGACGGGGACGCCTTCGGGGGCGCGCGCTTCAAGTTCCTCGCGGCCAACGTGGCCACGGGCGTGGACCGCACGCTGTTCCCCCGCTACGACGTGCGCGAGTTCGAGGGCGTGAAGGTCGCCTTCATCGGCATGACGCTGGAGGGCACGCCGGAGATCGTCACGCCCACGGGCGTCGCGGGCATCGTCTTCCAGGACGAGGTGGAGACGGTGAACGCGCTGGTGCCCCAACTGCGCCAGCAGGGCGTGGAGGCCCTCATCGTCGTGGTGCACGAGGGCGGCGTGCCCGCGCCGGGCTCGCTCATCAACGAGTGCCGGGGCACGGGCGAGGGCGGCGGAATCTCCGGCCCCATCGTGGCCATCGCGAAGGGAATCGACGACGCGGTGGACGTCATCGTCACCGGCCACACGCACCAGGCCTACAACTGCGTCATCGACGGCAAGGTCGTCACGAGCGCCGCGTCGGTGGGGCGGCTCGTCACCGACATCGACCTGACCTTGAGCAAGGCGACCGGTGACGTGGTGGAGGCGAAGGCGAACAACCTCATCGTCACGCGCGACGTGGTGGAGGACGGGCCGGTGAAGGAGCTGGTGACGCGCTACCAGCAGCTCGCCACGCCCCTGGCCAACCGGGTCATCGGCTGGGTGGCCGAGACGCTCAAGACGCCCATCACCCAGGCGGACCCGGCGGGACAGTCCACGCTGGGCTTCGTCATCGCGGACTCGCAGCTCGCGGCGACGCGGGCGGCGAACCTGGGCGGCGCGCGGGTGGCCTTCATGAACCCGGGCGGCGTGCGCGCGGACATCAGCCGAGATTCGAACAACCCCGCCGACAAGGGCGAGGTCACCTTCGGCGAGGCCTTCACCACGCAGCCGTTCGGCAACAGCCTGGTCACCCTGACGCTGACGGGGGCGCAAATCGAGGAGCTGCTGGAGCGACAGTGGCAGCAGGTGGGCCCCAACGTCGTCACCCGCATCCTCCATCCGTCCGCGGGCTTCACGTACGCGTTCAGCGCGTCGGCGCCCATCGGCAGCCGCATCGACCCGGCGTCCATCCGCCTCGACGGCGCGCCGTTGGATGCAGCGGCGACCTACCGCGTGACGGTGAACAACTTCCTCGCGGGCGGCGGGGATGGCTTCGCGGTGCTCACGCAGGGGACGAACCGCCTGGGCGGCGCCATCGACAGCGACGCGCTGGAGGCCTACCTGAAGGCGCACAGCTCCCAGGCAAGGCCCCTCGCGGCGCCCGCGCTGAACCGAATCACCGCGCTGCCCTAGACCTTCAGGGCACGGGCCCGCGTCCCTGACCGCCGGAGGGCACATCACCGCCGCGGCCGGGGACGTTGTCGGGCGACACGGTGGAGCCCGGGAGGATTTCAATCTCCTGGGTGCGCGTCACGCGCCGGGCCACCTCGTCGAACTCCAGCTCGATGCCGCGTCCCGGCTGGTCCTTCAGGCCGAAGCGGATGCGCCAGTAGTTGGGGCGGATCTCCACGGCCTCGCCGGCCTCGGAGAGCACCAGGCTGTTGTTGCGGGCGTATTCCTCGCCGGCCTGGATGACGTCACGCTCGCCCAGCTCCGCCTGCACGGAGGCCGAGCTGGGAGGCTGGGGCGGTCGGCCGGTGGGCCCGACACAGCCCGCTCCGGCCAGGAAGGCGGCGGTCAGCAGGAGTCGAGGGAGAGGGCGCGAGCTGAGCCTGGACATGCCCACAAGTTGAGCATGGGACATGCCACCCGCATCCCTGGAGAGCGACTTCGAAGGCGCGCGAATCTTGCGCCTGCTCGGGGCTCCAGCGCGGAACCTGCGCCCCGGGCCCTGACTGAAGGAAGCGCCGGCGCGGGTTGTTGTCCTCGCCCCCGGCTCCAGCGCGCCCCCTTGCGTACGCAATCGGATGCGCAATGCCACTGGCGGCCCGGCTGTCCACCACTCGAATCGAAGTCACCCTCCCTGTTCGAGAGGAGGGATGGCGATGACTTTTCGTGCGAGAACGTGGACATTTCTCTGGGGGCTCGGCTGCTTGCTCCTGGCGGGCCAAAGCCAGGCCATGGACGAGGCGACGGCGCACCGCGTCCTGCAATTCGCCCAGCAACAGGCGACCAGGACGGACGCGCTGGTCCCCACGGGCCGATATCCCCAGGCCACCACGAATGGCGGGTGGACCACCATCGACGCCGCGGCCCCCATCGAATGGACCCAGGGCTTCTTTCCCGGTGAGCTCTGGTACCTCTTCGAGGACTCGGGCATCGCCACCTTCAAATCCCTGGCGGCCGCCCGGACGGACCCGCTGAAGGTCCAGCAGACCAACTCGACGACCCACGACACGGGCTTCAAGCTCATCACCAGCTTCGGCAACGCGTACCGCTTCACGGGCGACGAGGCCCAGCGGCAGGTCCTGCTCACGGGCGCCGCTTCGCTGGCCAGGCGCTACAACGCGAAGCTGGGCTTCGTCGTGTGCTGCGATTGGAACCGGCCCGTGTGGCTCGCGCCGCTCTTCGTGGACACGATGATGGACCTCGAGCTGCTGCTGTGGGGCGCCGCGCACGGGGGCTCGTCCACCTGGCGGGACATGGCCGTCAACCACGCCCTCAAGACGCTCAGCGTCCTCGTCCGCTCGGACGGCAGCTCCTTCCACATGGCGGACTTCGACCCGAACACGGGCGCGATGCGGCTGCGCGGCACGTTCCAGGGGGCCTCGAACACCTCCACCTGGGCGCGCGGGCAGACGTGGCTCATGTATGGCTACACCATGGTGTATCGCTACACACGCGACACGCGCATGCTGGCCGCGGCCCAGAAGACCACCGACTGGTACCTAAGCCATCTGCCCGCGGACATGGTCCCCCTCTGGGACTTCAATGCCCCGGCGAACCAGCAGTACAAGGACACCTCCGCGGCCGCCGTCGCCGCCTCGGCGCTGCTGGAGTTGAGCAACTACGTCTCGGACACGGCCACCCGGCAACGCTACCGTGACGCCGCGCTGCGCATGCTGGATGCCCTCAGCGCCGCGCCCTACCTGGCCAGCGGGACGAGCAAGGCCAGCGTCCTCCAGCACGCCGTGGGCAACCTGCCAGCGGGCAAGGAGATCGACGTGGGCCTCATCTACGGGGACTACTACTTCGTCGAGGCCCTCCAGCGCTTCCTGCAACAGGAGCGCCTCCTGGCGGGCTGGGGCGCGCGCACCAGCTTCCCGGCGGGGGTGCATGACCTCGGGTCCCAGAACACCGGCGTCGTCACGGTTGAGTTCGACGTGACGCCGCGGCGCCATCCCATCGATGGCGTCATCGGCTACGCCGACACGTCCACCACCGTCACGGGCTTCTCCAGCCTGGCCATGGGCATCCGGATGAACACGGACGGCCGCTTCGACGTGCGCAATGGAGGAAGCTACGCCGCGCTCACCGCGGTGCCCTACGCGTTCGACACCACGTACCACGTGCGCATGGTGACGGACCTCGACGCCAAACGCTACAGCGTCTGGGTGCGCCCGCCGGGCGGCGCGGAGATTCAACTCGCCAGCAACTACGCCTTCCGCTCGGACGCGCCTCCCACGAATGACCTCGGCAAGGTGGTGCTCAACAGCACCACTGCGAATGACGCGTACACGGTGACCCGGCACACGGTGTCGGGCGCCCCTCCTCCGTCGACGCCCTGGCCTTCGCGGGTCGACTTCTCGGCGGCCGTGCATGGCCTGGGGACCGGCAACACCGGCACGGTGACGACCGAGTTCGACGTGACGCCCGCGCTGAGCCCGATGGATGGCGTCATCGGCTACGCCGACACGTCCACCACCATCACGTCGTTCTCCAGCTCGGCCATGCTCATCCGGATGAGCACGGACGGCCGCTTCGACGTGCGCGACGGCGCGACCTACACCGCGCTCACCACGGTGCCGTACACCGCCAACACGACGTACCACGTGCGCATGGTGGCGGACCTGGACACCCGGCGCTACAGCGTGTGGGTGCGGCCTCCGGGCGGCGCGGAGGTCCAGCTCGCCGACAACTACGCCTTCCGCTCGAACGCACCGCCCACCGATGACCTGGGGAAGGTGACGCTCAATGGCACCACGGGCAACGACACGTACGTCGTGAGGAACCACGTCGTGAGGAGAGGGGCCTCCGCCGCGCCCACGCCCGACGTCGAGTCGCTCGATGGGGCGCCTCTGACCGGGGACGCCTCGCAGCCGCAGGGAGGCTGCGCCGCCAGCCCCGGCCCCGGTGGCCTGGCCCTCCTTGGCGCGGTGCTGTGGCTGACGCGCCGGGGCAGGCGCTCCCGCCTCACGGCCTGAGGGCCCCGCCCACCCGCTCCTCGCGGCGCGGACACCGACACGGCCCGGCGGCAGCCCCACCGCCGGGCCCGGTTGCGCGTCGAAGGCAGGGACCCGAGGTTTGTCGTGAGGCGAACCCGAGACACGCCCTGTGGGGGACCATGCGAGCAACCGTCTTTCGAGGTGTCGGGGACTTCGGTCTCGAGGAAGTCGAGCGCCCCCGCGCCAGCACGGGCGAAGCCGTCGTCCGCGTCACGTCGACGACCATCTGTGGCACGGACCTGCACATCGTCCGGGGTGAATACGCCGTGAAGCCAGGCCTCACGCTTGGCCATGAGCTGGTGGGGGTCATCGAGGAGCTGGGCCCCGGGGTGGAGGGCTTCCAGACGGGCGAACGCGTCCTCGTCGGCGCCATCACGCCCTGCGGCCAATGCCATGCATGCCTGTCCGGCCACCTGTCCCAATGCGGGCATGGCTCGGGGTACGAGGCGATGGGAGGCTGGCGGCTGGGCAACACCCAGGACGGGGCGCAGGCCGAGTACGTCAGGATTCCCTTCGCGCAGGCCAACCTCGCGCCAGTGCCCGCGGGGCTCTCGGACGAGCAGGTGCTGCTGCTGGCGGACATCGCCTCCACGGGGTTCAGCGGCGCCGAATCCGGCGGCGTGCGCATCGGCGACACCGTGGTCGTCCTCGCCCAGGGGCCCATCGGCTTGTGTGCGTCGCTGGGCGCCAGGTTGATGGGCGCCGCGCGGGTCATCGGAGTCGACGGGGACGAGTCCCGGCGGGCCTTCGCCCGGAGGATGGGCGTGGACGTGGTGCTGGACCCCCGGAACCAGGACATCGTGGCAGAGGTCAGGCGACTGACGGGGAGCGGCGCGGACGTCGCCATCGAGGCCCTGGGCGCCCAGGAGACCTTCGAGACGGCCCTTCGCTCACTGCGCCCGGGCGGCACCCTCTCCAGCCTGGGGGTCTATTCCGGCAAGCTGCAGCTCCCCTACGACGCGTTCGCCGCGGGGCTGGGTGACCACCGCGTCGTCACCACCCTCTGCCCGGGCGGCAAGGAGCGCATGCGCAGGCTGATGGCCGTCGTCCAGTCGGGTCGGGTCGACCTGACGCCCCTGTTCACGCACCACTTCGCGCTCAAGGACATCCGGGACGCCTACGAGCTCTTCGGCCAGCGGCGCGATGGCGTCATCAAGGTCGTCATCCACCCCTGAAGCCCTCGCGACGACCGAAGCCCCATGCTCAAGCCCTTCGAGGTGCACGTCCAGGCCGAGCCCCTCGCGCGACTGGAACAGGAGCTGGACGGGGCCGGCTGGAACGCGCTGCGGGCCCACGCCCAGGCGACCCGGGCCCGCATGGCGGGGCGCACGTTCTGGAACATCAGCTCCACGGCGCGGGGCGGCGGCGTGGCGGAGATGCTCCCCCGCCTCATCGGATACGCGCGCGGCATGGGCGTGGACGCACGCTGGCTCGTGCTCACCGGCACCCCCGGGTTCTTCCACATCACCAAGCGGCTCCATCACGCCCTGCATGGCTCCCCGGGTGACGGCTCCGCATTGGGGGCGGCCGAGCACGCCTGCTACGACGAGGTCCTGCGCGACAACGCGGAGGAGCTGCTCGTCCTGGTGAAGCCCGGGGACGTGGTCGTGCTGCACGACCCGCAGACCGCGGGGCTCGGTCCCGCGCTGGCCTCGGCGGGCGCCCGCGTGGTCTGGCGCTGTCATGTCGGCCGGGACACGCCGAACGCCGAGGTGGAGCGCGGCTGGGCGTTCCTCGCGCCCGGCCTGGCCGCCGCCCGGCTCACGGTCTTCTCCCGGGCCGCGTATGTGCCACCGCAGTGCGCGGACCGGGCGCTCGTCATCCCACCCTCCATCGACATCCTCGCGGTGAAGAACCAGCCCATGGCGCCCGAGGTCGCGCGCGCCATCCTCGCGGTCACCGGCCTTCTGCACGGACCACCGGACACGGCCGCGCCCGTCTTCACGCGCACGGATGGCGTGATGGGGTGCGTGTCGCGGGGCGCGGACGTCATCCGACTGGGGGCGGGGCCCGCCGCCGACCTCCCCCTGGTGGTCCAGGTCTCCCGGTGGGACCCGCTGAAGGACCCGGCGGGAGTGCTGCTCGGGTTCGCGCAGCTGCTGCGGCAGTCCCCTCAGCTGCGCGCGCAGCTGGTGCTCGCCGGCCCGGCCGTCACGTCGGTGGCGGATGACCCCGACGCGGCGCAGACGCTCCAGGACGTCATCGCGCTGTGGCGGCAGCAATCGCGCTTCGTGCGCCAGCGCGTCCAACTCGTGTGCCTGCCCATGGCGGACAGCGAGGAGAACGCCGCCATCGTCAACGCCCTGCAACGTCACGCCGCCGTGGTGGTGCAGAAGAGCCTCCAGGAGGGCTTCGGGCTCACCATCACCGAGGCCATGTGGAAGGCGCGCCCCGTGGTGGCGAGCGCGGTGGGAGGGCTCCAGGACCAGGTCATCCATGGGGAGAACGGCCTGCTCGTGCGCGACCCTGGCGACCGGAAGGAGTTCGCGGAGGCAGTGCGCTCGCTGCTGGAGGACCCGGAACGGGCGGTCCTCCTGGGCCGCCGGGCCCACGACTTCGTGCGCACCCGCTACACCGCCCCTCGCCATCTCACGGACTTCGCGCGCCTGCTCGAGCGATTGGACGCAAGGGGCTGAGGGTCCGCCCCCCAGGCGAACCGGGGCGGAACACGTGGCCCTTGCCTCCTGGGCCGGCCCCGCGTGCCCCGGAAGCCCGTGGGCCCCATCTTGCTCTCGGACGAGTCAGCGCGGGCAGAACCCTTCCAGCCGCCCTCGCGACCACGTCCTACGCCTCCTCCCCCGGAGATGGATGCATGGACCTCTCGCATGAAGACAAGCAGCCTGCTCGCGCGCCCAAGCCCGACACCGTGGCGGAGCCCATCCGTTGGTTCGAGTCGCTCTCGCGAGAGGACGCCCCCGTGGCCGGTGGCAAGGGCGCCAATCTCGGCGAGCTGACCCGCGCCGGCCTCCCCGTGCCTCCGGGGTTCGTGGTCACCGCCTCCGCGTTCCAGCAAGCCATGGAGCCCGTGCGGCCCCGCCTCCGTGAGCTCTGGGGACGCGTCGCTCCAGATGACCCGGAGTCGTTGGCCCGCGTCACCGAGGCGCTGCGAGCGACGGTGCGCCAGGCGCCCATCCCCGAGCCCCTGCGTGCCGCCCTGCTCACCGCCTATCACCAACTGGGTGACACCCGGCCCGTGGCGGTCCGCTCCTCGGCCACCTCCGAGGACACGGCGGCCACCTCCTTCGCGGGCATGCACGAGACGTACACCAACGTCGTGGGCGACGAGGCGCTGCTCGACAAGCTGCGGGCGTGCTGGGCCTCGGCGTATGGCCAGCGCGTGGTGGCCTACCGCAAGGCCCAGGGCCTCTCCGAGGAGCCGGCCATCGCCGTGGTGGTCCAGGCCATGGTGGATTCGACACGCTCGGGGGTCATGTTCACCGCGGACCCGGCCAGCGGGGACACCCGCCGCGTCATCATCGAGGCCGCCTTCGGCCTGGGTGAGGTGGTGGTGAGCGGCCAGGTGGAGCCGGATATATACGTGGTGGACAGGCAAGGGCCCACCCTGCTGGAGGCGCGCATCGGCGAGAAGACCTTCCGGCTGGTGCGCGATGGCGTGGGACGGGAGCGACGCGAGCAGCTCCCCTCCGAGCAGGTCCACCAGCGCGTGCTCGGCGACGTGGAGGTGCTGGAGCTCGCGCGCCTGGGCCTGCGCGTGGAGCGACACTACGGGGCGCCCCAGGACATCGAGTGGGCCGAGGCAGGTGGCAGGCTCCACCTCGTCCAGTCGCGCCCCATCACGACCCTGGGCATGACCGGGAAGCCGGTGGATGCGGCCCGGCCCACGACCCGGCCCCTGGTGTCGGGATTGGGCGCCTCCCCCGGCGTCGCGACGGGCCGCGTCCGTGTGCTGCGCAAGCCCGAGGAGGGCCCCCAGACTCCAGGAGGGCGAGGTCCTGGTCGCGCCGATGACGTCTCCCGACTGGGTGCCGACCTCGCGGCGCGCGTCCGCGGTGGTGACCGACAGCGGTGGGATGACCTGTCACGCCGCCATCGTCAGCCGGGAGCTGCGCAAGCCCTGCGTGGTGGGCACGCGCACGGCCACCCGGGTGCTCCGGGACGGCGAGGTGGTGACGGTGGATGGCGCCACGGGCACCATCCTGGAGGGCCACGTGGAGGAGCAGACCCCCAGGGCCCGCGCCTCCGCACCACGTGGGAGATGGAGGCCTGCCTCGAGGCCCTGGAGGCGAGCCCGCTGGGTCGCCATCGCGGGCTGGAGCGCTGGGTCATGGCGGAGGTGCCCTCGGTCGTCTATCGCATCCCCGAGTACGCGAGGCTCGGCATCACCGGCGTGTCCATCGGCTCCAATGACCTCACCCAGCTCATGCTGGGAGTCGACAGGGACTCCGAATCGTGCGCGGAGCTGTTCGATGAAGCGGACGCCGCGGTCCTGGATGCCATCCGCCACATCATCCGCGCCAGCCGCGAGGCCGGCATCACCTCCTCCCTCTGCGGCCAGGCCCCCTCCAACCGCCCCGAGTTCGCCGAGCACCTGGTGCGGGCGGGAATCACTTCCGTCTCCGTGGACCCCGCGGCCGCGGGGGCGGCACGCGAGGTCATCGCGGCGGCGGAGCAACGTCTGCTGATGGAGGCCGCGCGAGCCAGGTGATGCGCGGCCTCCGACCGACAGGGCCACGGAAGTCCTCCCTCTGGGCACGCCTGCGGCGGGTGCGCCTGCGCCGAGCAACGCGCTCCACCACCCCGCTGGAGAAGTCGCTCCGGCTGGCGGAGGCGCGCCTCGCCGGACTCATCTCCACCACGGTCGACGCCATCATCTGCATCGACTCACACCAGCGAATCACCCTCTTCAACGAGGGCGCGGAGCACATCTTCGGGTACACCGCCCCAGAAGCGCTGGGGCGCCCCCTGGACCTCCTCCTCCCCGAGCGCTACCAGGGGGCCCATCAGCGACACATCCAACAGTTCGCGGCGGGCGACCAGGCCTCGCGACGGATGGGCGAACGCCGCACCATCATCGGACGGCGCAAGAGCGGCGGGGAATTCCCCGCGGAGGCCAGCATCTCCAAGGTGGAGCTGGATGGAGCGCTCCTGCTCACGGTCATCCTGCGCGACATCTCGGCCCGCATGCTGGCGGAGCAGGAGCTTCGAACCAGCGAGGAGCGCTTCCGCACGGCGTTCGCGGATGCGCCGACGGGGATGGCGCTGGTGGGACTGGACGACCGGTTCCTGAGCGTGAACACTGCGATGTGCGACATCGTCGGGTACACGCCCGGGGAGCTCCTCGCGCGGACCTTCCGCGACATCACCTGGCCCGAGGACCTGGAGCAGACCCTTCAGTACAGACAGCGGCTGCTCAGCGGGGAGGTCCACTCCTATCAACTCGAGAAGCGCTACATCCACCAGCAGGGGCACCCCGTCAGCATCCTGCTGACAGGCTCCTTGGTGCGAGACCCCCACGGCAAGCCGCTCCACTTCATCGCGCAGGCGCAGGACATCTCCCAGCGCAAGAAGCTCGAGCGCGCCCAGCACTTCCTGGCCGAGGCAGGGCCCCGTCTTGCAAGCTCGCTCGACCCCCGGATGACGATCTCCACCGTGGCGGGGCTCGCCGTCCCCGCGCTGGCGGACTGGTGCATCGTCGACCTCGTGGACGAGCACGGGCAGGTCCAGGCCGTGGAAGCCGCGGCGGCCTCGCCCGAGAAGTACGAGTGCCTGCGCGAGCTGCTCGCCACCCACCCGCGCGACCCCTCCCTCCAGGGGGAAGTCGTCGCCCGTGTACTCCGGACGGGCCACGCCGTCCTCCTGCCGGAGTCTCCCGAAGCCGCGGTCGACGTGACAGCGGAGGATGGACACCGCCTGGAGCTGCTCCACCGCCTGAGGCCCGTCTCGGGCCTCATCGTGCCGCTGCGCGCCCGTGAGCAGACCCTGGGCGCGGTCATCCTCTGGACCTCCGAGTCGGGACGTCGCTATGGCGAGAGTGACCTGGCGCTGGCGGAGGCGCTGGCCAGCCGCGCGGCGCTCGCCATCGACAATGCCCGCCTCCACGAGAAGTCCGAGCTGGCGACACGCCTGCGGGACGAGGTCCTGCGCGTCGTCGCCCATGACCTGCGCACGCCGCTGAACGTGATGGCGCTGTGCACGGCGACGCTCATGAAGGCGCCCCTCGAGCAGAGGACAGCCACACGGACGCTCGAGACCCTCCGCAAGGCGGCGGACCGCGCCAACCGGCTCATCCAGGACCTGCTGGATGTCGCCCGGATGGAGTCCGGTCACCTGTCGGTCGAGCGCACCGCGGTGGAGAGCACGGCCCTGGTCCAGGAGGCGCTCGACCTGCACGGCACGCTCGCCCAGCAGAAGTCCATCCAGCTCTCCCGCGACCTGCCCGAGCAGGCCCCCACGCTCCTCGTCGACCACGACAGGGTGATTCAAATCCTCTCCAACCTGCTCGGCAATGCCATCAAGTTCACCCCCGAGGGCGGACACGTCAGCGTCCAGGCCCGCCCCGAGGGCGCCATGATGAGGTTCTCCGTCAGGGATACGGGACAGGGGATTCCACCGGAACATCTGGCGCATGTCTTCGAACCCTTCTGGCAGGCGCAGGCAGGAAGGAAGGAGGGCGCGGGGCTCGGGCTCGCCATCGTGAAGGGCCTGGTCGACGCGCATGGCGGTCGGCTCTGGGTGGAGAGCAGCCCTGGACTGGGGAGCACCTTCTCCTTCACGCTCCCCACGCAACCGCCAGCCGGGCAGCCGCGCGCCCAGGCCCCTTGAGCCGCCCGCGCCGACGACGCGGCAAGCGCGACAGCAACAGGCCGGGCGGTGCGGGGGCCGGCGCACCTTGCATGCTCCGGCACCATTCCTACCGTTTCCTCGAAGGGCGACAAAGCAGGTGCGCATGTCGCGTGCTGGCCAGCCCTGATGAGGTCATCCGCCATGGCGATGCTTCCCATCCGACGTGCGAGCAGGCTCGCGAGCCGCGAGCAAGCCTGGGACCCCTTCGCGCAGATGCGCGAGCTGCTTCAGTCGGAGCCGACGGAGCTGTTGCGTGGGCTCGCGGCAGGAGGCAGGGAGGGCTGGGCGCTCGCTCCCGACTTCGACGTCAAGGAGACGCAGGACGCCTATGTCTTCAAGGCGGACGTGCCGGGCATCAAGCAGGAGGACGTGGAGATTTCCGTCACCGGCCAGCGGTTGACCGTCAGCGGCAGGCGCGAGGAGGAGAAGCTCGACGAGGGCGAGCGCTACTTCACCTACGAGCGCGGCTACGGCAGCTTCGCTCGGACCTTCACCGTGCCGGAGGGCGTGGACCTCGACAACGTCAACGCGGAGCTGAAGGAAGGGGTGCTCACGCTGCGCATCCCCAAGCGCCCCGAGCTCAAGTCGAAGCGCATCCCCATCGGGAGCGGTGAAGCCAAGGGCAAGGCGTGAGCCGCGCCCCGCCAGGGGCCGGACGTTACCCTCGGGGAACGGGCCATCGCCTGGCGGCCGCACAGGCCACGCGCGCTGGAGATGAACAGGGGCCTCGCCCCCGAGGTGAGCACCCCGCGCCGCTCCTGCCCCGGCTGGAGTGGCGGAGCTGGGGCTTCGGGCTCCTCCAGCGCCACCTGGACGTCGTCCGTCACGGCATCGAGGAGGGGCGCAGGACGTTCGCCAACACGATGAAGTACGTGCTGACCACGACGAGCGCGAACCTGGGGAACATGGTCAGCATGGCGGCCGCTTCGCTGTTGCTGCCCTTCCTCCCGCTGCTGCCGGGACAAATCCTCCTGAACAACTTCCTCTCGGACATCCCCGCCGTGGGGCTGGCGGGCGACAGCGTGGACCCGGAGCTGGTGGACAGACCCCGGCGCAGGGACAAGCGCCTCATCGGGCGGTTCAGGGTCGCCTTCGGGCTGCTGAGCTCGTGCTTCGACATCCTCACCTTCGGGGTGTTGAGGAAGTGGTTCCACGCCGGCCCCGAGCTGTTCCGCACGGGGTGGTTCATCGAGTCCCTGCTGACGGAGCTGGTGGTCGCGCTGGTGGTGCGAATGCGGCGCCCCTTCTACCGCAGCCGCCCAGGCAGGCTGCTGCTCGTCTCCACGGGAGCCATCATCGCGCTCACCTTCGCGGTGCCCTTCCTTCCCCACGCGAGCGCGCTCGGCTTCGTGCGCCCCCCGCTCTGCTGTTGGTGGCGGTGACCACCATCACCCTGCTGTATGTCGCCGCCGCGGAGCGGGCCAAGGGCCCCTTCTTCCGAGCGCGGGACTGAGCCCGCGCGTCCCTCGCGTCAGCAGCAGGGGCACCAGGGCCACCAGGACGCCCAGGCCGACGCGCGCCCAGTCATCGGCGTGCAGCGGATGCAGCCCCAGCACCACCGCGATGGGGCGCACCTGGATGAGCAGGACGGACACGCCCAGGGACACCGCGCAGATCCACCGGGCGGTGCGGGTGCGCAGCCCGGTGAGGACCGCCGCGAAGCAGGCGCTCGCGAGCGTGAGCGAGGCCAGCGCCACCGCGCGCCCATGCGCCACGTCGCGCCCGACGCCGAGGCTCCGGTCGTATCCCCAGACCAGCCCCACGGTCAGCAGCCCGCCCACCACCACGACGGTGGCCCACTGTCGGGAGGAGAAGACGCGCGCGGCCCGCCTCTCCCGGGCGGGCCCCAGACGCCCCGGCCGCGCCGCCTCCTGGAAGGCCAGCATCGCCGTGGGGTGGATGATGAGCTCCAGCCACACGATGTGGATGGGCAGGTACAGCAGCGGATAGCCCGCCAGCGGGAGCAGCGCGGCCGTGAACACCAGGGGGATGTGGATGAGCAGCAGGTACTGGAAGCAGCGCTGGAGGTTGAGGAAGAGCTGCCGGCCCTCCGCGATGGCCCGCACCAGCGTGCCGAAGTCATCGTCGAGCAGGACGATGGAGGAGGCCTCGCGCGCGCCGCGCGTCCCACGCTCGCCCATGCAGATGCCCACGTCCGCGGCCTGGAGCGCGGGGATGTCGTTCACGCCATCCCCCGTCGCCGCCACCACCTCGCCATGCGCCTGCAGCGCCCGCACCAGCGCGTGCTTGTGGGCCGGCAGCGCCCGGGCCACCACGTCCACCGCCGGGGGCGCGCGTGCGCCCTCCAGGTCCGCCTCCAGCGCCTCGCCCGTCATCACCACGGGCCGGGCGCCACCGAGCCCCAGCTCCCGCGCCACCGTCCATGCCGTCTCCGGGTGGTCCCCCGTCACCATGATGGTGCGCAGCCCCGCCTCCTGGCATTCGCGCACCGCCTCGCGGACACCGGCGCGAATCGGGTCCTCGCAGGCGATGATGCCCAGGAAGAAGAAGCCGTGGTCCGGCTCTCCACCGCGCCACGAGGCAGGGGCCAGGGACTGACTCGCGCACGCGATGACCTTGCGTCCCTCGCGCGCGAGCGCCGAAATCCTCCGGGTCCACGCCTCGCGGACGGAGTCCTCCAGCGCGCAACAGGCCATCACCCGCTCGGGCGCCCCCTTCATGACGGCGAGCAGCGCCCCGCCCTCCTCCACCACCGCGGTCTCACGCCGACGCTCCTCCGTGAAGGGGAACGTGGCCCTGACCGTGACGCCCCGCGTGGGGACCGAGGCGCGCGCCGCCTCGTCGAGCAGCGCGGTGTCGAGCGGGTCCCTCCCCTCCTCGCGTGACGCCAGCGCGGCCGCGCGCAGCAGCGCCTCCCGGGTGAGGTCCTCCGCGGGGAGCACCTGGACCACCCGCAGACGTCCCTCGGTCAACGTGCCCGTCTTGTCCGAGCAGATGCACGTCACCCGGCCGATGTTCTCCACGGAGACGGCGCGCCGCACCAGGGCCTGCCTGCGCGCGAGCCTGTAGACGCCGGCCCCCAGGAAGAAGGTGAGCGCCAGCGGGAACTCCTCGGGGAGCGCGGCCACGCCGAGCGTGGCGGCGCTCAGCAGCGCGTCCCCCCATCCAAAGCCCTGACGCCAGCGAACGAAGGCGAGGACCCCACACAGTCCGGCGGCCACCACCAACAACACCGAGACTAGGTGCGCCACGGCCTGCTGGAGCGGCGTACGGGCCCGCGCGCCCTGCTCGGCGGAGCGCACGATGCTCCCGTAGAGCGTGTCGGCGCCCGTGTAGACCACGCGCACCCAGGCCGTCCCCGTCAGCAGGCGCGTCCCCGCGAGGCCCCAGTAGCGCCCCTCCACGGGCGGCGCGTCTCCGGACGGCAGGTGTCCCAAAAGCCGCTTGCCCACCGGCAGGGACTCGCCCGTCAGCGAGGACTCTTCCACCTGGAGCCCCTCGCCGCGCACGACCAGCCCATCGGCGGGGAAGTACGCGCCGGCGTCTACGCGCACCAGGTCCCCCACCACCACGTCCACCGCGGGCACCTGCTCTTCGCGCCCGTCCCGCAGCACGAAGGCCCGCGCCGCCAGCCGGCTCTGCAGTCCCTCGGTGGAGGCCCGTGTCCGATGATGGAGGAAGGCATCCATGCCGAGTAACGGGACGATGGCCCCCATGAGCACCAGCCCCTCCGTCACCTCGCCCAGGGCGAGGTAGAGCGCGCTCATCCCCACGAGGAACCAGAGCATCGGGTCCCCCGCGGACTCGCGCAGCGTCGCCAGTGACGAGCGCCGTGGGCGCGCCATCACGTCATTGCGCCCGTATCGCCCCCGCCGTGTCAGCACCTCTTCGGAGGTGAGCCCCCTGGCCTCTCGCGGGGCCTCGGGCAGGCGGTGGACGGGCACGGGGATTCGCATGACGGGACACGATGTCGAGCATCGGGGTGCGAGGGGGCCTCGCGGTCCGCTCGGGGTGAAGATGCGGCGGCGGCTGGTGTCCAACAGCAACCGGTGTCCGGCATGCTCGAACCGGCGGCCCCGACCGGGCGGTCGACTCCCTGGCCCTCCCATCCTCGGGAAGTGACGACGCTCCCGCACCTCACGGCGAACGCGCTCGAAGCGAGGTGGAGACATCGGTTGGAGGGGATGCCCCTTCGCTGGAATTCATCCTGGAGGCCCTCCCTCCGGGCGGATGGTTCGGGGCCCCGTCCGGCCTCCACCTTCGCGGAGTCGAGCAATGGGGGGGCCGATGAAACGCACATGGACGATGGTTCTGGTGAGCACCCTCCTGGCGGGGGCCCTCCAGGCAGGATGCGGGCAGGCGCGGGAAGAGGGGGAGCCGACGACTCGAGGGGAGCGGAGCGCCCCCTCTCCCGAAGCCACACATGCGCCTGGAAGGGACTTCCAGGCGGCGCCCCTGGCCCGGAGCGGCGCGGCGGTCACCTCGGGCGGAGGCAAGTACTTCGCGGTCTGGGGAGACATCCGCCAGGGAGGCATCTACGGCACCCGGGTGGCCCAGGACGGCACGGTGCTGGACCCCGAGGGCCTGCGCATCAACGTGGGGACGTCGACCGGCTTCGACCCGGCCGTCGCCTTTGACGGCACCCACTTCTTCGTCGTCTGGGAGACTGGCGAAGGCATCGAGGGCATCCGCGTCCGGACGAACGGCACCGTGCAGGGGAAGGTCTTCTCCATCATCAGGTCGGGGGAGACCTTTGGCCCCGTCCGCATCGCGTGCTCGCGGCAGGTCTGCCTGGTGACATTCACGGTGGTCGGCACGGATGAGTCCGTCATCCACTTCAAGCGGGTGAGCCCCGAGGGCGTCGTCCTGCCCACTCCCGACGAGACGGTGAGCCAGGGGTTCGCCTACGCCTTCGATGGCGCCGTCACCTGGAGCTCCACCACGAAGCAGTTCCTCGTCGTCTGGTCCGACGCGCGTGGCGACACCCCGGACGAGAACGACATCCATGGCAACCGGGTGGGCGAGAGCGGCGTCATCCTCGACGGAACGGGGTTCCCCATCTCGAGGTCCCCTGGACTCCAGGTGACTCCGGACGTGGTCTGGACCGGGCGGAGGTTCCAGGTCGTCTGGGCCGACCTCGCGGGGCCCGACGCCAACCTCCGGGGCACGCTCGTGCGCTCGGATGGCACGGTCGAGACGCCCGGTGGATTCGATGTCTGCGTGGCTCCGGGACACCAGCGAGACCCTCGGCTGGCCCATCACCGCTCGAAGTCCCTCATCGTCTGGGACGACACGCGTGAAGGCTCGCACCAGATATGGGGGACCCGCCTCGGTGAGGACGGTGGGGTGTGGGACCCCGGGGGCTTCCGCGTCTCGGGGGATGACACGGCTCAGGCCTTCGGGCCGGAGGTCACCTTCGCCGGCACCCGCTTCTTCGCCATCCATGGCGCGGGCGAGACCGCGAAGCCTGGCGTGCCTCACTTCGTCCTGGGGACGCGGGTGGGTCACGATGCCGACATCAAGGACACCCCCGCCCTGCCCCTCACCCTCGAGCAACGACCTGACACGAGCCGGCGCCAGTAGCCCGGCGTCGGCCGCGAACCTCGTCCACCCGGAGGCAGCCCCGGGTGGCGCTCGGAACAGGACCCCGCGCCATGATGAAGCCCTTGTGTCGCCTTCCCCTGCTGCTGGGCCTGCTGGCGGGCTGCGCTCCGCTGGTGGCCGAAGAGCCGGAGCCCTCCGGCGAGGAGTCCGCGCTGTCCCGGGGGGAGTGGGCGCCCTGTGGCTTCACGCCGAGCAGGCTCAGGAACCTCGGCGCGGCGCGCGTCGACGTCCACGACCTCGTCCACGGGGAGGGCGTCCTCTACTTCGCCGCGAACGATGGGGTCCATGGCACCGAGCTCTGGAAGAGTAGCGGCACGCAGGGCGCGGGGACGCTCCTGGTCCGAGACATCGCACGAGGGCCCGAGAGCTCGGGGCCCACGGAGCTCACGCGGGTGGGGGACCGGCTCTTCTTCCTCGCGGATGACGACGTGCGAGGCCGCGCCTTGTGGGTGAGTGATGGCACCGAGGCAGGCACCCGCCTGGTGAAGCGGGTGCTCCCCATCGGCGCCAGCTTCGTGGAGAACCAGACGCTGGTGGCCTACGAGAACCGGCTCTACTTCTCCACCGTCGTCCCCGACGGCACGGATGGGTACGAGCTGTGGACGAGCGATGGCACCGAGGCGGGCACCTTCATGGTGGAGGACATCGCCCCCGGCCAGGCCAGCTCATTCCCGCGCCGCTTCATCGTCCATGACGGTTTCCTCTTCTTCGTCATCAGCATGGGGGATGAGACCTGGCTGGTGCGCGGTGACGGAGGCCCGGGCATCACGCCACTGCTCGAGGTCCACGACGGCTCGCTCACGGAGGACACGCTCATCTTCCGCATGAAGTCGGTGGGCAGGAAGCTCTTCTTCCTGGTGGCATCCGATGACAACGAGGCCAGCCTCTACGTCACGGAGGGCACGGCCTCCAGCACGCGCAGGCTCCGCGGCTTCCCGGGGCGATACCCCCACGACCTGGTCGCGCTCCACGGCAGGCTGTACTTCAGCGCCGGCGCGGGCCTCCCCGAGGGCGAGGAGCTCTGGGTCAGCGATGGCACGCCAGCGGGCACCCGGAGGGTGAAGGACGTGCGCCCGGGCGCGACAGGCTCGGAGCCCGCCGCCCTGGCGGTCGCTGGAGGGCAGCTCTACTTCACCGCGGATGATGGCACGCATGGGCGCGAGCTGTGGACGAGCGACGGCACGGCCCGTGGCACGAGGCTCTTCAAGGACCTCGTGCCCGGAGCCGAGGGGTCCTCGCCCGCGAACGTGACGTCCATTCAAGACAGGTTGTTCTTCAGCGCGACGCTGGCGGGACGTGGAGCCGAGCCTTGGGTGAGTGACGGCACGGCCGCTGGTACGCGGGCGCTCGACGAACTCGCACCTGGCCCCGCCACGTCCTCGCCTCGTGACTTCATCCGCTCCGGCTGGGACGTGTTCTTCACCGCGGAGCAGGCCACCGGGCGCGAGCTGTTCGCCCTGCCTTTCCGTCCCGAAGCCCACTGCGAGCGGAAGCGGTAGGTCTTGCCGCGGGAATGTCGCCGGGCTTGCGCCACGACCCACCGGAAGTCTTCAACCGACCGGGGGGCCCCCGCTCCGCCATGAGGAGCGAGGGTCGCGAGGACTTGCGCTACTTGTTCGACGGCGTCGGGGAGATGAGGCGCTGCTTCTCCACGACCTCGTCGATGAGGCCGTACTGGCGCGCGTCCTCGGCGCTCATGAAGTAGTCGCGCTCGGTGTCCTTCTCGATGCGCTCGACGGTGTGGCCGGTGTGCTTGACGATGAGGCCGTTGATGTAGCTGCGCAGGCGGAGGATTTCCTTGGCCTGGATGTCGATGTCGGTGGCCTGGCCCTGGGCGCCGCCGAGCGGCTGGTGAATCATGATGCGGCTGTTGGGCAGGGCGTAGCGCTTGCCCTTGGCGCCGGCGAGCAGGAGCAGCGCGCCCATGGAGGCGGCCTGTCCCACGCAGATGGTGGACACCGGACACTTCACGTACTGCATGGTGTCGTAGATGGCCAGGCCGGCGGTGACGGAGCCACCGGGCGAGTTGATGTAGAGGTTGATGCCCTTGTCGGGGTCCTCGGACTCGAGGAAGAGCAGCTGGGCGACGATGATGTTGGCCACGTCATCGTTGACGGGCGTGCCCAGCATGATGATGCGGTCCTTGAGGAGCCGGCTGTACAGGTCGTACGCCCGCTCGCCGCGGTGCGTGGTCTCAATGACGAAGGGGACGTTCATGGCTCCCCTACCCTAATCGTCCTGCCGCGCGCGCGCCCGCCCCTTCTTCCCGCAGCGTGCGCTGGCCCACGGTTCTCCCTGTCCCCTCCCCTGGTGGGCCCCCGGAGGGGCGTCCGGAGGAGGGACGAAGGCGTGTAGGACACCCGGCGCCTACAGGCCGGTCATCTTCTCCGGGCGGACCCACTGGTCGAACTGTTCGGCGGTGACGAGCCCTGACTGGATGGCGACCTCCTTGAGCGTCTTGCCCTCCTTGTGGGCCGTCTTGGCGATCTTCGCGGCGTTGTCGTAGCCGATGTGCGGGTTGAGGGCGGTGACGAGCATCAGGCTGCGCTCCAGGTTCTCCTGGATGCGGGAGCGGTTGGGCTCGATGCCCACGGCGCAGT
Organism: Myxococcus fulvus; assembly: GCF_900111765.1. Next base: position 191,228 of record NZ_FOIB01000004.1, read on the forward strand.
GGAGGCGGAAGCTGCGCATGCCGTCGGCGAGCAGTCGGCAGCTCTGCAGGACGTTGTGGATGATGAGGGGCTTGAAGACGTTGAGCTCGAAGTTGCCGGAGGCGCCGCCCACGCTGACGGCGACGTCGTTGCCCATGACCTGGGCGCAGAGCATGGTGAGGGCCTCGCTCTGGGTGGGGTTGACCTTGCCGGGCATGATGGAGCTGCCGGGCTCGTTCTCCGGGATGGTGATTTCGCCCAGGCCGGAGCGGGGGCCGGAGGACAGCCAGCGGATGTCGTTGGCGATCTTGAAGAGCGCGGAGGACAGGCCCTTGAGGGCACCGTGCGCGTGGACCAGGGCGTCGTTGGCGGCCAGGGCCTCGAACTTGTTGGGGGCGGTGACGAAGGGCAGGCCGGTGAGGCGGGCAATCTCCTGGGCGACGCGCTCGGCATACCCCTTGGGGGCATTGAGCCCCGTGCCGACAGCCGTCCCCCCCAGGGCCAGCTCGTGCAGGTGGGGCAGCACGCGCTCCAGGTGGGCGCGCGCATGCCGCAGCTGCGCGACATAGCCGCTCAGTTCCTGGCCCAGGGTGAGGGGCGTGGCGTCCTGGAGGTGGGTGCGGCCAATCTTCACCACGTCCATGAAGGCGCGGGACTTGTCGGAGAGCACGTCGCGAAGCGCGTCGAGCTCGGGGAGCACGCGCTCGGCGATGGCGGTCGCGGCGGCGACGCTCATGGCGGTGGGGAAGACGTCGTTGGAGCTCTGCCCCTTGTTGACGTCGTCGTTGGCGTGGACGCGGCGTTGCTCCCCGCGCTCACCGCCGAGCAGCTCCGAGGCGCGATTGGCGAGCACCTCGTTGGTGTTCATGTTCGTCTGGGTGCCGCTGCCGGTCTGCCAGAGGCTGAGTGGGAACTCCGCGTCATGCTTGCCGTCGAGGACTTCATCGGCGGCGCGGACGATGGCGTCCCCCTTCTCGCGGGGGAGCGAGCCGTTCTCGACGTTGACGAGGGCGGCGGCCTTCTTGACGAGCACGAGCGCCCGAATGAGGGCGGGCGGCATGCGCTCGGTGGAGATGTCGAAGTTCTGCAGGCTGCGCTGCGTCTGGGCGCCCCAGAGGCGGTCGGCGGGGACCTCGATGGGGCCGAAGGTGTCCTTCTCGATGCGGACGTCGCGAGTGCTCAAGGGCGGGCTCCTGGAGGAAAGAATCCTGGAGCCACGCATAACAGGCCGGGCCACGGCTCACCGGGAGACGAGGAGAACCGTCGAGCCGTGAGCAGAACGCGCCGATAAGCGTGACACGGACACGAGTGACACGGAGGAGCGGGACGGCCGGCGTGGGGGGCCCCGCCCGCTGGCGGGGGGACCCACGGCGAGCCGAGGGGCCCGCGAGCCGTGCCCCCTGGCCGTGTGCCTAGACCCGCCGCTCCAGGCGAGGGGCCTCCGACTCCCCGAAGCGCGACAGCCAGTTCAACGTGCGCTGCAAGGGAGCCCGTCCCAGGGCGGAAGCAGGAGTGAACGCCCAGAGCAGGACGTAGACGAGCGGAAGCGTGCCGCCGGAGAACAAGGTGGCCACGACGACCGCCACGCGCACCAGGGCCACGTCGATTCCCAGCTCGCGAGCGAGCATCGCGCAGACTCCCGCGACCGCGCGGCCCTCGACGCCGCGGTGCAGCCGCTCCACCCGGATTCCACACCGGGCGCAGCGCGAGGCCTCCATCCGAATCTCCTCCGCGCACCCCGAGCACCGCTTCATCGCGTCCATGACGTGTCTCCCGTGAGGGGACCCCTTGGCGGCGAGCACCCTCGACCCTACCTACGCACCTTGCCGTCGCTGATTGCATCCCCGGCGCCTGTCGACCCCTGCTTGCAACCCCGCGTCACGTCTGTTGATTTACAGATTTAATCCGCCGGCTGTTGACAGCATTACAGGCAAGCAGGCAGAAATTGACGCGCACTTCCATTTCGCCCTCGGAAGATTCATTTTCCGACCCGTTGCCGCAGATTTACAACGCACCAAGCCAAGGAGCCGAGATGCCCACGGAAGTCCCCTCTTCGAAGAGCCCGGCCTTCAGCGCTGGCGTAGAGGTGAAGGGGCCGTGGCACCCCGACTACGCCGAGGTGCTCACCCCGGCCGCCCTGGACTTCGTGGCGAAGCTGGTGCGCGCCTTCGGGGAGCGCCGCGAGGCCCTCCTGGAGCGTCGCAAGCAGGTCCAGGCCGCCTGGCGCAAGGGTGAGCGCCCCCACTTCCTCCCGGAGACGAAGTCCGTCCGGGACGCCCAGTGGACGGTCGCCCCGCTGCCCCCGGACCTCCAGGACCGCCGCGTGGAAATCACCGGCCCGGTGGACCGGAAGATGATCATCAACGCCCTCAACTCGGGCGCCAACGTCTTCATGGCGGACTTCGAGGACGCCAACAGCCCCACCTGGGACAACGTCGTGCGCGGCCAGCTCAACCTGCGCGACGCCGTGCGCCGCTCCATCTCCTTCACCGGCGACAACGGCAAGCACTACGCCCTGGTCGACAAGCCCGCCGTCCTCTTCGTGCGGCCCCGCGGCTGGCACCTGCCCGAGCGCCACGTCGAAGTCGACGGCAAGCCCATCTCCGGCTCCCTCTTCGACTTCGGCCTCTTCTTCTTCCACAACGTCCGCGAGCAGCTCGCCCGCGGCACCGGCCCCTACTTCTACCTGCCCAAGATGCAGAGCCACCTGGAGGCCCGCCTCTGGAACGACGTGTTCCTCATGGCCCAGGACACGCTCGGCATCCCCCGCGGCACCATCAAGGCCACCGTCCTCATCGAGACGCTCCCCGCGGCCTTCGAGATGGACGAAATCCTGTACGAGCTGCGCGAGCACTCCGCCGGCCTCAACTGCGGCCGCTGGGACTACATCTTCAGCTTCATCAAGACGCTCCAGTCCGACACCAGCGTCGTGCTGCCCGACCGCGGCCAGGTCACCATGGACAAGGCGTTCCTCAACGCCTACTCGCAGCTGCTCATCCAGACCTGCCACCGCCGCGGCGTGCACGCCATGGGCGGCATGGCGGCCTTCATCCCCATCAAGGGTGACGCCGCCGCCAACGAGGCCGTCCTGGAGAAGGTCCGCGCCGACAAGCTGCGCGAGGCGAAGAACGGCCACGACGGCACGTGGGTCGCCCACCCGGGCCTGGTCTCCATCGCGCGCGACATCTTCGACGCGAACATGAAGGGCCCAAACCAGCTCGCCAACAAGCGCGAGGACGTGCGCGTCACCGAGGCCGACCTGCTCAAGGTCCCCTCCGGCACCCGCACCGAGGAGGGCCTGCGCCACAACCTGCGCGTGGGCATCCAGTACACCGCCGCGTGGCTCGGCGGCCTGGGCTGCGTGCCCCTCTACAACCTCATGGAGGACGCGGCGACCGCCGAAATCTCCCGCGCCCAGGTGTGGCAGTGGCTGCACCACGGCGCCTCGCTCGACGACGGCCGCAAGGTCACGCCCGAGCTGTTCCAGACGCTGCTCTCCGAGGAGATGGCCCACCTGGAGAAGGAAGGCGTCCACGAGAAGTACGGCCGCGAGCACGTCCAGCGCGCCCGCGAGCTCTTCGAGCGCCTGTCCACCGCGCCCGCCTTCGAGGACTTCCTCACCCTGCCCGCCTACGCGGCGCTCGACGCCAACCGCTGAACCCTTTTCCGACGACTTCCCACCTTCAACGCATCACCGAGGAGCCTGCGATGTACGACGCCACCACGACCACCCCGGACGCCTCCCCTCACGCCAAGCTCCACGCTCGCCGCTTCGAGGGCATCAAGCGCAACTACACCGACAAGGACGTCCTGAAGCTGCGCGGCACGCTGCCCATCAGCTACACGCTGGCCGAGGTCGGCGCCAAGCGCCTGTGGGAGCTGCTCCACACCGAGGACTACATCAACGCGCTCGGCGCCCTCACCGGCAACCAGGCCGTGCAGATGGTCCGCGCGGGCCTCAAGGCCATCTACCTCTCCGGCTGGCAGGTCGCCGCCGACGCCAACTCCGCCGGGCAGATGTACCCGGACCAGAGCCTCTACCCGGTCGACTCCGTCCCCACCGTGGTGCGGAAGATCAACAACGCCCTGCGCCGCGCGGACCAGATCGACCACGCCGAGGGCAAGAGCGACCGCTACTGGTTCGCCCCCATCATGGCGGACGCCGAGGCCGGCTTCGGCGGCCCGCTCAACGCCTATGAGCTGATGAAGGGCATGATTGAAGCCGGCGCCGCGGGCGTCCACTTCGAGGACCAGTTGGCCAGCGAGAAGAAGTGTGGCCACATGGGCGGCAAGGTGCTGGTGCCCACCAGCCACTTCATCCGCACCCTCACCGCCGCGCGCCTCGCCGCCGACGTGATGGGCGTGCCCACCCTGCTCGTCGCTCGCACGGACGCCGACAGCGCCAAGCTGCTCATGTCCGACGCGGACGAGTACGACCACGCCTTCATCGACCGCAAGAACGGCCGCACCTCCGAGGGCTTCTACCGCATCAACGGCGGCCTCGACTGCGCCATCGCCCGCGGCCTGGCCTACGCGCCGTACGCGGACCTCGTGTGGTGCGAGACCAGCACCCCGGACCTCGCCCAGGCCAAGAAGTTCGCCGAGTCCGTCCGCGAGAAGTTCCCCAACAAGCTGCTCGCGTACAACTGCTCGCCGTCCTTCAACTGGAAGAAGAACCTGGACGACGCCACCATCGCCAAGTTCCAGCGTGAGCTGGGCGCCATGGGCTACAAGTTCCAGTTCGTCACCCTGGCCGGCTTCCACGCGCTGAACCACTCGATGTACGAGCTGGCGCGCAAGTACAAGGACCGCGGCATGGCGGCCTACAGCGAGTTCCAGCAGGGCGAGTTCGGCTCCGAGAAGGACGGCTACACCGCCACGCGTCACCAGCGCGAGGTCGGCACCGGCTACTTCGACCAGGTCGCCGAGGTCATCTCCGGCGGCTCCGCCAGCACCCTGGCGCTCCACGAGTCCACCGAGGCCCACCAGTTCTAAGCGCCTCGAGCGCGTCCAACGACGCCTGACACCAGAGGCCGTGGGGTCCTAACCCCGCGGCCTCTGGTCGTTTTTCCGCCCTCCGAGCAGGCTTGGAGCCCCTGGACGCAACTTCTCCCGGGGTTGCCCGATAATGTGGGCAGACCTCCGAGAGCCGCGCTTGTTGCGCCCTCGGACCGCCACGGAGCCAACCATGAGCCGCATCAACTCGTTCACGGGTCCCCAGGTCCAGGTCCCCCGTCCCCAGGCCGGCGTGCAGTCGGCGAACGTCGGGTTCGGCTCGCTGCTTCAGCAGAACCAGCGCGCGGCGATGTCTCCCGCGAACCGGCCGGGAGACCCGCTGATGTCCACCGGAGGCATGGTGGTGCAGTCGGCGCTCAACTCGGTGGGCAGCGCGCCGCACAGCGGCATCATGAACTCCTACCTCGCCGCCGTGGGCCGTCCTCCCATCCAGGACGCTGCCTCCGGTCAGGGCAAGGCGCAGTCGCCCACCGCCGCCGCGGGCTCCAAGGAGGCCGAGGAGCAGAAGGTGATGATGGAGCTGGCCGAGCTGTCCGCGGCGACGCTGAACAACTCCATCTTCCACATGGGCAACCGCAACAAGGTGTCGCTGGACCGCGAGTAGTCCCGCGCGTCGCGAGTCAGTCCTTCTTGGGTTCCTTGCGCTCGGCGCGCTGGAGGTACTCAGCGCGCTGGCCCTGCTGCAAATCACCCGAGCCGTCGTACGGTGGCCCCACGTCGGTGCGCTGGCCGCCGTCCTGCTCCGTCACGTCATTGAGGAACTCGGAGCGGCCCTCGGCGGGCACGTGGTCTCCATCCTCCTCCGGGTCCTTCTGCTTCGCGGGGTCCAGGGGGATGCCGAGCGGCTTCTTGAGATAGTCCTTCGGGTCCATGGCTGTCGCTCCTTCGAGGGTGCTGGGGTGAGCCCGTGCCTCGAAGATGGAGACACCGGGCACCGCACGCAGCACAGGGAGCAGGCGACCGGGAGCCCGTGGCCTCAGTTGAGGTACTTCGGACGGGGCGGCGTCGCGGGCTGCTGACGCATCATCTCCAGCCCCTGACGCGTGAGGATGAAGCGCACCACGCCGGAGCCTCGCTCGGTCTCGATTTCGGCCTCGAAGGCCGGGCCCGCGATGCCGCCCAGGGCGACGTTCTTGCGCAGGTTGTGCACCTTGCCGCTGAGCATGTCGCCGGCGACCTCCTTCACCGCGTCACCCCGCTCGTGCAGCTCGTACGCCGTCTGGTGCAGCGTCATGGCGAGCGAGGGCGTCAGCGGCTGGGAGCTGAAGAGGACGGAGATGAGCAGCCAGTAGGGAGTCTCGTCGGAGGACATCGCGCTCCCATCCTAAGCGCCTCGCCACGCGCGGGCCCGACGAAGTGACGGGGAACGCTAGCCCGCTCGGGGCCGGCGACGCTGGGCGATGCCTTCCGCGAGGGCGACCTGCTGCTTCCAGTGGCCGTACAGCCGCCCCTGGGAGGCGAGCCGGTCCAGCTTCGTCTGCGTCTCGGCGTCGACGCGTCCGGGGGGCGCGTCGCGGTAGGGCGTGCCCGGCAGCGGCATGAACGTGTGGCCGTGCACGCGCGCGCCCAGCTCCGCCAGCCGCTCCATGAGCGCGACGGTGGCGGCGACGTCGTCGGCCTCTTCACCGGGCAGCCCGAGGATGAAGTCCACGTTCGGCACGAAGCCGCCCTCCACGGCCAGGCGGGTGGCCCGCACCACCGTCTCCACGTCGTGGCCCCGGCGGGTGCTCTGGAGGATGCGCTCGGAGCCGGACTGGCCGCCGATGATGAGGTTGTCGTTGTGGACGTAGCGCTTGAGGACGGCGAGCGCCTCGGGCGTGACGTGCTCGGGGCGGACCTCGGAGGGGAAGGTGCCGTAGTAGATGCGCCCGTCGGGAGCCATGGCCTCGCGCACGGCCGCGAGCAGCTCCTCCACCGCGGCCAAGCTCATCGTCTCGTCGCCGGTGCCGTAGGACATGGACGTCGGCGTGATGAAGCGGATGTCACGGCGCCCCGAGCGGCGCAGCTCGCGAGCCCAGTGCGCCACGTTGGCCACGGAGCGGTGGCGGAAGCGCGCCTTGCTCATGAAGGGCGTCTGGCAGAAGCGGCACGCGTAGATGCAGCCGCGCGTGATTTCGATGGCGCCGAACATGGCGTTGCGCGCGGCGAACGGCGGGAAGTCGTCCAGCTTCACGCCCTCCCCGCGCCCGTGCTGCACCAGCTTGCCGTCCTTCAGGTGGGCCACGCCGTGCGTGTCACGGGGCTCCTCGCCGCGCTGGACGCGGCCGAGCAGCTCGCGCAGGGAGTGCTCGCCCTCGCCGATGGCGATGAGGTCGAAGCCGGCCTGGAGCGTCTGGAGCGGCTCGGCCGTCGCGTGCACACCGCCGGCGATGCAGAGGACGGAGCGCCCTTCCAGCCGCTCGCGCACCCAGGCCAGCTCCTCCGCGGAGACCGCGAAGCTGGCCGAGTAGAAGGACCACGCTGCGACCACGGTGTCTCCCGCGTCGTGGCGCTCCTTGACGGTGGAGAGCAGCGTCTCGCGGTCACGGGGGAAGAACAGCTTCACGTCCGCGAGCGCCGGGTCCGACTCGACGGCGCCCGCCAGCACGGTGAAGGCGTACTTGCCCGGGTACTGATAGCTGAGGACGAGCGAGACGGGACGGTGCGGCACCATGAGCGGACGGCATGATGCCACAGGGTCCCGGACGCGAGGGACCCGGTGCGAGCAGGCGGGTCAGCGGGCGGTGGGCTCGGGGCGGACCAGGCGGAGCACCAGGTCGGCGAACGCGGTGAACTCGAGGACGTCGTCAGGGACGCGCTCGTCGGGGTCCGACATGCGCACGGCCACGAGGTCATGCTTGGGCAGGACGAGCACCCGGTTTCCGCCCTGGCCCACCGCCGCGAAGCCGCTCGGCGCCCCTTCCACGGACTGCTTCAGGTTGTGGGGCGCGGACTTCATCATGAAGTCCCGGACCCGGTTCGGGTCGCCTCCCAGCTTCGCCATGAACGCCGGGTAGAAGTCCTTCTGGGGAAGAGGCCGGTCCGCGAGCTCCCGCAGCGGCGCGAGCGACGCCTCGGGGAAACCATTGCGGAGCGCCTGCTCCAGCATGTCCGAGCCCAGCGTGACGCTCATCCCATCCTCGTAGAGGAGCCACCACAGAAGCCCTCCGGTGGGCATGTGCGGCTGCGAGGGCGCGCCGCCCATCGCGTGAATCCACTCCGCGCTCAGGATGCGCTGGCCCTGCCACGTCCCACCCTGGAGGAGCATCTGCCCCACCTTGGCGAAGTCCAGCGGGTGGAGCTGCAAGCCCGCCATGCCCACGGGATTGCCCGACGGGTCCGTGTCCCAACGGAAGTCGCGGATGCCGAGCGGCGCGAACAGCCGTCGCTCCAGATACACATCCATCTTCTTCCCCGAGGCGCGCTCGACGATGCCGGCCACCAGGTTCGTGGCCTTGTTGTTGTACGAGTGCTTGCTGCCCGGCGTGTCCGTGACCTCCGAGTCCAACGCGTAGCGCACGAAGTCGTTCGACGCGTAGATGTCCAGCGCGCTCCGGTTCGCGGCCAGTCCCGAGGTGTGGCTGAGCAGGTGGCGCACCGTCACCTGTCCCTTGAGGCCGTCCCTCCATTCGGGGAAGAAGGCGGACACGGGCGTGTCCAGGGAGGGAATCTTCCCCTCGTCGATGAGCAGGCCGATGGCCAGCGCCACCATGCCCTTGGTGGCGGACATGGCTTCGATGCGGTGCGTGTCGCCGCCGAAGTACCACTCGCCGACGAGCTTGCCGTGGCGCAGCAGCACGAGACCCGCCGAGCCGGAGTCCTCGGCGGCCTTCAGCAACGCGGCGAGCGCGGGCTCGGACAGGCCGGCCTCGCTCGGGGTGGTCTTCTCCAGTCCGGAGCCCACGCCCCAGGTGCTCCGGGCCTCGCGAGCGTTCTTCCGCGCGCGCTCCACCAGGGCGTCGTAGCCCGGCAGTTCGCGCACGGGAGCCAGGGCCTTGGCGCGGAGCAGGCCGGCCGGGTCGGCGTAGCCCACGTCCAGGGCGCGCTCCAGCCAGGAGAAGGCCGCCGCGGTGTCCTTCGCCTCCGCGGCCAGGCTCGCCGCGGCCCGAGCCAACTCGGGAGCGTGATGCCCCGCATCCCACGCGCGGCGGAGCTCGTCCTGGGCCTTGGCCAGGTCACCGTCACGCTGGGCCATCCAGGAGCGAGTGAGGGCGCTCGTGGCTTCAGGTGCAATGCGCCCGGAGCTGCGGGCCGGGACAGGAGTGCGCGAGGAGGTGTCCGCGGGCGAGGCGTGAGCACAGGCCAACAGCGCACAGAGTGGCAGGAACAGGACGCGTCGCGACAAGAGAGGACTCCGGTGAGGGGTGTGGTGCACAGCAAGACCCGTGATGCGGGCCGGGTGTGAACGCCCGCCACCGGGACTCATTTCATTTCGCCATGTAAAGGCGCACGCGGAAGCTCACGTGCCCCGCAGACGCGATGTCAGCGAACAGAGGCGACGAGCAACTCCCAGGCGGCGCGGACGTGTCGCTCCTCCGTCGTCGCCGCGCCGATGGCCATCCGCAATATGTACCGTGCGGGCGCTTCCTCCACCGACGGCAACACCGTGTGCGTGAGGAACACCTTGCCGGAAGCATTCACGCGCTCCAGCAGCTCACGGTTCCTCGCGTCGGTGTCCTTCGCTGACTCCCCCGGAAGCGGCTTCAAGCGGAAGCACACCAGCGACAGCGAGCGGGGCACGGCCAGCTCGAAGCGCGCGTCCTCCTTCACCCAGGACTCGAAGCACTTCGCCAGGCGTACGTGCTCACGGATGTGCGCGCGCAGCCCCTTCGCGCCGTAATGACGCAGCACGAACCACAGCTTGAGCGCACGGAAGCGTCGGCCCAGCGGCACCTGCCAGTCGCGGTAGTCGATGACCGCCCCGCTCGCGCTCGCGGCGTTGCGCAGGTACTCCGGCGTCACGCTGAGCGCATCGAGCAGCGCCTGCCGGTCGCGCGTGAAGAAGGCATTGCAGTCGAAGTTGGTGAGCAGCCACTTGTGCGGGTTGAAGGCGAACGAGTCCACCCGGTTCATGCTGTCGAGCAAATCCCGGTGCTCGGGGCACACCAGCGCCGAGCCCGCCCACGCCGCGTCGATGTGCAGCCAACCACCGGTAGAGCGCACCGGAGTGCGAGCCATCACCTCGCCAATCGCACGAACCGGGTCCACCGCGCCGGACGACGTACTGCCCACCGTGGCGCACACGAAGAAGGGCACGCGTCCTGCCTCGAGGTCCTGGAGGATGGCGCGCTCCAGCAGCTCGGGCCGCATCCCATAACGGTCGTTCGTCTCGATGAGCCGCACATGCGTCGTGTCCTCCGCGCCATGCGCCACGCCGCACAACATCGCCGCCTTGAGCACGGACGAGTGGGCCTGCGTGGAGGCATACGCCACCCACTCGGAGTCCGCGGGAGCACCGCCACGACGCACGCGCTCCCGGGCGGCCACCATGGCCACGAGCGTCGCCTCGCTCGCGGTGCCCTGGATGACACCGCCCCCTCGCGCGGAGGTGGAGCGGAAGTCCTCGGGCAACCCCAGCAGGTCCACGAGCCAGTCCACCACGCGCGTCTCCAGCTCCGTCGCCGCGGGGCTCGTGGACCAGAGCATGCCCTGCACCCCCAAGCCCGCGGATAGCAGCTCACCGAGCACCGCCGGACCCGAGGCATTCGCGGGGAAGTACGCGAAGAACGACGGCGACTGCCAATGCGTCACGCCGGGAAGGATGACGTCCTCCAAATCCTTGAGGACCGCATCCCAACCCTTCACCCCGTCGAGCCCCTCCTCCGGTGGACGCAGGGGCAGCTTCGAGGCGACCTCCCCCGGGGCCACCTGCGAGCGCACGGGGAAGGACTCCAGCCGCTGCTGATAGTCAGCGACCCAGTCCACCAGCCGGTGCCCCAGCTCACGAAACTCCTCGGGGCTCAGATGGGGCACGCCGCCATCACCACGGTTCGATTCGTCGCGCATGGCCGACTCCTCGCACGAGCCTCGAGTCGCTTCAAGCAGGTCGCCGCGCGCGCCTCAGCTCACCACGCCTTCCGGCGGCGGGTGCATCCACTGGACCAGTTGGAGGATGACGCCATTGTCATCCGCGACCTGGAAGAAGCGCTCGCCCCAGGGCTCGGTCTCGATGGGCGTGAGGATCCGGACGCCCTCGTCCTGCAGGCGTCGGTACTCGGCGTCGATGTCGTCGACGACGAACGCGACGAGGATGCCCTCCGCCTTGCGGTGCTTGAGCGACTCGGGCTTCAGCGACGAGAGCCCCGTGCGCAGGAAGATGAGGTTGAACCCCGCGTCCTTGCGCGACAGGGACACGAACCCCTCCGCGGACATGTCCTCCGTGAACCCGAAGTGGCGCTTCATGAACGCCGCGGATGCGGACACGTCTTCGACATTCAGCGAGATGGCGGATGCGGTGATGCGCATGCGGACAGGCCTCCGGCTCGATGTGGACGAGAATCTACGTACAATGTACGGAGTAGCCAGTCAAGGCGGGCTCTGGCACTGGAGAGGGCATGGCGACACATCGCAGCGGCGCGGGGGACCCCGCCCGGACGCTGGAGCTGCTCTGGAGGAAGGACGTCCCCTCGGCGGGGCAGCGGGGACCCAAGCCGACGCTGAACGTCGACGCCATCATCGCGTCGGCGGTGGAGCTGGCGGACCGGGAGGGCCTGGAGGCGCTGACCATGCGCAAGCTGGCCGAGCGGCTCTCCGTGGGTCCGATGACGCTCTACACCTACGTCCCAGGCAAGGCGGAGCTGGTGGACCTGATGCTCGACCAGCTCTACGCGGAGATGCCGCGTCGAGCGCCCGAGGACGCAGGCTGGCGCGCCCGGCTCGAAGCGGTGGCCCGTGACAACCATGCACTGTACGAGCGGCACCCCTGGATGAGCGACATCGCCACCAGTCGTCCGCCCCTGGGCCCTGGGTTGATGGCGAAGTACGAGTACGAGCTCGGAGCAGTGGAGGGGCTCGGCCTGGACGATGTCGAGATGGATGCGGCGCTGACCTTCGTGCTGGGCTTCGTCGAGTCCTCCGCGAGGAGCACGAGCCGCGCGCGCGCGGCCTCCGCCGACACGGCGAAGACCGAGGAGGCCTGGTGGAAGGCGAACGAGCCACTGCTGGCCCGCGTCATGGACCCGGCCCGCTATCCACTGGCCTCGCGCGTGGGGGCCGCCGCGGGAGCAGCCCACGGCGCCGCCTACAGCCCGGACCATGCCTTCGGCTTCGGCCTCCAGCGAGTCCTCGATGGACTGGGCGCGCTCATCCAGTCCAGACAGCCACGGAGGCCCTCTCCCCGAACGCCCCGGTGAGCCGCCCTTTCGAGAAAGTGACTTATTCTCGCTTTGCTCATCTTGAGAGGGAAGGCCGTGGTTTGCTGGGGGCATGACCCCAGACATCACGAGACGTGCTCCCCGGTTCTCACGGCTTGGCCTGTACGGCGTGCTGGCCCTGACCTTCGTGGCGCTGTGCTGGCCCACGAGCGCCCACGCGCAGGCGTGGACACTCACCACCGAGCAGCGGCAGGCGTTCCTCCAGTACTACGCGCCGGTCCTGCTCAAGCGGGGCAACGGGGACGACGGGCGGCACGGCTATGACTGGGTGACGAGCTTCGACTTCGACCGGGACGGGAACTTCTCCAACAACAAGCTGAACTGGAAGCGCATCCCCCAGTACGTGGACGCCTCGCGCGCGGGGCCGAGCGCGTACGACGCCTGGCGCATCCGTCCGACGCTCTACACGTCGCTCATCGAGTTCATGGATGGGAGCAAGAGCCTGAAGCTCATCTACCACGTGTATCACGCGCTCGATAAGAACGCGGCGGGGGACTACCAGCTCCACGACTGGGAGCGGGTGGAGCTGCTGGTGACGAACGTGGTGGGCGCGCCGGGCAATGGCGAGTCCGTGGCGTACGCGGTGGTGACCCAGCACAAGCGCAACGTGGTGCGCCGCGCGGGGCACGTGGACCTGAACTTCATGCAGACGGCCACGGGCAAGCACCTGCTCGTCTGGCAGGCGGAATGGTCCGACAAGCTCGCGGCGGCGCACGGGCAGGAGCTGCGCTTCGTGACGGACCCGTATGCGTTCTTCGCGGGACGGATGGCGAGCGCGGGCAAGGCGGAGGCCGGGGTGAACAACGATGGCGGGCGGAAGAACGTGCACTACGCCTTCGTGCCGGAGGGCTCGGCGGACGCGGTGGCGGCGTTCGGAGCACGGGCGCTCACGTATGCGACGGCGGATGCGCTGGCGAGCCGCTACGACAACGGGAAGAGCATCAGCTGGCCCAACGTGAAGCGCGTCACGTATGAGCTCCAGGACCTGGCGGACATCCTGCCCACGCACTGGCAGCACGGCGGCTACGCGGCGCACTGGTTGGACGCAGGGCCCATCGACTTCTACCTGGAGAGCGCGCTGGTGAACGAGGGAGGCGCCACGGAGGTGAGCGCAGGCATGCAGCGCTTCTTCCCCAAGACGCGGGACGTGGAGAACGACGATGACCGCGAGGGGTACATCGCGAAGAAGTGGTTCGTCGGGACGTACGAGATGAACGACAGCGCCTCCGACTTCGGAGGAGGTGGCTCCAACGCCTTCCACGACAACGCCTACGCGAGCACGGCGGTGGACTCACGGGGACGAACGCGGGCGAGCGCGAGCGGCTACACGACGTCACCGTCCTCGTTCTGGTGGCAGCACGACTACTTCGTGCACGCGGGCTTCACGGACTCGACGGACGGCGTGGAGCAGGGCTTCTGGCTGCCGGGGGCGTGGTACCTGCCCGCGAACGGCGGCTTCGACGGCCGTTGGGTCCAGCTCTTCGACGACCGTCCGGGCCTGGAGTCGGGGCAGCGCTGAGGTCCACGGCGCGAGTCGTCAGATGCATCCGACGACTCGCGCCTGGAGCCTCAGGGCTGGAGTGACACGCCGGCGTTCTCCTGCTCCCGCCGCTTCAGCTCACCCGCCGCCTGCGCGGCCTTGACCAGCGTGACGATGATGTACACGCGGACGACGAACCCGAAGACGTTCGGTTTGCCACCGGCATCAATCGAATCCATCAACGTCACCACGGTGTCGCCGATGTACAGCAGCACCGCGAGGATGGGCCCGAACCTCGTGGCGCGATAGGTGAAGAAGCCGAACACGGCCACCAGCGCGCCGAAGATGATGGAGCCGATGCCCAGCCCGAGCGCATCCATCTCCTCGCTCGCCGTCACCATGGCGATGACGCCCAGCAGCGTGTTCAGGCCCGCCAGGAAGTACAGCATGTAGGCCGCGGTCTTGATCTGCTGCTCGGGGTCCGTCGACGACCCGGGCAACGGGAGCCCATTGCGCTTCACCGCCAGCTCCGCGCTGAGCACTCCGGACTGGAGCTGCACGTCCAGCACCGTCCGGTCCGGCAGCGTGAACCGCACACCCTTCTTGAGCTCGGAGGCTCCGCCCTCCGACGTCCCCACGACCTGTCCGTCGAGGATCACCTTGAAGTTCTTCCAGAACATCCCCCACTCCAACTCGAGACGCTGGGGACCACCTGCCTCCAGCGCGAACTTCCTCGTACCCATTCATGCCCCCACTTGATGCGTCAGAAGACGTCGACCCTCGGACTCTATGGAGTCCATCGGCCTCACCGCAAACGGCACACGCAACCCCTCAGGTGCTCCTCAGCCCTGGAGCATCAACCCGACGCCAATGACAACCAGTACCGCCAGGTGGAACCACCCCACGTTGCGCGCCAGCACCGCCCACCCCTCGCCTGACCCCGGCGATGTGCCCGCGCGGATGGCCGCCAGCTCCTGGTAGCCCAGCACCAGCCCGACGAGCCCCGGGACGAATCCGCAAAACCCCAGCGTGGCGAAGACGACCGCGACCGTCGCCCGGGTGGAAGGCTTCTCGCCCAGCGCCACCTTGTGGCAGCGAAGGCACAGCATCCTCCCCACCTGCCACCTGCGGCAGCCCTCACACAGGAAGGTGCCACATCGACTGCACGTCCCGTCCGCGAGGCGCTCGGGATGAAGGGGACACGTCGCCGCCAACGACTCCATCCCCATTCTCTACCACGCGCACCGAGGACACGCCGAAGGGTCGGCCCGGACCACATCAGGACGCCAGCACACCGCGCCGAACCAGTTCACGGAAGTAGCGCGCCGCCGGGTCCACATGGGTGCGCTCGTGCCAGCACATCGAGATTCGCACCGTGTGCGGAGGAGTCGGCGCATCGACCGCCTGCACCGCGAACCTCGCCCCCTTCTCGCTGACCAGTGACTCCGGCAGCGTCGCGACCAGGTCCGTCGTGGCGACCACCGCCGCCGCGGCCGTGAACGACGGCACCGCCATCACCACCTCCCGAGCAATCCCCGCCCGCGCGTACGCCGCCCCCACCGCGTCACGGAAGCTCTTCCCCGGCACCATCTCCACCCGGACATGCTGGAGCCCACCCAGCGCCCGCGCGGACAGCCGCTTGCCCGACACCGGATGCCCCCGGCGCGCCACCAGCACCGTGCGCTCCGTCAGCAACGGCTCGAGGTGCAGCCCCGTCCCCTTCCCCGCGAGCCCCAGGTGCAGGTCCACCTGCCCCGACCCCAAGTCCCCCAGCGACACGAGCGAGTCGATGCCCACCACGGACAGCCGCGCGTCCGGCATCTCCTGACGCATCAGCGCCGCGATGCGCGGCACCCACGTGAGCTGTCCCGCATCCGAGACCGCCAAGGTGAAGGTCTGCGTGCAGCGCTCCGGCTCGAACGGAACCTCATGGAGCGCCAGCTCCATCTCCCGCAGTCCGCGACCGATGGCCGGCGCCAGCGCGAGCGCCCTGGGCGTCGGCACGATGCCCCGCCCCTTGCGCGTCACCAGCGGGTCTCCGAGCAGCGCGCGCAGCCGCGCCAGGCTGTTGCTGATGGCCGACGGCGTGACGTGGAGCCGCTCCGACGCTCGGACCACGCTGCGCTCTGTGAGCACGGTGTGGAGCACCAGGAGCAGGTTGAGGTCGATGGCCCCGATTTGAATGCTCATTCCGCGTGAGGTTACTGCTCACGAACCATCACGGCCAGCGAGGACGCTCCGGGCACATATTGAGGCCATGCACAGACTGCTCGGCTGGCTCGTCACCTGCGCGCTCATCGCGTGCCACGCATCCGCACCCGTCATCCCCCACCCCACGCCCATGCCCACCACCCACCAACTCCCCGTCCTCGACTCGTTCCTCTCCTACCGTGAAGAGGGCACCGGCTCGCCCATCGTCTTCCTCCACGGCAACCCCACGTCCTCGTACGTCTGGCGCAACGTGATGCCCCGGCTCGCGGACCGTGGCCGATGCCTCGCGCCGGACCTCATCGGCATGGGGAGCTCCGGCAAGCCCGACATCGCCTACCGGTACGCCGACCATGCGCGCTACCTCGACGCCTGGTTCGACGCGCTCGGCCTGCGCGACGTCGTGCTCGTCGGCTACGACTGGGGTGGAGTGCTCGCCCTCGACTGGGCCTCGCGGCATCCGGACCGCGTGCGCGGCGTCGTGGTCTTCGAGACCTTCCTGCGCCCCATGCACTGGAGCGAGTGGCCACCCCAGGGCGAGAAGCTGTTCCGCGCCCTGCGCACGCCCGGCGTCGGTGAGCAGATGGTGCTCGAGCAGAACGAGTTCCTCGAGCGCTCGCTCAGCAACGGCGTCAAGACGGGCCTCACCGACAGCGCCCGGGCGGCCTACTACGCGCCCTACCCCGACGCCGCGTCACGGCGCCCCATGCTCCAGTGGCCCCGCGAGATTCCCATCGACGGCTCCCCTGCCGATGTCGCCGCCGTCATCGAGCACTACGACACCTGGCTCGCCCAGCCCACCGCGAAGCCCGCGCTCCTGTTGACGTTCGAAGGCGGCAGCCTCAGCGCACCGAAGACCATCGAGTGGGCACGCACCCAGTTCCCGCGCCTCGAAATCGTCCCCCTCAGCCCGGCGGGACACCACGCGCCGGAGGACGTGCCCGAGGACATCTCAGGCGCGCTCCGAAGCTGGCTCGATCGCCAGGGTTGGTAGGCTCACCGCGAATCGAACAGGGCCTGCTCGACCTCCGCCACGAGCGAGTCCTGCCCCCACGGCAACGGCGCATCCCAATCCCGGCCCGTGCGGTCCACGAGCCAGGATTCGAGGTGCGCCAGGACGAGGTTCGCGGCCTCCGTCCGGGAAATCAGGCCCTCCACCGCACAGGCCCAGCCGTCCTTCTCACCGAACAGGACGCGGTCGATGACCTGCGCCAGCTCCGCGTCCGAAACACCCTCGGCGCCGATTCTCACGGCCATCTGTCGCGCGCAGCCGACCAGCGCCTCCATGTCGGGGGCAGCCGGGAAATCTCTCGAGGTTCCCACGGCCCGCACCATTTCACATCAACGCGGGTTCAACAGCCCCGCGTCGGTGATTCGCCCCAAGCCCTTGAGCCAGACGTACTCATCCGCATCGACATCGTACACGGCGACCGAGTGCCCCTGGTCGAAGAGCAGCAGCGTCCGCCCATCCTCGCTGATGTCGTGCGCGCCCTCGAAGCCCTCGGCATTCGTCATCCGGACCTCATCCCGCTCGACCGAGTACTCGTACAACCGGGAGAGCTTCCTCTCGAAGTAATTGCTCTCGATGAAGAACACCGACTTGCGCCGCGGGCTCCCCGCCGTGAGCTCGTAGCTGCTGCAGTAGGTGTCATGGGTCTTCCAGACCTTCTCCTGGCCTGTGCGCAAGTCCACCCGACGATAGGTGGCCGAGTCCGCGCCCTCGCAGTTGCCACCCTCGTCCCGCGTCCCCTCGCGATAGAAGACCATCGTGTCCCCTATCACCATGGGCGACAGCATCCCCTTGCGCTTCTGCTTCAACGGCGGCCCCACCTTCCACGGCTTCGTGCCCGTGGGGTCCATCGTGGCGATGCGGACACCTCCCTTGTCATGACGCAGCACCGTGCGCGACTCCCCCGAGAACACGACGTTGCCCGCCGTGTCCGTCTGGTGCACCGGCAATACGCGAATGCCCTCGGGACGCGCCCCGAAGCTCCAGCTCCACCAGTCCGTGGTCGTCACCGTCCCATTGGTGACGAGCACCCGGGCGCCGTCGGCCGTGAACATCAGCGGCATCTGCGAGTGGTGGACGTTGTCCTCGGTCCACTGCGTAGCAACGCCGGGCGTCACCCCCACGACCCCGTTCATGTCCCCCATCACGAGAAAGGAGCCCTGCTTCGCGCGCCCCGACTTGCTCCTGGGCACCTCGAGATTCCGCCCGGCGAGCGTCACGCTCACCAGGCGCTGCGTGCCCTCGTCCCCGTCGATGGAGAGCGACATCGCCCAACGGCCCGTGGACGGATGCACCGCCAGGAACCAGAGCGAGCACGGCTGCCTCTCCTCGAACCGCATCCCCTTCTGGGGACCCGCCAGCCACTTGCGCTCCTCCACCTGCTCGCACTCGGCGAGATTCCGCGAGCCCTCCGAGTCGACATGGACGACCCGCCCCGGGGCCAGGGCAATCAATGGCACCGGGGACACTGGGATGACGGGAGAGACCGAGGTCTCGGCCCACGCCGTCGCGGACGTGGCCAACAGTGCGGTGAGCACCGTGCTGCGCAAGATGTCGTGCATGCGCCTGATGACGCACGCCGACACGTCCTATTCACACTGCGTGTGCATCAGCACTCACGCATTCGTGGACGCGTCCTGCTCCAGCGCCTCGCGCACCTCGCGCAGCGTGCCCACCACCGTCTTCAAGGACGCCGCGGTCAGCTTGCCGCCCAGCTTGTTGGCCCACGCCAGCTGCCGGGCCTCCACCTCGCGCAGCCGCTCGCGCCCCTTGGGCGTCAAGCGCATCAACTTGGCCCGACGGTGGTGCGGGTTCTCCTCGTACTCGATGAACCCCTCCGCCTCCAACGCGTCCGCCGTCTGCTGCACGCTCTGCCGCGTCAACCCGATAGACCGCGCCACGTTCGCCACCGGCGCCGGCTCGTGGTCCACCACGCCCAACACCTGCCACCGCGCGCTCGTCAACCCCGACGGCGCCGCCAACCGGTCCCCCGCCGCCAGGAGCAGGCCGTTGTTCTGGAAGATTTCGAGCACCAGGTCCGTGAAGGCCGACCCGGCCGTCGTGTATTTCGCCATGCCCCACAGGCTGGCTGATTGACAGTGCCCTGTCAAAAGAGCCGTCACTCCCGGCTCGCGTGAATTTCCGGAGCCACCGGTCGTCCAGGGAGCTGAATCCCCGCCCCCAGGAGCCTGAGATGCTGCGCCCCCTCGCCGGACTTCTCCCCCTGTGCCTCTTGGCCACCGCGTGTGGAACCTCCGCCCGACAGCAAGCGCTGCTCGAGCGCCGGGAGTCCATCCGCGAATCCAACAGCGCCTTCGCCGCCGAGGAGCTGGCGAACTACCGAGGCAAGAGCGGGTTCCAGGAGACCCGGTGGGGCATGTCCCCCGACGAGGTCCGCGCGCTCTACCCCGAGGCCCGGACGACCTCGTCGGAAGGTGACTTGCGCGTCGTCACCCGCGTCACGGACCGCCCGGCGACGGTGGACTTCCAGTTCACGCTGAACAAGCTGGCCGTCGTGTCGCTGCGCTTCGACACCAGCGCGCCCCTGCGCGAGGACTTCGACGCGCTCTCGGAGCTCTTGTCCATGAAGTACGGTGACCCCACCTCGCGGCGCGACACGGCCGCGGAAGCGGAGGCGCGCGTGCGCAGCGCGGAGTCCTACAACCGCAGCCTGGGCGAGGGCACCCGACGCTCCCGCACCACCGCGGACGACCTCGCCTACGAGAACAAGGTCCGCGTCGAGGCGCTCGCGGCGCAGTCTGACTATGTCGTGGAGAAGTCGTGGAAGGACGCGGAGACGAAGCTCCAGCTCACCGGCTGGCAGCAGCCCGACACCCGCAGGCTCACGCTCGACTACGTGAGCCGATTCCTCGAGCCCCACCTGGGCAAGCGCTCCACCGAGCTCGAGGACCTGGAGAAGAAGCGAGAGCAGGCCCAGGAGCTGTGAGGGAGGGACTCGGGAGCCACGCTCCCGAGCCCTCCACGCAGACTCAGGAGCGCCGACGCCGACGCGCGCCGATGAGCCCCATCAACCCCAGCAGCGCCATCCCCGCGAGCGGACCGCCGGAGCTGTTGCAGCCCACGGCCTGCTCGTCGTCCTCGCTCGGAGACAGATCGCCGGGAGGAATCACGCCGCCCGGTGACTCGTCCGGCCGCGAGCCCGCATCCGCCACGGGAGTCCCCGCGTCCACCGCGGGCGTGCCTGCGTCCACGGGCGTGCCTGCGTCCACCACCGGCGTGCCGGCGTCCACGGGCGTGCCCGCGTCGGGCGTGGGCGTGGGCGTCGTGTCCAGCACGTCCGCGAGCGTCGTCGCTTGGATGAAACCGTCGTGGTACAGCACGCCCACCGGCTTCACGGTGTCGCTGCGGTACAGGCCCAGCTTCAGGTAGTTGTTCTGCCCCGCGTACATCGTCGCGGCGGCGCGCTTCGCGAGCACCTTCTCCTTGTTGTGCCACAGCTCCACGAAGCCCGTGCTCGCCTTCGCGGACCACTTCACGTGCAGGATGAACTCGTGCCAGACGCCTCGCACGAGCTTGCCGCGCCACGGAATCGTGGAGTCGGAGTTGAGCGACATGCGCATCTCCTCGCCGCGCACGTAGAACTCCAGCGGAGGCGAGCCGCAGCAGCCGTCATGGTGCCACTGCGTGAAGAGCTGCCACGTGTCCACGCTGGGGAAGTCCGGCGCGAACATCACCTTCCAGCGGTAGTAGTACTCCGAGCCCTCCTTCTCCTTGCCCAGGTACACCAGCTCGTTGCGGTTGCCACTGGAGTTGATGGGGTCGTCGCCCTGCTTCACGGTGACCTTGAGCGCGTACTTGCCCTCGGCCACGGGGTTGCTCACCACCAACAGGCGGTCCGAGCTGACCATCTGCTCTCGCGTGTACTGCGAGCGGTTGCCCGTCTCGAAGTCGCCCCGCCAGATGATGTCCCCCGACGCCAGGCCAGGGAGCAGGAACATCGCCAGCAATCCAGGGACAAAGACTCTCAATGGCACATGTCCTTGCGAAGGTTTGAAAGCCAACCTTCGACAGACCGTAGCCGAAACGATTCCGTGTTTCATTCCCCCGGCAAAATCTTCCCTCTCGCCTGACAACAGAGCGAGCATCCGGGCAGGGGGATGGATGTCTGATAAATGTTTCGGCGAGTGGAACCGCCGCGCACCGCCCGGCCGGACCGGTGAGTTCAGCTTATGACTCGGCGCGTCATCCAAGGAAACAAGGGAGCCATGGGCTGACCGTTCGCAGGGGGTGTGGTGTATGGTCCCCACCCCTTCCGGCGCTCCGTTCCGGCAGCGTCCCGGGTGCAACCATGCTTGTCCTGCGTGACGTCCAGAAGACCGACCTGGCCGGCCTCAAGCGGCTCGCCGCCGTGCTCAACACGGTGAACCTGCCGAACAACGAGGAGACGCTCGAGAGCATCATCGACAAGTCGGTGAAGAGCTTCGCCGGGAAGGTGAAGAACCCCTTCGAGCGCGAGTACCTCTTCGTGCTGGAGGACATGCGCAACGGGCTCATCATCGGCACGTCGATGATCATCGCCCAGCACGGCACGTACGAGGCGCCGCACATCTACTACGAGGTGAGCGAGCGGGAGCACTACTCCGCGTCCCTGGAGCGCCACCTGCGGCACAAGGTGCTGTCCATCGCCTACAACTACGAGGGCCCCACCGAAATCGGCGGGCTCGTGGTGGACCCGCCCTACCGCGCCACGCCGGACAAGCCCGGCAAGCAGCTGTCCTACGTGCGCTTCCTCTTCATCGCCATGCACCGGCGCATCTTCCGTCCCCGGGTGCTGGCGGAGCTGCTCCCGCCGCTCCTGCCGGATGGACGCAGCCTGTTGTGGGAGGCGTGCGGCAAGAAGTTCACCGGACTGACGTACCTGGAGGCGGACCGCCTCAGCCGGCAGAACAAGGAGTTCATCAAGGAGCTGTTCCCCTCGTCGGACATCTACGCGTCGCTCTTCCCGGACCGGGTGCAGAAGGTGCTCGGCGAGGTGGGGCCGCAGACGCGCGGCGTGCAACGCATGCTGGAGCGAGTGGGCTTCCGGTACGTGGAGCGCATCGACCCGTTCGACGGGGGCCCCCACTTCGAGGCGAACACGGGCGACGTGTCGCTGGTGCGCAAGTACCGCACGGTGAAGCTGGCGGCCGAGGACTTCGAGCTGGAGGGGGATGACGTCCTGGTCGCCTTCGAGCGCGAGTCGGGCCGCAACCGCTTCCGCTCGGTGCGCTGCCACGCCCGGCTGGACAACCAGGTGGCCTACCTGCCCGCACGCGCCAAGGAGATCCTGGGCGCGAGCGCCGGCGCGAAGCTGTCCGTCATCCCGTTCGAGTAGCGCTCACGGCTGCCGCACCACGCGGTGGTCTCCTCGTAGGAGGGCCAGCCAGCGAGTGCCGGCCTCCAGCGCCGGGCCCTGCGCATCCGCCAGCGCCACGGGCAGGTGCGTGTCCGCGCGCACCGGGTCCATCGACGTGGGGTCCAGCTCCAGCGCGCCCCCCTCCTCCAGCGCCACGCGCACCCACGCATGCGGCCGCGCGGGCCCGCCATCCACCACCAACAACCCGTGCACCAGGGCCACCTTCACGCCCTGCTTGCGGGCTCCGGCCGCGAAGCGCAGCGCGTGCGCGAGGCACCCACCCGCCTCACCCTCGCCGTCCTCGCGCCAGTCCGCCGCGCTCGGCCCCTTCTCGATGAAGGCCGCGTGCACCCGCGCCGCCAGCGCCCTCGCGGCCCGGGCTGTCCAGGGGGTCATGCCCGGAAGTCTCGCGGGCACCTCCAGCGCGGGCACCAGGGCGAGTGCCCCGCGCTCGCCCTGCACCGGCAACCCCTGCGCGAAGAAGTCCGGAGGCGCCACCAGCCGCGTGCCGGGCGACGCCACGGTGAAGCGGGACTCGCCCACCTCCAGCACGTCCATGCGGCCGCGCGCGTCGTAGCGGGCCCGGAAGGGTGTCCCCAGGAGCGTGCCCTCCACCCAGGGGGCCGTGCCGCCCGTCACGCAGTGTGGGCCCTCGCGGCCGGAGAGCTCCTCGCGGCCCGTGACGCAGCCCGGGGTGGGAGGCCCGCGCCACAGCCACAGCGCCTGGGGCACCACCGGGCGGCCGACGAGCCGGCCCTCGGCGTCCACCTCCAGCAACGCCATGCGTCGACGGGCGCCCGAGTCCTCCCCTCGCGTGTGCAGGTGGTGGCTCTCGTACCGGAAGGCCGCCGCCTCCTGCGTCAGCGTCACGGTCCCCACGGGCACCCCGCGCCAGGCGAAGACGTAGCGGGCCGTCTCCTCGGAGGGGTGGGCCTGGCCCGCGCCCGGGATGCCGGGGTTCGCGGGGAGGGTCAGGACCAGGAGGGCAAGCAGGGTGGGCACGAGGGGGACGAGTCTGCGGCGTTTTGAGGACCGGCGCGAGAAGCCGGAGTACCCTTCCCCGGGTCCATGGGCGCCAAACGGTACCTCTTCGCGTTCGGCCTGGCGGCCGGTCTGCTCTCCGCGCTCGTCCTGGGGGGCGTGCTCCAGCTCACCGGTCAGCGGCTGGACGTGTCCGCGTGGACGGCGCTGCTCTTCGCCACGCCCACGCTCTACATCGTGGGCGGCTACCTGTCGTGGTTCCGCTGGGCGGCGCTGCGCAGGCTGGCCCGGCGGCGCGTCATGGCCCAGCTGGCCGAGGGCGACCTCACCACCACGGGCGGCTTCCGCTACGAGGGGCATGAAGACGTCCGCCGGCTCATCCTGTCGCTGCGCCGCGCGCTGTCGCAGGTGCAGCGGGTGACGGCGAACCTGCACCGCACCAGCAACGAGGTGAGTGAGCAGGCCCTGAGCCTGCTGGAGGCCGCGCGGCGCCAGGGCGGCGCGGTGGAGCGCACACTGCACTCCGTCAGCGGCATGGGCGGCAGCCTCCAGGTGGTGGGCAAGCGCGTGCACCAGCTGGAGGTGTTCGCGGTGGACACCACCGGCGCGCTGCTGGAGATGACCGAGCGGCTGGAGCAGGTGGTGGAGTCGCTGTCGCAGGTGAACGACTTCGCCAACCACACCACCTCGCTGATGCAGGCGATGAGCGAGCGGCTGGCCAACATCGCGTCCTCGGGTGACGAGCTGGCGCGCTTCGCCGCGGAGGCGGAGAACTTCGTGGCGCTGGTCGAGGGCGGCATCGACTCCGTGCGCAGGCGCGCCAGTGAGACGAACCAGCTGGCCCTGGCCGTGACGGCGACCGCCGAGCGCGGCGAGGTGCTGGTGGGCGACAGCGTCAAGGGCATGTACCGGGTGGAGGAGACCGTCCGGAAGGCCGCGGAGCTGATGGGCACGCTGGGCTCGCGCTCCGCGGAGATTGGCCGCATCGTCGACGTCATCCAGGAGATCGCCGACCAGACGAACCTGCTCGCCCTCAACGCCGCCATCATCGCCGCGCAGGCCGGTGAGCACGGCCGTCCCTTCGGCGTGGTGGCCAACGAGATTCGCAACCTGGCCGAGCGCACCACGCGCTCCACGCGCGAAATCGCCGCCATGGTGTCCGGCATCCGCGACGCGGTGATGACCGCGGTGACGCTGGTGCACGAGGGCCGCGAGCAGGCCACCGCCGGTGTCGCGCTGGGTGACCGCGCGTCCGAGGCGCTGGTAGAGATTCGTACGATTACGCAGCGCACCTTCAGCGCCGTGGAGGCCACGGTGACGGAGACGCAGCGGCTGGAGGCCCAGGGCGCCACCGTCGTCGAGGCGAGCCGCCGGGTGGCCCGGCGCGTGGAGGACGTCACGCGCATGGCGATTGAGCAGGCCGGCCACGCGCGCGAGCTGGTGCGCCAGACGCAGGAGATGGCCCGCGTGGGCCACGGCGCCTCGCAGAAGGCCGAGGACCAGGCGCGCACGGGACGCGACCTGTCCGAGTCCGTGGTGCGCCTGAGCGCCGCGATTGAAGAGCTGCGCACCGCCAACGTGGTGCTCACGCGCGCGGACGCGTCCATCCGTGAGGAGGTGGCGCAGGTGCGCGAGGACGCGCGCCGGGTCATCCGCATCGGCGATGGGCTGACGCGCACGGTGGACCAGCTGGGCCACGAGGCGGTGGGACTGGAGACGGAGGTGTTCCGCTTCCGCCTGCCCCAGCGGCACGCTGCGCGTGGTGTTGCACCAGTCCGCGTCACTGAGGAACCGTCAGGCGGTGGATCCGCTGTTCAGCGTGGAGAACCAGCTCTCCGAGCTCACCGCGTGCTCGTTCTCCGGGCTCGTGCGGCTGGAGGACGGCGGGCTGGAGCCGGACCTGGCCGAGCGCTGGGACGCGGACCCGTCCGCGCGCCGCTACCGGTTCTATCTGCGCAAGGGCGTCACGTTCCACGACGGCTCGTTGCTGACGGCGGGCGATGTGAAACGCCACCTGGAGCGTCTGTTGGACCCGGCGGTGCGCTCGCCGGACCGCAGCCTGCTCGAGGACGTGGAGGGCGCACCCGAGTTCTCGTCGGGCCTGGCGCGCGAGGTGACGGGCATCGAGGTGCTGGACGACGCCACGCTGGAGATACGGCTGCGCGAGCCGAAGGCGTTCTTCCTGCACCTGATGGCGCTGACGGCCACTTCGGTGGCGAGGATGGACGGGAGCGGACGGCTGGTGGGCACGGGCCCCTTCCGCGTCATGTCGCTGGAGCCGGAGCGCGTGGTGATGGAGCGCAATCCGTCCTACTGGCGCTCGGGGACGCCGCTGTTGGACCGGTTGGAGTTCCAGCTCGTCGACTCGAGGCAGGAGGCGGTGACGCGGCTGCGCACGGGCGCGGCGGACCTGGTGTCGTTCCTTTCGGCGGAGCACGTGGAGGTGCCGGGCCTGGAGTCGCTCCAGGTGCTGGCGAGCACCACGCCCTCCACGGCCTTCGTGGCGCTCAACCTGCGCGAGCCGCCCTATGACGACGTGCGGGTGCGTCGGGCCCTGCGCGCGGGCATGGACATCATCGGGTTGGTGGAGCAGTTCCACCCGGGGGCGCGCGTGGCGCGCACGCTGACGCCGCCGGAGCTGCTGGCGGGGTCCGAGATGGCGCCCTTGCCGGCGCCCGACGTGGCGCTGGCGGAGCAGTTGTTGCGCGACGCGGGGCTGCGCCGGCTGAAGCTCACGCTGCACCACCCCGTGGGGCGTGACACGTCGACCGAGGACGCGGTGTTGTTCCGTCCGCTGATGCAGGCGGGGCTGTTGCAGTTGGAGCACGTGGAGCTGGCGCCGGAGGAGTACCTGACGCGGCTGCGCGACGGGAAGATGTCGGCCTTCCGCACGCTGTGGCTGGCGGACTTCCCGGACCCGGACACGTTCCTCTACTTCCTGCTGAACTCCAGCGCGCAGACGGTGTACCCGGTGGGCTATCGCAACCCGGAGCTGGACCGCATCACCTCCGAGGCGCGCGTGTCCATCGACCCGGAGCTGCGCCAGCAGCTCTACGTGCGCGCCGAGCACCTGTTTCGCGACGACTGCCCGCTCATCCCGCTGTACCACGAGCGGGTGCACGCGGCGGCCTCCGCGGCCGTGCAGGGACTGCGGCTGCACCAGACGCCGCCCCAGGTCCGCTTCGAGACCCTCTGGGTGGACCCGAACACGACGGAGTGACTCAGCGCGCCTCGCGCCTCACGCCCGAAGCGCTGCCGTGTCGCTGAGGCCAGCCGAAGGTCGACTCCTGGATACCCATCCCGTAGGCCTCCACGCGCCAGACACCATCGCGCTCCAACACGACGAGCAGCCGACCACCGGAGAACGTGCTGCCCGCGACGCGCGTCGGCCGTCCCGGTAGCGCGCACATCTCCACCTTCTTCCCTCGCGCGAAGAACTGGAGCCACACCTGCCGCCCGTCCGCGCGGTCGGCGTCCGCGAGCACGCCCACCGCGTCACCCTCGATGAGCGTCGCGTCGTGGAACGAGCCCGGCACCGCCTCGAAGGGCAGCGCGTCCACCTCCCACACCACCAGCCCCGTGTTGGAGTCCACCGCGCGCAGCACCGTGCGCTCCTCGTCGGGCTCACACGGCAAGCCATCCGCGCGCGAGCAGGAGCGAGCGAACACGTAGCCGGGGTTCCCCGCCGAGGACAGCAGCGCGGGCTCGGCCAACGGCGTCAGCGTCCGAGAGCCCGCGTCCCAATCAACCATCACCTGAGCACCACCATCCGTGGACACGAAGGCCCGGGTCCCCACGAACAACGTGCCCCCCGCCACCGCGAGTGACGCGCTCCCATCCGGAACACCACCGTCAGCGAGCTCCGAGAGGACGAGCGCGCCACCATCCGGCTCGAAGTCCGCGCGCTCCAGCCGTCCATCCACCGTGTACCGGAACGCCGTCTCCTCCGCGTCGAGCGCGAGCCGAGCCTCACCGCGCCACGGCTCCACCGGCCCCGCGCGCAGCACCGTGCCCGCGTCCTCTCGCCCGGCGAGCCAGACCCACCGAGTGCTCTCGGGCACCGCCACCACGCCGCCATCCTCCGGCGCCGGGCCCCAAGCCACATGCGCCACCACATCCCCCGCCGCCGTCAGCGCGACCTGCCCCGCCGCCATGTGCCCCAGCCACGGCCCCGCATCTTCCGGCGCGCCGAGCGAAGTCCACGACGCCTCCCACTGTCGCGCGCCCGGAGTGCGCGGGGCATACGACTCCAGCCCCTCCGGCGCCGCCACCACCACCCCCGCATCCGACGCGGCCAGCAGCGTGCGCGCGCCCCCATCCGGATAGGGCGACTCGAAGCGAAGCAACCCGCCCTGGGTGAAGGACACGAGCCGGCAGCCCGCGTCCTCGTCACACACGGAGGAGAACAACGCACCGTCCTGCACGAGCAGCGCGGGAGCCCCCACGGGCTCACCACCGAGCTGCTGGCTGAACTCCGCCTCCAGGTCCCCCGCGTCGGGCCGCTCGCACTCACCATCCTGACAGGTGCCCTCGCCACGGCACGCGGTGGCGGGAGCGCAGACGATGCCATCCGGCGTGTCGAACGTGTCACACGAGCCGTTGAAGCACAGCCGCGCCGACTTGCAGTCCCCTGGCCCACACGGGATGAAGTCCTCGGCGTCCACCTCCTGGCAGCCCTCGTCCCGGTCGCACACGCCCACCTTGCACCGGTTGCTCGGCGTCGGACACACCACCGGAGCCGTCACGCATCCCCGCGAGGGCGAGCACGCGTCCACCGTGCACGGGTTGTCGTCATCACACGTGCGAGGAGAGCCCACGCACGCACCCGACTCGCAGCGCCCGTTCACCACGCAGCGACTGGTGGGGATGCAGGTGGCGCCGTCCTCCAGCGCCCGCTCGATGCAGGTGCCCGTGGCCAGGTCGAAGCTCGACTCGTGACAGGGGCTCGACGGGACACACGTGAGCGGCCGCACCCCCAGCCCCGTGAGGCGCACCGTCTCCGAGCGCCCCGCGCCCGTCAGCGTCAGCGTCCCCTCCGCGGGCCCGTTGGCCGCGAGGAAGTCCACCTCCACCACCGTCGTCCCGCTGCCCGGCACGGTGACCTCCGAGCTCGCCACGCTGAAGGGCGCGCCCGAGGACGCCGTCACGGTGAGGCTCGCGCGTCCGGTGGCCAGCAGCGTCACCTGCCTGCGCGTGAGGCTCCCCTCCAAGGCGCGACCGAAGTCGACCTCCGTCTCCTGGGGACGGAAGCCCTGGCGCGCGTCGCCCGTGCCCGAGTCGTCCCCACAGCGACAGCCCGTCAGCGACAGCGCGAGCGCGACGAGCAGGAGCGTCCACGAAGAGGTGCGCGAGGCCATCCCGCGACTCAAGCGCGCCCGGGCCGCCCCATGCAACGTCGCCGTGGAATGCCGTCGTCCCGAGGACTCAAGGCCCCGGGGCCGGAGCCCGTCGCCGGGCGAACATGCGCACCAACACCGCCACCGCGCCCACCGCCACCAACCCCACCACGGCGTACTGGTAGCGGCTCATCAGCGCCGACAGCCGCTCCAGATTTCCGCCCACCGCGGCCCCCAGCGCGAGCACCAGCCCCGTGTGCGCCATGGCGGACAGCGCCCCCAGGCCCAGCGCGTTGATGCGCGGCATGCGCGAGGCGCCCGCGGCGACGAAGATGAGCCCCCGGATGCCGGGCAGGAAGCGATTGGCCAGGAGCAGCCAGGGCCCGTTGCGCCGCATCCGGGATTGCACCTCGGAGAGCCGCGCGTGGCTGATGCCGAAGTAGCTGCGCCCCGGGTTCGCGTCGAAGCGCCCCGCCAGCCAGTGGCCCACCGCGTAGTTGATGGCCGCGCCCACCACGCTGCCCACCGTCACCACGAGGAACACGAGCACCATCGACTGCTCACCGCGCACCGCGTACACGCCGCCCAGCAGGGTGACGGTGTCCCCCGGGAAGGGAGGCACCACGTACTCCAGCGCCGCGGCCACGCCCAACACCAGGAGCCCCAGGGGACCGAGCGCTCCGATGAGCTGGTCGATGTATTCCACCATCCGCGCGAACGACCTCCTCCAGGTGCTGGTCACTCGTCATAAGGCAGCCCTCGCGGAGGGGAAAGCGTGAGTGGCCATTGGTGAACAGTGCAACGCAAGGCACCGTACCCAGGACGTCGGCTATGCTCCGCTCGGACTCGGGAGTCGGAGTCACCCCCATGATTCTTCCGCGCTACTGGGACAGGCTGACCACTTCACTGCACGTCGTCGACCTCCGAGGGAACGCCGACGAGGCCTGGCGGTTCCTCGTCTACCAGGGGCTCGTCGAGGACACGCCCGAGGGCCGGCGCTTCTTCGCGGGCGCCATCCAGCGAAGCCAGGAGTGGATGGGCTACGAGAGCGGCGGCGCGGTGGGCTTCATCGCCAACGAGCTGCGCAACGAGCGGCTCCTGGAGTTCAACCAGCCTCGCGACCCCGATGGCCACGGCGCGAAGCGGGCCTTCCGCCTGTGGAAGCGCAGGTCCCTACCAGAGTGACGTCGTATCGCGGACCGCGACGAGCGCGAGCGACGTGCCACCGGGGCGAAGGCAGACGACGCCCTGGATGCGGGGCCGCTCATCCTGCCAGGAGCCATTGAACTGGTACCACGTGCAGGCGTTCCACCGCTTCTCGGGGGCATCGGTGGACCAGGAGACCTCGATGCCGCCGAGCGCCTCGAGCGTGCGCCACAACGCCAGACGTCCATACGCCGCGCCCAGCCACCCGCGCGCGCGTGAGACCACCCGCGAGAAGAAGAAGTCGGCTACGCGCGACAGCTTGTCCCGCTCGCACACCACGAAGGCCGCGTCCTTCATGAGCGGCAGGTTCAAATCGATGAGCAGCGAGGTCATGGTGTCCGAGGGCGCCTTGGGCAGCGCGGGACGCAGCTTG
The DNA here is from genome assembly GCF_900111765.1 of Myxococcus fulvus. Next base: position 221,524 of record NZ_FOIB01000004.1, read on the forward strand.
AGCACCCGCTGCTCGATGGCCTCGTGAGGCCCCTCCCCGTCCTCCGAGACCAGGACGGCCGCGAGCGCCGGGGGCACGGGCTCGTCCTGCGTCGCCAGCCGGATGTCGGGCGCGGTGTACTCGTCCTCTTCGTCCTCCCGTGACGCCGAGGACAGCCGCTCCCCGAGCGTGTCGTACGGGTCGAGTTCCTCCGTGCCCATGAGGCGCCCGAACGAGGACTCCCAGCGCCGACGCTGGAGCGGCAGCACCGCCAGCGGGTGACCGCGCCGAGACAGCTCCTCCTGGAGCGCCAGGACCCCGGGCACCGAGGACAGGTCCGCGCCGCGCAGCACGAGCTCGTGGACGCCACAGGCGAACAGCTCCAGCAGGTCCTCGGGTCCCCGCCGGTGGGAGAAGAGCTCCACGAAGCTCGTCGCGGGGCGATGGGTGGCCAGGAGCGACGCCAGCTCCCGCTCGCGTCGAGAGGCGCAGAGCCGTCCCTGGTAGCGCGCGTCACGCGGCTGACGGGCGACCTCCAGCAGGGCCAGGGCGCTGTCCACGTCCTGGCCCTTGGCCAGCACCTCCTCGATGTGGTCCGAGAGCGCGTGCAGCCGCTCCCGGGCCTCCGCGGGCGTCGAGGCCTGCCGCGCCTCCAGCTCCGCCGCGAGCGCCACCAGCGCCGGCCAGGCCCGCTCGTCTCCCAGCCGGCCGATGTGCGCCCGCGCCGCCTTCAGCCCGTCGCGGGTGGAGATGTCGTCGAGGAACGCGCTCACCGTCGAACTCATGGAATGCGAGCCTACAAGGGAACCTGGGTCCGGGGCACCCGCCAGAAGGGCACCGGCGGGCGGCGAGAATCCCTGGCAAAAATCCCAACAACCCAAGACAAATCGTCGATACGTATACCCGGCCCCTCTGCAATTCCTAGCCGAACGCGCTCTCTGGGTACGGGGTGGCCTGCTTGATTTTTGAGTGATTCCTCTTTTATGAGGGAAGCGCGCGTCCACGCAGCACCGGGCCCACGCGTGCACACTCGCCAGGATTCACCGTCTGACGGCGAGCAGTGCGCCATGGCCGCCCGTTCGCGCCTCGCGAGCACCCCGCTCGTTCACCACGAAAGCACCTCATGAAACAACCACCTGGGTCCCACACGCGTGTGTGGCGACTCCCTCCGTATGTCTTGGCATTACTCCCATTGCTTGCCTCGAGCCTGGTCCTCGCGGCTCCGGCGAGCACTCCCTCCAACCTGACCTCGAGCCCCAGCGCGAAGCCGGGAGCGCAGATGCTCCCGCCTCCGGGCTGTCCCGACTGCGAGCCCGAGCCCATCTGCGACCCGGAGATCTGCGACGGGATGGACAACGACTGCGACGGGCAGATTGACGAAGGCGTCCGTCGCACCGTCTATCGCGACGCGGACGGTGACGGGAAGGGTGCGGGCGCCGCGGTCCAGGGCTGCGTCGACTATGGCTGGGTCCTCAACAACACGGACTGCAACGACTCCAATCCGTCCGTCTGGCAGGCCGGCCGCTTCTACCGGGACGCGGACGGCGACGGCTTCGGCAATCCCAACCAGTGGCTGGACTCCTGTGGCATCCCCGCGGGCTACGTCGCGGACGCCACCGACTGCAACGACGCCAACGCCGGCGTGAAGCCGGGCGTCATCAAGTCCTGCGGCGTCGGCGAGTGCGCGCGCACGGTCCAGGCCTGCGTCAACGGCGTGGAGCAGGCCTGCGTCCCCAAGCCCGCGACCGCCGAGATTTGCGACAAGGTGGACAACAACTGCAACGGCGTGGTGGACGACCTGCCGCCCATCACCTGTGGCACGGGCTACTGCCAGCGCACGGTGGCCGCCTGCGCCGACGTCTGCGAGCTGGTGGAGACGAACCCCAACAAGCCGCCCGTCGAGGTCTGCGAGTGGATGGCGAACAGCTGCACCCCGGGCCCGGCCAGGGCCGAGACCTGCAACAACATCGACGACAACTGCAACGGCACCGTCGACGACGGTGTCATGACGACCTACTACCGCGACAACGACAGTGACGGGTACGGCGCGGGCGCGCCCATCGGCATGGCCTGCACCGTCCCGGGCGGAGCCGCGTCCAACGCCTCGGACTGCAACGACAACGACTTCAACGTGAAGCCGGGGGCCGTGAAGCAGTGTGGCGTGGGCGAGTGCCGCGTCAGCGTCCAGGCCTGCGTCAATGGCGTGGAGCAGACCTGCACCCCGCGTCCCCCTGGCCCCGAGATTTGCGACAAGTCGGACAACGACTGCAACGGCGCGGTGGATGACATCCTCACCTATTGCGGCGTGGGCGCATGCCGCCGCAGCGCTCCGGCCTGCGGCAACCTCTGCGAGATGGTGCAGACGAACCCCAACAAGCCGCCCGTCGAGGTCTGCGAGTGGGGCGAGTACGGCCTCTGCACGCCCGGCTCGCCCTCCGCCGAGGTGTGCGCGAACGACATCGACGAGGACTGCAACGGCATCACCGATGACTCGAGCAACAGCGCCGCATGGCTGACCTTCTATCCGGACCAGGACCACGACGGCCATGGCACGGATTGGAACTCGACGCGGGCCTGCTACCAGCCCATGGGCACGGTCCGCACGGGCGGGGATTGCGACGACACCCGCGCCGACATGAAGCCAGGCGCCGCCGAGGTCTGCGACGGCATCGACAACAACTGCTCGGGGACGCTGGACGAAGGAAATGTCTGCGACCAGTCCCTCTGCCAGTAACCCCCTTCCGACTCATCACGGTCCTTTCCCAATGAGACACGAATCCCCAACCCCACGTCCCCCGGGGCGCCTCAAGCGCTTCGCGGCGAACGCGATGCTGTTCTTCTATGGCACGCAGCTGTTGAGTGGCTGCGTGCCCGCGGGCTCACCCTCCGACGAGCCTGGCGCCGCCGGCGAAGTCGCGCGGGCCCGGGCCGCGCTCGACAACGTCCCGTTCGAGCTGCGCTCCGACACCATCCTCCCCACCACCTCCGCCACGCCCGAGGCCCCCGGCATCACCCCCTTCACCGCGGACGTGACGCCGGGCGGCTCGGCCGCGGTGTCGATTCCGCTCTGGGTTCCACCGGGACGCGCGGGCATCCAGCCTTCGCTCTCCATCGTCTACGACAGCCAGGGCAGTGACGGCCTGCTCGGGCCCGGCTTCAACCTGGCCGGCCTGTCTCAAATCACCCTGTGCTCCAACTCGTTCGCGCGCGACGGGAAGCTGCACGCCGCGGACACGCGCCACTGGATGCTCCCCGGAGGGGTTCAGGACTACACCCGCGTCTACTGTCTGGATGGCACGCGGCTGGTGGGCTCCACCTGGGACAAGTTCACGACGGAGTCGGACCCCTCCACCTCCATCACCATCACCGGCGGCAACCACCTCGAGGCGTTGACCTTCGAGGTGCGGGGACGCGACGGGCTCATCCGGACCTACGGCAGGACGACCACCGTCTCCGGGGCGCAGCGAGATGACGCGCTCGTCCGGGGCTTCCACTCGAAGCCCATCCGCGGAGCCAACAACACCGTCGCGTCGGAGGACAACCAGGCGGTGACCCTCACCTGGGCGCTCGCCTCCGTCCGGGACCGGTTCGGCAACCGGATGGATGTGCACTACGACCAGGCGCCCGCCATCGACGCCTCGTCCGTCGCCTGGCACCGCCCGTCACGCATCACCTACACCGGCTTCCGCCGCGAAGCCGTCAACCCGGAGACCGGCTCGACGCAGGTCACCGTCGAGGAGGGCCAGCGCGAGGTCACCTTCGAGTACGAGTCCCGGCCAGACACCTTCACCGGCTACCTCTCCGGGGTGAAGGTCGGACGCGATTTCCGGCTGGCGCGCATCAACATGATGGGCCCGGGACTGGCGCCCGGCGCGAGCACGCTCTCCAAGGTGCCGCTGCGCTCCTACAGGCTCAAGTACTACCAGGGCACGGTCAGCCAGCGCAGCCTGCTGACGGAGCTGCGCGAGTGCGATGGCGCTGAAGTCTGCAAGACGCCCGTCCGCTTCGACTGGGAGCAGGGCTCCTGGGACTTCGACTACCCGACCCCCATCAACGTGAGCAACGCGAAGTCGGGCGCGGGGCTCAGCGCCTTCGGGCTGGGCGCGGGCCGTCAGGGCCTCGCGTACTTCACGGGCTCCGTCCTCGTACAGGAGCGCGACCTGGAGCCTCCCGAGTACGTCACGGACGTCACCATCCAGAACTGGGAGGACCGGATGCGGCTGTTGCAGTACCCGGACGCCGCCTCCACCACGCTCGACTCGTCGGAGGCCAGCGGCCTGGTCCTCTGGTATCCCTATCTCGACGCGGATGGCGGTCCCTTCGGCGGTGGAGACTCCAACCGCTTCTGCGGCAATCGCGCGGAGCGGAACCTCTTCCCCCTGGTCACGGACTGGGATGGCTCGGGCCGGTCTTCGGTGGTGGGCCTCTCGTGCGCCTGGAACGTGTTCCCGGGCAGCCCCTTCCTCACGCCCGCCTATGCGCATCAGGTCTCGCGTGCGGTCAACGAAATCCACTGGGTCGGCTCCGAGCTCAATCCCCAGTACTGGCTGGACGTGGATGGTGACCGGCGCAACGAGCGCGTCTGGGTGGGCCGGCACCAGGTCGACCTCGAGGATACGAGCAACCCGAACAGCCAGGTCGTGCGGCGGGTCGTCATCACCCAGCCCATCCCTTCCACGATGCGTCCGCCCATGGTGTCCAGCACCCGGGCGAACACCATGTCACCGGCGCTCTACGCCCAGAGTTCACGGCTCGGCGCGCGCGTCGTTGACCTGGATGGCACCGGCAAGCTGAGCCTGGTGGGACTGGGCTCGCATCCGGACTTCAGCACCTTCCTGGACGCGGTCAGCTTCCGGGAGGTCACCTCGGGCAGCACGACGGCGGGCCAGTTGAACATCGTGCCGACCACGCTGCGCAGGCCCCCCGCCCTGCCGTTCTTCTTCCCGAGCCTCTACGCCTTCACCTTCGACTTCATCGACGTGAACGGCGACGGCCTCCAGGACGCGGTGACGCTGGGGCAGATGAAGGCGACCGACACCCGGATGAAGCTCCTGGTCCAGTTCAACACCGGCAAGGGCTTCACCGAGGTGCGTGAGCGGGAGCTCCCCGAGAGCTTCAACACCACGCTGCTGGGCGCGAAGACCGAGCACGGCGACTTCGACGGCGACGGCCGCGTGGACCTGGCCATCTTCCGTTCGGGCCACCCCATCCAGTTGCTGCTGGCGGGCACGCAGGGTGAGTTCACCCAGTTGCTGAACCTGTCGATTCCGTCCAGCGGTGACAACAGGGAGTGGGCGCAGGTCATCGACGTCAACAACGACGGCCTGCTCGACCTCACCTACCGCATGGGCAACGAGCTGCGCATCGCCCGGCGCCAGAAGCCGGTGGATGAGCTCAAGCGGGTGCACGGCAACGTGCAGCTCGCCACGTACCAGGGCTATTCCGGCCTGAGCTACTCGTTCGACTACGCGCCGCTCTCCCAGGCCTACCCGCACGGCGCCGTCACGCCGAGCGAGCCCCTCTACTCCAGGAGCTACACGGAGACGACGACGAAGCCGTGGCTGCGCCTGGCGCCCGAGTCGATGCGCGTCGTCTCGCGCATGTCCGTCAACTCCAACGAGCAGCGCATCCAGAGCTGGCGGCACCTGTATCGCAACGGCCTCTCCGACACCCGAGGGCTGGGCTGGAAGGGCTTCGGCCAGCGCATCGTCATCGACGAGGTGACGGGCGCTCGCACCACGACAACCTACGACAACGTCTCCGCGGTGGAAGGCACCGAGCGCAAGGCGATGGCGCCCCTGGCCCACCTCCCGGTGGAGGAGCTGACCGAGATACCGCTCGACGCGAACACCCGGCTGGAGACGAAGCGCCAGTGGACGTACTCGCGCACGACGCAGGCCTACACGCCGGCCTATCAGCAGTACGCCACGCGCATCACCGAGACCGTCAACGAGCGCCGGGGCGGCACGCTGACGCCCGTGTCCGAGACGGAGACGCTCACCACGCTGGATGCGTATGGCACGCCGGTGTCGCGGACCGTGCTCACCCACGGCGCCTTGACGACCGAGCAGGAGAAGGTCGTCACGACGCCGGACTTCGACACCGCCACCTGGCTGCCCCGAGGCACCTGGACCGTCACGACCTCGTGGATGTCCTGCGGCAGATTGCCCCCGAACAGCACGGGCTGCGCGGGTCAACCCGATGCCGCCAACGTCCGGACGATGGCCGTGACCCATGACGAACAGGGTCAGGTGAAGTCCACCGAGAACGAGCCGTCGCGCTCCACCGAGACGTCGACGGCCACGACGTCCGAGACCTACCTCAAGACCACCTTCGCGCGGAACGCCAAGGGACTGGTCGAGCAGGTCTCCCAACAGGGCGCCAATGGCGTCACCCGCGCTGAAACGGTGACGTACGACAGCGTCGACCAGACCCAGCTGGCGAGCACCACCGACGCGCAAGGGCTCACCTGGAGGTATCTCTTCCATCCGGGCCTGGGCGTGCTCGCCCAGACGAAGGACCCGAACGACGCGCACGTGCGCCTCCAGTACGACGGCTTCGGTCGCCAGCGCATCGTGACGCCGCTGTACCAGGGGCCCTCGGCGGCGCCGGCGAACAGGTCCATCGTCGAGACGTTCTACGAGTGGAACGGCACGCTGCCGCAGCACCGGACGCGGGTCGCCACCGGCAACGGCGTGTTCGACGAGACCCTCACCCGGTTCGACACGATGGGGCGTCCGGTGACGACCCAGTCCCCGCGCTTCGATGGTCAGCCGGTGACCACCACGCTCACCTACGACGTGCTCGGGCGCGTGGTGAAGACGGAGCTGCCGAGGACCAGCACCGAGCCGCCCACCTGGGAGCTGCAGGAGTACGACGCGCTCGGCCGCGTCACGGCGCGCCGCTTCGCGGATGGGTCGACGGGGCCCAACGGCAGGCTCGTCGAGGGCATCACCTATTCGGCGGCCCTGCCCTACTCGGCGCAGGCGACGTCGACGGATGCACTCGGACAGGTGAAGAAGTCGCTCACCGACTTCCGTGGGTTGATGGTCGAAGCGACCGAGGCCCTGGGTACGGCGAAGGCCGCCACCATGAAGTACTCCTACGGTCCCTTCGGCCGCCTGGAGCACACTGACGACCCGGCCAATCACCGCAGCTCGCGCTTCTATGACGCCGCGGGGCGACTGGAGCGCACGGTCGACCCCAACTCCGGGACGCGACTGTTCGCCTACAACGCCTTCGGCGAGCTCAAGAGCCACGCCGACGCTCCAGAGGGAGCGGCCGGCCGCATCACCACCACGTACGCGCGGGATCTGCTCGGTCGTGTCCTCACGGCGACCAATCCGAGCGAGTCCCTCCAGTACTGGTACGACGAGGGACCGGGAGGAAAGGGACGGCTGACCCGCGCGAGCCGCACGCCCGCGGGGACCTCGGTGGAGGCTGTCGACACCGCGTATCTCTACGACGTGTTCGGCCGGGAGACGGGCCTCGCCCAGAAGGTGGCCGGCACCACGCGCAGCCTCGGTCGTGAGTACGACGACTACGGCCGCGTCGGTCGCCTCACCTATCCCGCGCAGCTCAATGGTCAGCCCTTCTCGGTCAACTACTCGTACACCGACCGGGGTGCGCTCTCGAGCGTCTACCGCTCCAACAGCATCACGACCTACTGGCGAGCCTACGAGCGCGACAGCATGGGCCGGCTCAAGACGGCCCATTACGGCAACGGTGTCTCTCGCGTCTTCCGCTACGACACGCAAGGCAGGCTGCGCTTCACCGAGGCCAAGAAGCACCTCACCGACGTCCAGAAGCTCGCCTACGAGTACACGGCCAACGACAACCTCTCCGCGCGACACGACCTCATGGTCGGCGTCACGCAGAAGTACACGTACGACGCGCTGGACAGGCTCGACCGCTGGAAGGTCCAGCAGAACTGCCAGACGCTCGACGTGCAGTTCCAGTACGACGCGCTCGGCAACATGCTCAGCCGCTCTCCTGTCTCCGGCTGGGAGCCCTCCGCGAGCCTCCAGTACACCGGCGGCACCTCGGGTGGCCCTCACGCCGTCAAGCAGGCCCAGCTGGGCGCCGAGTCCTTCACGTACGAGTACGACCACCGCGGCAACCAGCTCGCGCAGCGCGACGCCCAGGGCGCGCTGGTGCGCTCGGTGCAGTACACGCCCGCGAACCTGCCCGAGAGCATCTCCTCGTCGAGCGGCACCGTCCGCTTCGACTACGACGCCTCCGGCACCCGCGTCCGCAAGTACGCGGACAATGGACAGGATGAGACGGTCTACGTCGGTGGCCTCTACCAGCGCCGCAAGCAGGGCTCGACGGTCACCCACATCGTCAGCATCCCCAGCCCCGAGGGCGTCGTCGCCGAGCTGTCGTGGCAGGAGGGCTCGACGTCGGAGTCCACGCGCTACTTCCTCAACGACCCGCAGGGCAGCCCCGACACGGTGACGGATGCCTCGGGCACGGTGCTCGAGCGCATCAAGTACGAGCCCTTCGGTGGCAGGCGACAGGCGACGAACCTGGCGCAGACCTCCACGACGAGCCACACGGGCGCGCGCCGGGGGTTCACCGGACACGAGCAGGACGACGAGCTGGGCCTCATCAACATGCGTGGGCGCATCTACGACCCGCGGATGATGAAGTTCCTCAGCGTGGACCCGGTCATCGCCGAGCCGGGCTCCGCTCAGGCCTACAACGCGTACTCGTACGTCCTCAACAACCCCCTGCGCTACACCGACCCCAGCGGCTTCACGCCGTATGGCGGGGAGCTGGTCAGCAGTTGGGGTGGAGGCTGGACGGGCGCGCCGCAGTCGCACCAGAGCCGCATCATGAGCGCGCTGGAGCGGCACCTGTCGATGCCGGGGCCATCGCTGTACCTGCCCAGCGTCGACTTCAAGGTGCCCAGCATCCAGTCCCTGGATGACACCAGGACCCAGCCCGATGCGCGTCACACGAACGACATCGGCCAGAGCTCGGGCTCGTCCAAGAGCGGGCTGACGTCCCTGCTCACGACGGCGTCGAGCACGTTCAACGATGTCGCCGACAAGGTTCCGTGCGGTGTGATGGTGGGCTGCCATCTGGGCCGGGCGATGACGAAGTCGCAGCTCGACAGCATGGTCAACGCGTCGGCGCTCTATGACCGCTACGCGCCGGTCAGCAAGCTCGCGGCGGCCAGCTTCGCCATCAACGAGTTCATCCCGTTCGTGTCGGCGGGTGAGGGAGTCCTGGGGGCCAAGTCGGCGTGCACGACCGGCACCGTGGGCAGCTGTGCAGTCGGAATCGGCAAGGCGGGCTTCTATACGCTGGCAGCAGGTGCGGCCATCTACTCGATGGGACGAAGCGCATCAGGAGTCGCAACACGCGTCTCTTCGCTCGTGACGCGTAGAGCGACTCCCGTTGCGACTGCCGCCGGAACACAGCTTGTCGCAGACCTCGATGACCTGGCCAAGCACGCACCGAACATCAAGCCGCTGGAGGGGTACTACACCGTGGCCACACATGCGGATTCGAAGTCCGCATGGCTGTTGCGCGGAGGAGAATGGGTCAAAGTAGGTCATCGAGCCCTCGCTCGCTTCATCGAGAAGTCGGGGTGGAAGAAGGGAGAGAAGATCTTCCTTGTCGCTTGCGATTCGGGTGCTTGTGACCGAGGCCTTGCCCAGAATCTGGCCAACAAGCTGGGGGCCGAAGTGCTTGCTCCTCAAGGCAAGGCCGTGCTGATGTCGGATGGAACGGTCCAGAGCAGTCATGGCATCTGGCGGACCTTCTTCCCAGGGGCTCACTGATGCACGTTTTCGATCTGGAGCCGATATCACTTCCCGGTCTCGAATCCCCGAAGCTACGAGCCGTAGGCTGGATTGAGCGCGGCTTCGACCATCCCAAGGGAGACGTCACACCGGAGTTCATGAAGGCCCTGGTAGGGTTGCTGGTCGACCCCTGGCAGCCCGTCACTTACGCAGGAATCCATCGATGCACGCTGTGTCGATTCAGTGGTGGACCCGGTCAGCTCACCTTCGAAGAGCAACGGGTCACGCTGGGGGTAGCGAACCTGTACGTGCCCGGTGAGGAGGGTGTCGTGTATGTCGCGCCATCTTCCGTGGTTCATTACATTGATGCGCACGAGTACGTGCCACCCGATGAGTTCCAGCGTGCTGTTCTGTCGTGCCCGCCCATGCGCTCGATGGCGTATTTGAAGCGGGTCATGGGACTCAGGACCACCGCCTGACCAGGTGTGGGTCCAGCTGAGAAGCAACAAGCCCTCCTGCCGGTCCTCGGCAGGAGGGCGGGCGCTCCGTTGGCGATAGTGGGAAGCGGACTCCGTCCTGCCTCCTGGGCGTAACGTCCCAGGAAGTCACCCCAGGCGCGATTGAGGCGCCCACCGGCCCCACAATCCGCCGATGTGACCTGAAGCCGCGCTCTACCGGCCTGGAGCCTTGGGGCGCATCCTCGAATCAATCACCCGCCTCACGCGGGCTTCTCGAGGACACCCCATGGCGCACGACCACTCCGCACATTCCGTCCAGCACATCGTCCCGGGCTTCGGCGCGGACCGCGCTGCTCATTACGATGCCCAGGCAGCTCTCAGCCTCGCCGGCGTCCAGGCCATGTACGAGCTGGTGGTCAGCGCGATGACTGCCCGGCTCGATGGCCAGCAGGACGCATCCCTGCTCGCCGTGGGCCTGGGCACGGGGACGGAGCTGGTGCCCTACCTGCGCTTCGATGTTCCGCGCTGGCGCTTCACGGGCATTGACCCCTCTTCGGCCATGCTCGACGTGGCTCGGAAGCGCCTGGAGACCGAGGGCCTGCTCTCTCGCACGCACATCCACATGGGGGAGCTGAAGAGCCTCCCTGAGGGTCCTCCGTTCGACGGCGCGCAGATGATGGGCATCCTGCACCATGTCGAAGGGGACGCGGCCCGCCTGGGGCTGCTGCGCGAGGTGGCCCGTCGGCTCAAGCCGGGAGCGCCTCTGGTCATCGGCTGCCGCGTCGGAAAGGACCCGGTGCTGACAGATGTGGAGTTCCGTCGCCTGCGGGCCCATGGAATCCCCAAGGAGGAACTGGACCATCGTCGCAAGCTCTTCGACGCCAAGGTGACGCCCATCGAGTCCGACGCGGCCCTGGCTGGAATGCTCGAGCAAGCGGGCTTCACGCCGCCCAAGCCCCTCTTCGTCTCGCTCCAGTTCAAGGTGTTCCTCACCCAGTCCGGGACTGCGTCCCAAGGCTGAGTCCCACGAGGTGGACCAGGTGACGGAGCCACGCGACTGACGCATCCAGGGCCCGGACGCCGCACTGGCGCACGGGCCCACCCAAGGCGCACCCATTCCAGAGTGAGAGTTCGATCGCCTGAGCCGAGGCTGGATCGACCCACTTCCTGGTCACCCCAGCAGCAATCTTCTGGCTGTGCATCATCGGCGTTGGACTCGAGTCCCGTGTTGCGGACTCGTACCGGGCCCTGCGCAGCCCTCCGTCGAGGAAGACCTCCGGCGCGTCCGTTGCACAACAGCGGACCACGCGAGCCCACTTCGACGGCACGGCCGAACACGGCCATCCCGACGCATGCCAGGGCATCGCGAGACCCTCGTCGCTCGACCGAAGGCTCACCATGACTCAAGCGCGTTGCCCGCCACCCCGCCTTGCCCTCCAGGCATTGCATCTCACGGCACTTCTCATCCTTCTCGTCACACCACCCGTCCTTGCCTCGGAGCCCACGCGACCGTTGTCCCAGGCCGACGCAGGCCCCACGGCTGCCCCCATGGCCTGCAATGGTTGCGAGCCGTTCCCCGACCCCTTCCCCGAATGCACTCCGGAGGTCTGTGACGGCGTCGACAACGACTGCGACGGGCTCACCGACGAAGGACTGATTCTCACCCTCTACCGTGACGCAGACGGTGACGGAAAGGGCGCGGGCGTCGGGAAAGCAGCCTGTGCCCAGTCTGGCTGGGTCAGCAACAACAGCGACTGCGACGACAACAACGCCTCCATCTGGCAGTGGCGGAGATATTACCGCGATGCGGATGGCGATGGTTTTGGATTGCCGTCGACCTGGAGGGACTCCTGCGGCCAGCCCTCGGGCTACGTGACGGATGCGACCGACTGCAATGACGCCTCGTCCGCCGTCAAGCCGGGCGTCGTGAAGTCCTGTGGCATCGGAGCCTGCGCGGCCAGCGTCCAGGCCTGCATCAATGGAGTCGAGCAGGTCTGTACGCCCCGGCTTCCCACCGAGGAGGTCTGCGACCAGATCGACAACAACTGCAATGGCCAGGTGGATGACCTTCCTCCGGTCTCTTGTGGTGTTGGATTCTGTCGGCGCACGGTGCCTGCATGCGCCACCCTCTGCGAATTGGAAGAGCGCCATGATGGGAAGCCCCCCGTTGAGGTCTGCACCTGGAGATCCAACTACTGCGTCGCGGGCTCCCCCAAGCCCGCTGAGAGCTGCAATGGGGTTGACGACAACTGCAATGGAATGACGGACGAGGGCGTGCAACTCACGTTCTACCGTGACGAGGATGGCGACGGCTTCGGCGCCGCGAGCGCCCCCATTGGCAGTGGCTGCAGCGTCCCTTCTGGGGCGTCCCTGAACAGCCAGGACTGCAACGACAAGAACGCCGCGGTTCACCCGTCGGCCCAGAAGACCTGCGGTGTCGGCGCATGCGCGAACAGCGTCCCGGCATGCCGCAATGGAGTCGAACAGTCCTGCACGCCCTTGCCTCCTGAGGGAGAGCGGTGCGACTCCATCGACAACGACTGTAATGGCCAGGTGGACGACGTCCCCCCGAGGACCTGCGGTGTAGGGGCTTGCGCGCGCAGTGTTCCCACCTGCACCACGGAGTGCTGGATGGAGCCCAGCCGTGACGGAAAGCCCCCTCGAGAAGTGTGCGAATGGGGAGACTACGGCACGTGCATTCCCGGCCCCCCCGTCCCAGAAGTCTGCGCCAACGGCATCGACGAAGACTGCAATGGGCTGGCTGATGATTCGACCCAGCCGAATGCATGGCTCGACTTCTATGCCGACCAGGATCAAGACGGCTATGGAGCCACCTGGATGAGCACAAGGGCGTGCCGCCAGCCCAATTACATGACCAGGCTTGGGGGCGACTGTGATGACACCCGGTCCACCGTAAGGCCCGGCGCCGCGGAAGTCTGTGACGGCATCGACAACAACTGCAACGCAAACATCGATGAAGCGGGCATCTGCGAACAGTCGCGGTGCCAGTAACACGAGTCCATTGACTGCAGCCCCAGGCGGAAGCCCTCCGTCCTGCTCGGAGTCCATTGCCATCATGAGTCCAGAAAAATCCCATCATCATTCCTCGTTGCGCAGGTTCGTCGTCGCGCACGTCATGCTCTTTGTCTATGGAGCCCAGCTCGTCAGCTGCGCGCCATCCAGTCCTCGGGAGCAGGAGGAAGAGCACACCACGCAACTCACCAAGGCGCTGGGTGCGGCCCAGAGCATTCCCTTTGAACTGAGGCAGGACACGATTCTCGCTACGGGGCCGGCGGGGCAGTCGACGCCAGGGGCCATCCCGTTCTCGGCGGACGTCACGGCCAGCGGGTCAGCCGCGGTGTCCATCCCCCTCTGGGTTCCTCCCGGTCGAGCGGGAATCCAGCCTTCTCTCTCCATCGTCTACGACAGTCAGGGAAGCGACGGCATTCTTGGCCCGGGATTCAACCTCGCGGGGCTGTCGCAGATCACACGCTGCCCCAATTCTTTTGCGAGAGATGGAAAGCTCCACCCTGTCGAACTATCCCTCACAATCTATTTCCCCGAACTCAACCATTACTCGAGGGCCTACTGTCTGGATGGAATGAGGCTCGTACCCTCGTCGTCTGGACAAAATCACTTCAAGACCGAGCAGGACACTTACGCATCCATTCGCATCCCCCCAGGCAACAGCCCCATCGACCCGGGCACATTCGAAGTCCGAGGGAAGGACGGGCTGATCCGCACCTATGGTCGCGGCACGGGAGCGAGAAACGATGCCCTCCTTCGCCGTCAGCGGACGAACGTCTACGACTCCAACAGCAACACCTGGACCGAGGTTCCGGAGTCACCCGTCATCGCCTGGGCTCTTTCCTCTGTCGAAGACCCGTTCGGGAACCGCATGGAGATCTTCTATGCACAAGCTCCCGCTGAGGCGAACACTGCTCTCTGGCATCGTCCAGTTCGAATCGTCTACACCCAGTTCCGCAACGCGTCCGGCATCATCGAGCCAGGGCACCGGGAAGTTACGTTCGAGTATGAAGACCGGTCAGATGCGTTCTCGGGGTACTTGAGCGGCGTTCAAGTTGGCCGCGACTTCAGACTCTCGCGAATCAACATGAAAGGGCCAGGGCTCGCTCCGGGGGAGAGTGCCCTCTCGACGGTCCTGCTGCGCTACTACGACTTCGACTACATCGAAGGGGCTGTCAGCAAGCGCAGTCTCCTGACGACACTGCGCGAGTGTGACGGCAACAGCATCTGCAAGCCGCCTTTGCACTTCGAATGGGAGCAAGGCTCCTGGGAGTTCAAGACTTCCCCTGCCACGAATGTCAGCGATGCCGCGGCTGGAGCGGGGCTCAACTCTTTTGGCTTGGGGGCTGGGCGCCGGGGTGTCGCCTATTTCGCTCGTTCCGAGCGACTCCAGAAGCGGGATCGGCACTATCCATCCGAGCAATATCCTCTCACGGACTACACGGAAGAGAATTGGCAGGACATCATGCGGGTTCTTCGGTTCCCGGATGCAGCGTCTCCCACACTTGAGGCATCTGACTCCGTTGGCGCCGCACTGTGGTTCCCCTGGTTCAATATCGAAGGCAACGTCATCTTCGAAGGTGGAGGAGATGGCGACTACTGCGGCAAGAGACACGAGCAAGGTCTCTTTCCCATGGTGACGGACTGGGATGGATTCGGAAAGTCTTCAGTGACGGCTCTCTCGTGCTTCTGGGAGGTCCCAAGAGGCGGCCAGTACCCCGCGCCGATGTACGGCTATGTCCACAAAGAAGCAGGGGTCACGGAGATCGCCGGCTCAGAGCCCAACTCCCAATATTGGCTCGACGTCGACGGGGACGTGAGAAACGACCGAGTCTGGATGGGACGACACGAGGATCGGCTTCCCTCGCCTCTGAACAGTATTCAAGTCTTCCCCGCGACCAAGCGCATCACCAAGCTGACTCCTGCCGGATTCTTCTTGCCTTCTCGCTTCGGCGTCCGCGCAGTGGACCTCGATGGCAGCGGAAAGATGAGTCTCCTCGGCGTCGGACTCAACGGGGACGGCCTTCTCGATGCGCTCTCCTATTCCGAGTTCTCTGACGACAATCCCAACGAAGCTGAAATGAAGGTCATCAAGACCAGAATCAAGGAGCCTCCGCAGCGCCCTCCATTCTTCGAGTCGACGCGAGCCTTCACGTTCGACTTCATTGACGTCAATGGAGATGGACTGAGCGATGCCGTCACGCTTGGCGACATGTACGTGACCGATACAGCGCCAGAGCTTTGGGTCCAACTCAACTCGGGGAGCGGGTTCAAGTCCGTCCGGAAAACCGTGCTCTCCAGCGACCTCGCTACCAGGCTGGAGGGCGCCAAGACTGAACACGGTGACTTCGACGGTGACGGGCGCATCGACCTGGCCATCTTCAAGCGAAACACCCCTGTCAAACTGTGGCTGGCGGGTCCGAAGGGAGAGTTCTCCCGTTTCGAAGAACTGGCCTCCGTGCCCAGCGGGGACAACCTCGAATGGGCCCAGGTCGTCGATGTGAACAACGATGGCCTGCTGGATTTCACCTACAGGCAGGGCAACGAGCTTCGCGTCGCGCTGCGGAGCCACTCGACGGATGCCCTCAAGGCCGTCAGATTCAATCGAGACGCCAGTTACTCCTTTACCTACACCCCTCTGTCACAGAAAAACCCTCTCGGCAGCGCTCCTCCTATCGAGCCGTTCTACTCGAGTTCCTACATCGAGGATGCCCAGAAGCCCTGGCTCCGCCTGGCACCTGAGTCGATGCGGGTCGTCTCCAGCATGGCACTCACCGTCAACGAGCGGCGAGTGAATAGATGGCACTACCTCTACCGTGATGGCCTCTCCGACACCCGAGGACTCGGGTGGCTCGGCTTCGGTCAACGAATCGTCATTGACGAAGTGACGGCCGCCCGGACGACCACGAGCTTCGACAACATCTCCACGCTGGAGGGCCCGAACCGAAGGGCATCCTCGCTCCAGGCGCATCTCCCGCGCGAGGAGGTGATTCAAGTACAGATGGACGCCAACACCGCGCTGCGGACCCAGCGAAACTGGACGTATGCGCGGACGCCACAGGGCTACGCCCCCTCCTACCAGCAGTACGCGCGACGGTTCGTGGAAACGGTGAGAGAGGTCAAGGGTGCCTCGACAACCGTGGTGTCCGAGAAAGAGAGTCTGCTCGAGCTCGACGACAAGGGCACCCCCATCTCTCAGACATCGTTGATTCACGGGGCCGACAAGACCGAACAGGTTCGGACGAGCATTGAACCTGGCGAATTCGACTCCGTGAACTGGGTGCCCACCGGGGTCTGGACCGCCACGACCTCTTGGATGTCGTGTGCCCGAAGCGTGGAGGTTGGATGTCAAGGGCAGCCCGCTGCCGCCAATGTTCATACGAAGCGGATGACTTACGGCACGCAGGGGCAACTGGAGAGCACCGAGATAGCACCGTCTCTCGAAGGAGAGGCGGTAACGCCGGCGACCTCGGAGACGTATCTCAAGACGGTCTTCGCTCGAAACGACAAGGGACTCGTCGTGCACGTTTCACTGCATGGCAGCGGACAAGTGCGCACGGAGTCAGTGAGCTACGACGATCTGGACCAGACGCAACTCGCGACCACCACGGACGCTGAGGGCGCCACCTGGCGCTACCTCTTCCATCCGGGCCTCGGCGTTCTTGCGCAGACGGAAGACCCCAATGGGGTCCACATGCGAATCCAATATGATGGCTTCGGCCGCGAGCGAATCGCGACGCCCCTCTATCAAGGACCGTCGGCCGCACCTGCGGACAAGTCCATCGTGCGAAGCTTCTACGAGTGGCAGGGCTCGACGCCCCAGTTCCGCGTCCAGGCAGACACGAATACCGGCGCGGCAGGAGTGAATGAGACCACGACGTCGTTCGACGTCCTCGGCCGCCCGGTATCGCACCGTGCGCTGCGGTTTGATGGACAGACCGTGCTCTCCACCACCGAATATGACGACCTGGGGCGCGTGGTGAAACAGGAAGCCCCTCGACTGACGACGGAGATGCCGTCATGGGAGGCATTCGAGTACGACCCGCTTGGGCGAGTCACGGCGCGCCGCGTTAGCGACTCGGCCACCGGGCCTCGCGGCATGCTCGTCGAGACACTCCTGTACGCATCGACTGCGCCCTACATCTCGCAGGCTGTCTCAATCGACGCGGCCGGGCAGATGAAGCGGACGCTCGTCGACTTCCGCGGGCTGATGACCCGGGCAACCGAGGCGCCTGGAACGGCTCTGGAAGCAACCATGGCCTACACCTACGGCCCCTTCGGACGATTGGAACATGTTGACGACCCTGCTGGGAACCGGAGCTCCCATTTCTACGATGCGTCTGGACGCGTAGAGCGTTCAGTCGACCCCAGCGCAGGAACACGACTGTTCCTCTACAACGCCTTTGGCGAGCTCAAGAGTCACTCGGACGCTCCCTCTGGGACGACGGGCCGGTTGACGACCACGTATCAGCGCGACCTCCTGGGGCGGGTCCTTTCGGCGACCAACGAGAAGGAGCGTCTGGATTACGTCTATGACAGTGGTCCAGGTGCGATGCGACGCCTGTCGCGTACGACCCGTACGCCTGATGACAACCCCGATGGTGTCGTCATCAAGGACCACGTGTACGACCCCTTCGGGCGCGAGACGGACACTGCACTGAGAGTGGGCGGCGAGACTCTGGTGATGAGTCGCGAATACGACGATTTCGGGCGAGTGAAACGGCTCACCTATCCGGTCGCGCGCAATGGAGTGCCCATGACATTGGGGTACTCCTTCACGAATCAAGGGAGTCTCGCGACCATCTACTCGACCAACATTTCAAGCCCGTTTGCCATCTACTGGCGAGCGTACGCGAGAGACAGCATGGGCCGGCTCAAGACGGCTCATTATGGCAATGGCGTTGCAAGGAGCTTCCAGTATGACAGCCAGGGGCGCCTGCGCTTCCAGGAGGCTCGCCATAACGGAAACAAGATCCAGAGTCTCGCTTACGACTACACCTACAACGACAATGTCGCCGCACGCCATGATCTCATCGTTGGCGTCACGCAGAAGTACACCTACGACGCGCTGGACCGGCTCGAGCGCTGGAAGGTCCAGCAGGACTGCCAGACGCTCGATGCCCATTTCGAGTACGACAAGCTCGGCAACATGCTCAGCCGCTCGCCTGTCTCCGGCTGGGAGCCCTCCGCGAGCTTCCAGTACACCGGCGGCACCTCGGGTGGCCCTCACGCCGTCAAGCGGGCTCAGCTGGGCGCCGAGTCCTTCACCTACGAGTACGACCACCGCGGCAACCAGCTCGCGATGCGTGATGCCCAAGGCGCACTGGTGCGCTCGGTGCAGTACGCGCCCTCCAACCTGCCCGAGAGCATCACCTCGTCGAGCGGCACCGTCCGCTTCGACTACGACGCCTCCGGCACGCGCGTCCGCAAGCGCTCCAGTGATGGCTCGGCAGAGACCCTCTACGTCGGCGGTCTCTACCAGCGGCACAAGCAGGGGCTGACGGTCACCCACGTCGTCAGCATCCCCAGCCCCGAGGGCGTCGTCGCCGAGGTGTCCTGGAACGAGGGCTCGACGTCGGAGTCCACGCGCTACTTCCTCAACGACCCGCAGGGCAGCCCCGACACGGTGACAGATGCCTCAGGCTCGATGCTCGAGCGCATCAAATACGAGCCCTTCGGAGGCAGGCGCCAGGCGACGAACCTTGCCCAGGCCTCTACGACGAGCCATACGGGCGCGCGACGGGGTTACACGGGACACGAGCAGGATGACGAGCAGGGTCTCATCAACATGCGCGGGCGCATCTACGACCCGCGGATGATGAAGTTCCTCAGCGTGGACCCGGTCATCGCCGAGCCGGGCTCCGCTCAGGCCTACAATGCGTACTCGTACGTCCTCAACAACCCCACCCGTTACACCGACCCCAGTGGCTTCACGCCCTACGGGGGGAGCTTAGTCAGCAGTTGGGGCGGAGGCTGGACAGGGGCGCCGCAGTCGCACCAGAGTCTCATCACGAGCGCCCTAGAGCGGCACATGTCCATACAGGGCCCGTCCCTGTTTCTCCCCAACGTCGACCTCAGGGTCCCCACCGTCCAGTCGCTCGACGACGCCAAGACCCAGCCCGATGCTCATCACACGAACGACATCGGACAAAGCTCCGGCTCGTCAAAGTCAGCTCTAACATCGCTGCTGACCGCAACTACAAACGCAGCTGACTCCATCGCAAATCTACTCCCCTGCGGAACGATGCTCTCGTGTCATGCAGGGCGTGCTCTCGCAAAGGGGCAACTCGAGAGCATGCTTTCGTCATCAACTGCGTATGACCGCTACGCGCCTATTAGCAAAGTGGCGGCAGCAAGCCTCGCCCTCAACGAGTTTGTACCGTTCGTATCGGCAGGAGAGAGCGTCGTGGGGGCACGAACCGCTTGCACATCATCCGGAGCTATCGACTGCGGCCTAGGTGTTGGCAAATCCGCTTTCTACATCATGGCTGCCGGCGCAGCGCTGTATCCGGGAGGCAAGGGCGCTAGCGGTGGTGTAGGGATGTTACGGAACATCGCCAATCCGAAGAGTTTCATTACGCTTTTCCACGGAACCACTGGCAATCGTTCTGCGAAAATCATGGGGAGCGTCTTCTACAAGGCACGAGGGTTCACGGCAGGAAAGAAAGGCGCTGTCTTCTTTGCCGAAGAGCGAGCCACTGCTGAGTTTTTCGCCAATCAAGCCCCCGCCCTGCATGACAACAACACACTGGCGAGATCCAGAAGCATCATCGAAGTCAAGATCCCAGACGAACTGGCTAAACGTTTTGGTATTTCCGAAACCGAGCGCTCCCTTATTGGAGATGCAATGGACATGGAACTCCCGGATGTCCAAAGAGGCTCAGGCTTCGAAAGAATTCTGAACCAGGAGTTCCTTGATGAATTCAATGGAGCCATCCAATCGGGCGAAATCATCCTCCGCCGATACAAGTTGCGTTAGACAACCAGCCCTTCCCCTGCACAACGAACACTGAGCAGCACTTAGCCCATCCCATTTCTCTTGCCTTCCCGATAGGGCCCAACCCGCCCTGTTGGCAAGGCAAGAGAACCTGTGACTGGCTACCCTGCCCGTCACCACTGGCCCAGGGCCTTGCCTCGTCGATATAGGGGGCTTGAGCCGCCCCTGGGCCGGCATTAGAGTCAAGTCCGCGGACGCCCTCTCCCCCGACCGCAGTGCGATCCCATCTCTCACCTACAATCCCCGGCGCCCATGCCACTTCTCTTCATTAAGAACCCAAGCGATTTCCATCCCGTTGATTCGCGCACAGGACATATTGGCACCGAAATTTCCAGCCAGTCAGAGTTGATTCGTGCGATAGCAAGCGCCCTTTGTCTACCCCCTCACTTCGAACACAACTGGGATACAATCTTGGCAGCCTTTGAGGACCTCTCATGGCTTCCCCCTGGGAAAATCACACTCATTCACGACGAGATCCCCACCCTCTCAAAAGACGACCTCAGTGCTTACATACATGCACTGGACAAGGCATCGCAAAAATGGCTGATAAGTGGCCCTTTTTCGCTGGACGCGGTGTTCCCGAAAAAACATAGACACCAAGTCCTCTCCCTCCTTGCCGATGTCAGGCCCAAATCCCCTTGGCGACGACTCAAGGCAGAACTGGATAGAGCCAGCAGCCTGCCCTATTCAACTCAAGACGAGTTCATCTCGATGAAGTTCGATGGCTTTTCTTTCGTGATGAACATCGTCGAACAGCGGGACGGCTCTACGCGGCAAATCGTAAACGCACTCGCCATGGCATTTGCGATGCGGAGCTGGGACCGAGTTCGCTTCACAGAAGCACTCCCCAGCTTGTGCATTCACGACATGCACGCACTACGAGAAACAGCAACACGCATCCTAATTACATTGCTCGCGCTCAACAAACAGAGCACCGACGAGAAAATCCCATACAACGACATCCACGAATGCATCAAACTCCTTCAACAGGCACTCGCACTGGGCCTTCAGGAGAACACAGAAATCATGGCACGGAAGGTCATTTCCGCGAACCACTGATATCGTCCGCGCCTCTACCTCAACGTCCGATAGCATCTGAACGTTTAATATATTACAGCTCCAGGTATCTACGCATCGAGGCCCAGATAGAATCGCAGCAGCCTTCCGTGAACCTCCATCAACTCAAGGCTGGTAGAAGGCAGCGAGCCCTGACAAGACCGAAAGAACCCAAGAGCCTACAAGGCCATCATCTGGACCGAGGACCCCACTCGCCCGGACAGAGAGTTACCGTAATGGTTTCCAGTCCTGATGAGGCACTCATCCTTCTCGAAAGCGAAGACGACAAGAGCAACGTCTACAGTTTCATGGCGAAGAGGGCGCGAGGATGTATCGCTAGCAGCAAGAAGGCCCCGCAGCCTCAAGACGACGAGATGGTTCGCGAGACAATTACTACGAGAATGGCGTGTCGTCAGTGCGGAATACTTCAGCAGTGCGTCCACACGGCGACGGCACGGAGCGCGGGACTTAGCTTCGCCAGCTCGTTCCACTGCCTCGAATGCGGAGACGCCTTCGAGAGCGACGACTCCCGCATCCCGGAAGACTTCCGCCATCTCTTCTACGAAAAGCACGAGAGATGGGCGCTGCATCTCGAAGCAACGAGCCCGCAGAAACTCCACGTCCTGCACTCAATCCGCCACGTCATGGGACTGAGCCTCCAAGACACGGGTGAACTCCTGAAGTCGCTGCCGCGTCAATTGGCGGAGGGCACACGCGTCGAGATGGAGCTGCTCCGAGAACGGCTTGCCCACAGCGGAGCGCAACTGCTCCTCAAGAGCGACGCCTCAACCCAAGACTCCACTCAGTAGTCGAGCACTCTCCAACGGATTTCTTCATGGCGCAATTCTTCCCCGGACTCAGTCGATGCATCCTCTGCAAACAGCTCATCGACGACGCCCCGGTGACGTTCCCCGCCTTCATCCCCAAGGGGCACTCGCTCTGGAAATACCAGGACGCGTCCTTTCACACTCCCTGCTTCGACGGCTGGGAGCATCGCGCGCGCGCTTCCTGAATATTTACGACGATGCGCTGCGACTTGAGGCCTCGATGCCCAAAGGACTGAGTCTGGAGGAGAACGAGAAGCTGTTCGCCGAGCACTCACGACGCTGGCGAGAACGAATCCTCCGCGAAGACCTGACACAGCCAACGGAGTGAGCCCAAGCCCACGGTCACGGAGTCGTGGTCGCAGCCCCAGGAACCGGCATCACCGTGCCGCCGTACTGCGTCGCCGCCAGCGTCCCGCACGCCGCCCCAATCTCCTTGCCCCCTGAGTACCGCCGCGCCACCGGCGCCTTCAGAATCTGCAAGTAGTCCCGGAACGCGCTCAGCTCCTCCGCCGACGGCGGCAGGTACTTCCCCGTCGGGTCTGTCACGTCGATGAGGTCCACCTTGATGGGAATCCCCTCGAACGCCACCTTCAGCGCCTCCGCGTCCTCGCGCTCCAGGTTGAAGCCGGAGATGGCCACATAGGCAATCATCGCCCGCTCGCGCCGAACCTGGCTGTACTCGCGGATGGCCTCAATCAGCTCCGGCAACGGGTGCGTCTTCTCAATCGGGAGCACCTTCGCCCGCTTCTCCGACATCGCGCTCGTCACCGAGAACGCCAGCCGGTACGGATGCCCCTCCCGCGTGTAGCGCCGGATTGCCGGCACATGCCCCGCCGTGGAGAACGTAATCGCCGTGCCCGCAATCGAGAACCCCGCCGGGTTCGACAGGATGCCCGCCGCCCGCAGCGTCTCCTTGTAGTTCAGCAGCGGCTCGCCCATCCCCATGAACACCACACCCCGCACCGGCCGGTCCGCCTCCGCCCTCACCTGCAGCACCTGGTCCAATATCTCCCAGGTGAACAGGTTCCGTTTGAAGCCCAACTTCCCCGTCATGCAGAAGTCGCACGCCAGCGCGCAGCCGACCTGGCTGGACACGCAGATGACGTACTTCTCATCGAAGATGGGGATGCGGACCGCTTCAATCCGCCCGCCCAGCGGGGAGTCGAAGAGGTACTTCACGAAGCCGTCGTCCGCCTTGCGGCGCTCCACGATTTGGAGGCTCGGCATCTCGGCGTGGGCTTCCAGGTAGTCCGTCACCCGGCGGGGCACCTGGGGCGAGCGGGCCACCTCCGTCACGGACTTGCGGCCGTGGGCGAAGACGGCCGCGAACACCTTGCGCACGGCGGTGGGCGACGGGGAGAGCGGCGCGAGCGCCGCCTCCAGCTCCGGGAGCGAGAGTTGCTTCAGGTTCACGAGGCGGACTTGATTTTGGTGCGAAGGAAGTCCGTCAGCTTGGTGCTGACCTCCTTCGGCATCCTCGCCGCCAGCGCGCGCTTGCACAGACTGGGCGTGGCCCGGTACGTGCGGAGGAACTCCTCACAGGGGCTGCACCCGGACAGGTGCTCCTGGAGATGGCGCGAATCCTCGGGCGACATCTCGCCCTCGAGGTATTCCAGCAGGAGGTTGATGGAGTCTTTACAGGTGTACATCCGAACCTCGGCTGGCTGCGGCGCGCCCTCGTCCTCGCTTCGGAAGATGCGGAGCCCCCCGTTCGCGTTTCACGGCCCGGGATTGTCGCGGTTGTAGAAGGCGTCGATGGCTTCCCGGAGCGCGAGACGAGCCCGGTGCAGGCGGCTCTTGATGGCGGGGATGGAATCCCCCGTCACCTCCGCAATCTGTTCGTAACTGAGGCCGTCCACGTCTTTCAAGAGGAAGACCTCACGATACCCCTCGGGCAGGCGGTCCGCCGCTTGCCGGATGGCCTGGCCCAGCTCCGCGTCCAGGGCCTTCTCCTCGGCGTCCCGGCTCCAGTCCGTCTGGGGGTAGTCCGCCAGCGTACCCCGGGGGGTGAACTCCGGCCCCTGGAGCTCTGCCTCGGCCGCCTGGGCCACCCGCCGGTGGCGCAGGCGCATGAGCGCGTGGTTGGCCGCGATGCGGTGCACCCAGGACCCGAAGGCCGCATCCCCGCGGAAATCCTTGAGATGTTGGTAGGCCGACAGGAAGGTGTCCTGGGTGATTTCGGCGGCGTCCGCCTCCGAGCGCGTCATCCGCAGCGCCAGACCGTACACCTTGTCCTGGTGGATGCCCACCAGGGCCTCGAAGGCGGACATGTCCCCGTCCTGCGCGCGGGCGAGGAGCTGGCGATCATCTTCCGTGGCGACCTCGTCGGACATGGCGGGGCGCACCCAACCAGCCGGAAGCGCCTTCGTCAAGCGCGGTTGCGACGCCTCGTCCCAGGCCGCTTGCTGACATGTTGACTGTCCCGGACCCACAGCCGGAAGGGCTCGTCGGCCCACGCCCCCGCGTACTCCACGCCGATGCGCGGCCCTCGCTCCACCCGCCCCTCCTCCACCGCCACACCCGGGAGCAGGTGCAGCCCCGGTGAGGCCAGGTCCCCCCGGTTGTGCGCGAGCGTCAGCCCCATCGCCTTGCACAGCTTGCCGGGCCCGTCCGTGCGCGCGCCTGCGTCCAGCCCCTCCACCGGCTCCACCGCGCGCACCAGCACCGCCGCCCCCACCCCGGGCGCGTCCGTCACCACGTTGAAGCAGTGGTGCATTCCGTAGATGAGATAGATGTAGGCCTTCCCCGGTGGGCCGAACATGACCTCGGTGCGCGGGGTGAGCCCCTTGGCGGCGTGGCAGGCCAGGTCGTGCTCGCCGATATAGGCCTCAGTCTCCACGATTCGCCCCACCCGCCGGGCGCCGTCGGACGCCTGCACCACGAGCAACGTACCGAGCAGCTCCCGCGCCACGACGAGGGCCGGGCGCGCGTAGAAGGACGAAGGCAACACGCTCACGTCCAGCAGTGTACCGGCCAGGGCCGTCATGCGCTCTGGAATGGACATCCGTCCACCAGCGGAAAACAGCCCTGCACTTCCTGTCGTCGGACCAGTTCACTCCAGCGCGGGGCTGGTGCAGATTGCGCCGCACCATGTCCACCCCTGGCCGGCTCTCCGGTCTCCTGCTTCCGCTCTTCTCCCTGCGCTCCCCGACGGATTTCGGCATCGGTGACTTCGGCGCGCTCGACGGCTTGTTCTCCTGGATGAAGCTCGGGCGTCAGCGCCTGCTGATGCTGTTGCCACTGTTGCCCACCGCGCCGGGTGACTCCAGCCCCTACGCCACCCGCTCGGCGTTCGGCCTCAACCCGCTCTTCATCGACCTGCACGCGCTGCCGGAGTTCACCGCCTCGGGCGGCGAGGCCGCGCTCTCCGACGAGCAGCGCCGCCAGCTCGCCGAGGCCCGGAGCGCCCCGCGCATCCGGTACGACCTGGTCTTCCCCCTGAAGGACGCCGCCCTGGCGCGCGCGTTCGACACCTTCGAGGCGAAGCACTGGGCCTCCCAGTCCGAGCGAGCCCGCGCCTTCGCCCAATGGCGCGACGCCCAGGCCGGCTGGCTGGAGACCTACGCCCTGTTCACCGCCATCAGCGAGCAGGAGAACCGCCGCGCGTGGTGGGAGTGGCCGGAGGGCCTGCGCACCCGCCAGCCGGAGGCGCTCGCCGCCAAGGGCAAGGAGCTGGAGCGCCGGGTGCGCTACCACGCGTGGCTGCAGTGGGTGGCCGAGGAGCAGTGGAACGCCGCGCGCGCCAAGGCCCGCGCCCAGGACGTGCTCCTGTGCGGCGACGAGCCGTTCATCATCGGCCAGGACAGCGCGGACTGCTGGGCCAACCCCACCATCCTGCGCCGCGACGCGCGGCTGGGCGTGCCGCCGGATGACTTCTCCGCCACGGGCCAGGACTGGGGCCTGCCCTACTTCGACTTCGCCGCCATGCAGAAGGACGACTACGCCTGGCTCAAGGCGCGCGCGAAGAAGGCGGCCAGCTACTACGACTTGCGCCGCGTGGACCACGCGGTGGGCTACTTCCGTCAGTGGATTCGCGACGAAGAGACGCCCACCGGCCGCTTCATCCCGCCGGACGAGGAGAGCCACAAGCGGCTGGGCCGCAAGCACTTCGAGCTGCTCTCGGAGGGCGCGGGCATCGTCGCCGAGGACCTGGGCGTGATTCCGCCGTTCGTGCGCCACATCCTCGCGGAGCTCAAGCTGCCCGGCTACCGCGTGATGCGCTGGGAGCGCGACGACAACACGTACCGCAACCCCCACCAGTTCCCCGCAATCTCGCTGGTGACGACGGGCACCCACGACACCGACACCATGGTGGAGTGGTGGGAGGGCGCCCGCGACGACGAGCGTCAGGCCGCCGCCCGCGCCTGGCCGGAGCTCCACGGCGTGCCGGTGTCGCGCGAGTTCACCCCGGAGGTGCACCGGGCCCTGCTGGCCGCGGCGCTCAACTCGGGCAGCGATTTGTGCGTGCTGCCCTGGCAGGACGTGCTCGGCACCCGGGACCGCATCAACCTGCCGGGCTCCATGAGCGACTCGAACTGGGCCTACCGCATCGCCCAGGACGTGGGCTCGCTGCTCAACGACGCCACCACGCGCGAGGCCGCCGAGAAGCTGGCCTGGCTCACCGCCTCCGCTCGCCGCTGAAGGACGCCTTCCTAACTGCCGTGCCCGGGGTGATTCGCACCCGGGCGCGGTGGCGCGGCCACTACGTCAGTCGATGCACTTCACCTGCCCGGGGAAGCCATCGAAGATGGCGCAGCGGCGGTTGGTGTTCGCGCACTCGAGCCTGTCGCAGACGTCCTCGGTGACGCAGATGGGCGGGGAGCGGCCGAATTCCAGGAATACCTCGGCGCAGAACTCGTAGATCTGCTCGCAGCCGAAGGAGCCGCAGTACTCCGCGTCCGCGAGGCTCTCACCTTCTCGAACTCGGACGATCTCGTCCTCATCCACGCCGCAGGCGGAGGTGAGCGCCGACACCACGCAGAACACCAGGACTCTGATTCGCCGGGACAGGAGCATGGGCCCCAATCTGGCGCACCTTGGCGCGGCTTGCACGTCTCCAGGTGTTTCGAGCAAGGACTTGCCGACAGAGCCCGGGATGAAGAGACGTTGGAATGCGACAAAGGGAGGAGGTCGTCCTCCACAAGACGCGCTGACCCTCTTGCCTTCCGGGTATGAACAGTCCGTGGCCGTTGACCTGCTCCGACTCCTCCGCCTCGCCACCGTCGCCCTGCTCCTGAGCATGGCGGGTTGTGCCACCACGTCCACCCCGCCCCCGGGTCCCAAGGTCGCGAAGCTCGACATCGAGGGCACGAAGCAGGTGAGCGCGGGCGACATCAAGGACCGCATCCTCACGTCGCAGACGCCGTGGTGGGCGTTCTGGCCCTTCGGCGGGCCCAACTACTTCGACCCCAACGCGTGGCAGGCGGACCTGCGCCGCATCGAGCGCTACTACCAAGCCCAGGGCTTCTACCAGGCGGAGGTGGTGGACAGCGAGGTGAAGCCCAAGGGCGACGCGGTGGAGCTCTTCGTCGAGGTGAACGAGGGTGAGCCCACGCGCATCGGCGACATCACCATCGAGGGGCTGCAGGCGCTGCCGGAGGAGGAGCGCGGCAAGCACCGCGAGCGGCTCGAGTCGAAGCTGCCCTTCAAGAAGGGCGACATCTTCCGCGAGGGGCCGTGGGAGGAGTCCAAGGGCGCGATGCAGGAGCAATTGCGCGAGCAGGGCTACGCGGAAGCCGAGGTGTCGGGCGAGGTGCAGGTGGACGTGGACACGCGGCTGGCCCAGGTGCGGCTCGAGGTGAAGCCGGGGCTTCGCTACCGCTTCGGCAACACCTTCGTGGCCACGGACGCCAACCCCGAGGTGCCTCCGCGCCGCATCATCGAGCAGGTGCAGGGCGCGCTGCGGAAGGGGGACTGGTACAGCGAGACGGCGCTCGCGGAGGCGCAGGCGCGCGTGTTCCGCATGGGCGTGTTCGGCGCGGTGAAGGTGAACCGGGGCGCGCCGGACCGCGAGTCCGCCACGGTGCCCGTCGTGGTGGACGTGCGCGAGGCGCCGTTCCGCTCGGTGCGGCTGGGTGGTGGTATCGGCGTGGACGCGGCGCGCCAGGAGGTCCGCGCGCTGGGCGAGTGGACGCACCGCAACTTCCTGGGCGGCCTGCGCCGGGTGACGCTGCGGGGGCGCGTGGGCTACGCGTTCATCCCCAACATCCTGAGCACGTCGAAGCAGGGCCCCGTGTTCGAGGTGACGGGCGAGTACGAGCAGCCGCGCTTCCTCTTCCGGGACTTGCGCCAGCAGACCTCGCTCACGCTGGAGAAGGGCCTGGAGCAGGCCTACGACTTCTACGGCGGCCGGCTGCAGACGGGCGTCATCTGGCAGCCGCACCGCAACTTCTCCGTCTTCCCGTCCTACAACCTCCAGGTGTACCGGCTGTCGGGCCGGGTGAGCGCGGACTCGCGCGTGCCGCCCGTCATCCTCGGCTGCGGCGAGGGGCAGACACGCTGTGACGTGGCGCTCAGCTTCCTGGAGATCGCCTTCGCGTGGGACCGGCGCGACGACCCGGTGGAGCCGCGCGACGGCTACTACGCGAGCCTGTCCGTGCAGAAGGGCGGCGGCTTGCTGCAGGGTGACTTCAACTACGTGCGGCTGTTGCCGGACCTGCGCTTCTACCGCTCCTTCGGCGAGGAGAAGCGCGTGGTGCTCGCGGGCAAGCTGCGGATGGGGACGCTCAACCCGGCGGGGGACTCGCAGAGCTCCATCGTCACGCGCTTCTTCTCCGGCGGCGCCACGTCCATGCGCGGCTTCAACGGCCAGCGACTGTCGCCCCTGGCGGCGCTCGAGAAGCAGGAGGACACCGACGGGGATGGCGAGCCCGACACCGCGGTGCAGACCGAGGAGTGGGAGACGGTGCCGGTGGGCGGCAACAGCCTGATAGAGACCTCGCTGGAGCTGCGCTACCAGATTACCGAGAGCATCATGCTGGCGGCGTTCTGGGACTCGGGCCTGGTGGGGGTGGAGGGCTTCGACTCGCCGCGCGCGCCGCGGTTGTTCGGTCCCGAGCACTACCACGCGGTGGGCCTGGGGCTGCGCTACCTGACGGTGGTGGGCCCCATCCGCCTGGACATCGCGCGGCGGCTGAATCTGGGCCAGGGATTGCCCGTGGCCACGCCGGGGTACATCTATCCGACCTCCGGTGGATGCTTCGGCATCGGCAGCAAGTGGAAGCCGGATGGACCCACCTCCCGGCAGGCGACCTTCGCGGGCGCCCCTGACGGACAGTGCGCGCTGCACCTGTCGATTGGAGAGGCGTTTTGAGTCGGCGACGCTGGGGGCGACGACTGCTGTGGGGGCTGCTCGGCGGCCTGGCATTCATCGTGCTCGCCGTGGTGGGCGTGCTCGTCTGGGCGACGTCCGCGCCGGGCGAGCGGTTCCTCGTGGGCAAGGGGCTTCAAATCGCCAACGAACAGTTCTCCGGGCGGCTCGAAATCGGCGGGCTGGACCTGGCGCCGCCGGGCGCTGTGCTCACCGGGGTGAAGCTGTATGACCCGGAGGGAGAGCTGGTCGCGGAGATTGCCCGCGTCGAGGCCCGGGTGCGGCTGGGCGGGCTCCTCCAGCAACAGGTCCGATTGACGGAGGCCCGCATCGAGGCGCCCCGCCTCTACCTGGCCCAGGACGAGCGCGGGTTGAACCTGTCGCGTGCGATTGCGCCCCGCGTGCCCAAGCCCGAGGAGCCGCCCGGCCCGCGCGGCAAGCTGCGCGTGGACCTGGACGAGCTGGTGCTCCAGGACGGCTACGTCGACTTCCGCCAGGAATTGGAGGACGGCGGTGAGCGGCACGCGCGGCTGGAGGACCTGGACGCCAAGGCCACCGGACACTTCGCCGCGGCGACGCAGGGCTTCGGCGCGACGCTGGAGGCCACCGCGGCCCTGACGCAGCCGACGAAGGGCCCCGTGAAGCTGAGCCTCAAGGGCGGCGGCGAGGAGGGCGCGCTGGACGCGGACGTGAAGCTGGACCTCGCGGGGCTCCTGCTCGACGCGAGCGCCAACGCGAAGCTCCCTCCGGAAGCGCCGCCCGGCCAGCCTCCCGGCGCGATGAAGGCGGACCTGGTGGTGCGCAAGCTCACCGTGCCGCCGGAGCTGCCGCGCGGCTTCGTGCCCTCGTGGCCCCTGCTGGTGCCCGTGCACGTGGAGGGCACGGCGGGCATCGATGGCGACCTGGCTCGGGCGGAGCTGTCCGGCAAGGCCGCGGACGCGACGCTCGAGTTGAAGGGCGACGTGGACCTGGAGCGGCTGCGCACCCGCGGCGTCACCGTGAAGGTGCGCGGCGTGGACCTGTCCGCGCTGGTGGCCGAGGGACCGAAGACGAGCCTGTCCGCGGACCTGAGCGCGAAGGGCGGCGGCACCAGCCTGGAGACGCTCGACGGCGAGGTGGACCTCACCGTGTCGCCGTCGCGCTTCAAGGGCCAGCCGCTGGGGCCCGTGGAGCTGCACGCGAAGGCAAAGGATGGCCAGTACACGCTGTCGCGGCTCCTGGTGCTGGTGCCGGGCGCCTCGCTCCAGGCCAAGGGCCAGGGCACGACACAGGCGGTGCGCATCGACGGCGGGCTGACGGCGGGCAACCTGGCCCTGCTGTCCGACTCGCTGACGAAGCTGCTGCCCGGCGCGGTGCCGCCCATCTCCGGCAGCGGAACGCTGGAGTTCAAGGTGGAGGGCCCCGTGCGCGCGCCCGGCGTGGTCGCGCAGGGCAACTTCACGTCGCTGACGTATGGCGACTACGCGATTCGCAACCTCACGCTGAACGCGGAGGTGCCGGACGCCACCCGCCCGCTGACGACCGACGCGACGCTGGTGATTGGTGTGCTGAAGGTGGGCGAGCGCCTGTTCCGCGACGTGTCCGTGGGCATCGCCACCGAGGAGCGCCGCCTGGAGGCCAGCGTGCGCGTCATGGGCGACACGGCGCTGGGGCTGACGCTCGCGGGGCTCGTGGACGACGACGGCATGGGGCTGGAGCTGCAGGCGCTGACGCTGTCGTGGCCGGAGGCGACGTGGAAGCTGCAGGGCCCCACGCACGTGGGCTTCGGCGGGGGCAAGGTGGAGGTGGAGCCCGCGCTGCGGCTCGCCTCGGGGGGACAGGCGCTGGGCGTGCGCGCGCTGCTCGTCAACGAGCGGCTGACGGCGCGCGTGGACCTGGACTCGGTGGACCTGTCGCTGTTGCCGCGCGTCGCGGTGCCGGAGTCGTTGGGACTGGGCGGCACGGTGTCGGGCTTCGTCACCGCCCAGGGCCGGATGCCGCGTCCGGACGCGCAGGTGAAGCTGAGCTGGAGCGACGGGCGCGCGAAGGGCTACGAGGACCTGCAGCTCGCGCTGGACGCGACGTACGTGAAGGACCGCGCGCAGGGCACGCTCTCCGCGGGCCTGCCGGTGGCGAAGCTCACCGCGAGCTTCGACGTGCCAGTGCAGGGCGTGCTGAAGCGGCGCAAGGACCCGCTGTCGCTCAAGGCGAACCTGGAGGGCGTGGACCTGGCCGGGGTGATGAAGCTGCTCGAGCGCCCGGAGCCGGTGAGCGGCACCGTGTCCGCGCAGCTCGTGGTGGACGGCACCGCGAAGGACCCGCGCCTGGACTTCGTGGTGAGCGGCCGGCAGGTGAACTACAGCGCGCCGCCCCCGGGCTTCGCCTTGAAGGCCCCGCTGGACTTCGACCTGCGCGCGGCCTCCGACAAGGAGGACGGCACGCTGGACGCGCGCCTGGACGTGCGCGGGCTGGGCACCCAGCAGACCTACGTGGTGCTGCGCACGCCCTTCACGGTGGGCGGGATGATGGCGCGGCCGCCGCAAGCAGAGGACTTCCTCTCCGCGTCGGTGGACCTGGAGGCGCGCGTGGCGGAGCTGCCCCTGGCCCAGTTCGAGGGCGTGGGCGGACTGCAGAAGCCCGGCGGCAATGTGTCCGTGCAGCTCAACCTCACCGGCTCCGCGCTGGTGCCCCAGGCGCGCCTGAGCGTGCTGGGCGTGGGGCTCACCGCGTACGGGCTGCCGCCGATGAACAGCCAATTGGGCGTGGTGGGTGACGACCAGGACGTGCGCGTGACGCTGGCCGCGCAGCGCGAGGACGGGCCCCTGGCGCAGCTGGACCTCACGATGGACGCGCCGCTGGGCGCGCTGCAGGACCAGGAGGTCTACGGACACATCCCCTTCCAGCTCAAGGGTCGGCTGGGCCCGGTGGCCCTGCAGCAGCTGCCCGGCGTGGCCAAGGCGCGCGCGACGGGCGAGCGCGCGCAGCGGACGGGCGCGCCGTCATCCCAGAAGGGACTGCAGGGCGAGCTGGCGGTGGAGCTGGCCGCGCGAGGCACGCTGGACGCGCCGCGCATGGAGCTGACCGCCGGTGTGCAGAAGCTGGGCATGGGCGCGCTGGCGCTGGGTCAAGCGCGGTTGCACTACGGCTACCAGGACGCGCGCTCCAAGTTCGACGTGCTGCTCACCGCGCCGTCGGGCGGAACGATGATGGTGGACGGTGGCCTGGAGCTGGACGTGTCGCTGCCCGCGATTCGCCGGGGCCTGGACACCTCGCGCGCGCCCTTGGAGGTGACGCTGCAGGCGAAGGACTTCGACCCGTCGTTCCTGTCCGGCGCGGTGGAGATGCTGCGCAGCATCGGCGGGTTGATCCAGGCGGACGCGAAGCTCGCGGGCACGCTCGCGGTGCCCACCTTCCAGGGGTCGATGAAGTGGAAGGACGGCAAGCTCGCGCTGATGGGGCTGGGCGAGTACCGCGACATCCAGCTGGCGCTGGAGGCCAGCCAGGAGCGCATGGCCATCAACACGCTGGCCATGAAGGCCGGCGGCGGCTCCGTCTGGCTGGACGCGCCGCTGACGGCCACGCGCAACTCGCGGGGCGAGTACGAGCTGACCAGCCCCCAGGGCAACCCCTACCCGCTCCGCGCCCGCGACTTCCCCATCGTCTTCGACGACCAGTTGATGGCGGTCTTGAGCCTGCGCGCGAAGGTGGAGGGCACCATCTCCGAGCGGCTCGTCAACCTGCGCAACGTCTCCGTGCCGGAGGCCACCGTCGAGCTGCCGGAGGCCAAGCGCAAGGACCTCCAGGACCTGGAGCGCCCCGGCGACGTGGTGCTCGTGCGCAATGGTCAGCCCATCGAGCGGCGCAAGCGCAAGCAGCAACAGCAGCCCTCGCCCGGAGACCCCGAGCCCGAGGCCCCCGCGGGTCCGTCCACCGAGCCTCCGACGCCCGCCGACGCGGAGGAGGACCTGGACGCGGGCGACGAGCCGAAGCCCCAGCGCGCGTACTGGGTGAACGTGAACGCGCCGCGCAACATCTGGGTGAAGGGCAGCGACCTCAACGTGGAGCTGGGCCTGTCCGAGGACTTCCGCGTCGAGTACACCGACGTGGCGCGCCTCTTCGGACAGGTGCGCGTGCTGCGCGGCCGCGTGGACGTGCTGGGTCGCCGCTTCGACGTGCAGCGCGACAGCCTGGTGAGCTTCACCGGCCCGCCCACCGTCCCGTACATCAACGTCACCGCGGAGCACCGCGCCGAGAGCTCCAACATCACGGTGTACGTCACCATCCGGGGCCAGGGCCGCGACATCACCCTGAAGCCCACGAGCGAGCCGCCCCTGCCCGAGTCCGAAATCTACACGCTGCTCGCCACCGGTCGGCGCACGCTGGAGCGAGGCTCCGGCGCGTCCATGACGGCCAGCGCGCAGGCGGCCTCCGTGGTGGGCTCGCTCGTCGCCAACGAGGCACGCAAGGCGCTGGCCGCGAAGCTGCCGCTGGACGTGCTCTCGATTGAAGCGGGCGGCGCGGGCATCGCCGGCACCAAGCTGGAGGTGGGCACCTACGTCACCGACAAAATCTACGTCGGCTACACCGGACGCGTGGGCGCCAACATCCAGCAGGGAGAGAACTCCAACGCGGTCCGCTTCGAGTACCAGTTCGGACCGCGCTGGAGCCTGGAAGGACAGTACGGCGACGCCCGCTCGGGCGGCCTCGACCTCATCTGGACCAACGAGTACTGAGGGCCGCCCTCGCGTGCGAGGGGGCTACAGCCAGTACATCTCGAAGCACGCGCCCACCGGGCCCGCACCGCTGTTGGGCGCCATGGGCGAGCTCACCCACGCGCCGCCCACGCCGCACTGGCTCCACTGCTGATTCGACGAGGACTGCACGCAGGTGCGCGCGGGCACCGAGCGGCCCAGCGTGGCGGACGAGCACCACGGCCATGCCTGGGTGCAGTTGCCAGGGCGCGTGGTGCTGCCCGCGGAGAAGACGCCGGAGACGCACTGGCGCCACATCGCATCGGACGAGCTCTGCACGCAGCCCAGCTCCGGCACCGTCGTGCCCGCCGTCTCCGACACGCAGCCCGTGGACGTCGGGGCACCCCAGTTGAAGCCGCCGTCCGCGTACCGGTGGTAGATGACCGACACCAGCGACGAGCCGCCCACCGTCGTGCGGCCACACTGCGTCGCGTACGCGCCCACCCAGGGCGTGTACGTGTAGAGCGCCGCGGTGGCCTTGTTGGTCGGCTTCACCGAGCACGGGTCCAGCGTCGCCTTCGTCGTGCCCACCTTCCAGCCGGAGATGGTGGCCCGACCCGCGTCCAGGTCCGTGAAGTAGCCGCGCAGCTTCTTCGCCGAGCAATCAATCTGCTTGCCGAAGCCCACGTATTGCGCGTCACACCCGCTGCTGTCGGGACAACCACAGCCGGTGGCCTTGCTCAGGTTGTTGGAGGTGCCGCTCTGCACCAGGCTGGACTCCACCTGGATGCGCGCGAGCATGTACAGGGGGCTGATGCCGAACGCCTTGGAGCGCTCGACGATGAGCGCCGCCGCCGTCTTGTTGCTGAAGGCCGGGTCCCGATACGTGGCCAGGTACGAGCCCTGCTGCGTCAGGAAGGCCTGCACCTGCTCGGTCGTAATCCACTGGTGGCCCAGGAGGTCGGTGTCCTCCAGCAGCCGGTGCATGTCGTACTTCACCGTGGCTCGCTGCAACACCTGTCCGGTCAGCTCGTCGACGAACTCGTCCTGCTCCTCTTCGACAGGGCCACAGCCAACCGCCAACAGCGCGGGCACCATGAGCCACCACAGTCGCGTCTTCATCACGGCCTCGAGGGGGGATGCGCCGTGCCCGCGAGAGAAGCCCTCGCCTCCCAGCGGGCCCGGCAGGGGGGAACCCTCTCGTCTACCCGGCCCCTGCCTCATGTCTCAAGAATTTCTTGAATTGAAGGATTGGCAGATTATTGGCACCAAGTTGGATGGGCGCCCCGAGCGCGGGTGCTGTCCTGGAGTCCAGGGGACTTGAGGCTCACGCGGCGCGTCGGGCTAGCGTCCGGGGCGTATGCACATGCCCTGCTCGATGTGGCTGAAGCGTCTGGTGGTGGTCAGCTTGTCCCTCGTCGTGCTGGGCGGTTGCTCCAGCTCGGATGACGACGGCAAGACACCCGCGGCGGATGGAGGGACGAACACCCCGGACGGCGGAGGCACCGTCACCGGTGACTGCCTGGGAGAGACGTTCCTGGAGTCGCTGGGTGAGGACCGGCTGCTGGTGGGCGCGCAGATGGAGGACGACACCGCGGCGGGCGCGCCGTTCGACGTGCACTACCTGTACATCGCCAGCGGGCTGGTGGACTCGAACAACGTGTGCACGTCGTGCACGTCGGGCTGCAACGCGGGCGGCTCGTCCTGCGCGAATGGCGCGTGCGCGTGGTGGGGGTGCTGGCAGGACTTGTCGCAGCCGCCGGGGGACTACATCCGCGGCTTCGTGTCGCGGGCGGCGGGGCGGCAGCAGCTCCCGTTCATCACGTACTACCAGCAGCTGTTGGGCAGCGTGGGCCCCTCGGGCGAGGGCGAGCAGCAGCTCACGGCGCTCAACGACGCGGCGGTGATGCGGCGCTACTTCGCGGACTATCGCTTCACGCTGCAGCAGGTGGGCAGCGCGCGCGCCCTGCTCCACCTGGAGCCGGACCTGTGGGGCTATCTCCAGTTCTTCTCCAACGGCAATCCGGACTCGGTGCCCGCCCAGGTCGCGAGCGCGAACAACACGGACTGCGCGGGCCTGGCGAACACCGCGTCGGGCCTGAGCCGCTGCATGATTGCGATGGCGCGCAAGTACGCGCCGAACGCGAAGGTGAGCCTGCACGCGAGCCCCTGGTCGACGCGCGTCGACGTGTACCTCAACACCAACGCGTCGTTCGACATCGCGGCCGAGGCACGCAAGGTGGCCGACTTCCTGTCGAAGCTGGGCGCGGCGGACACGGACTTCATCGTCGTGGAGGCGTCGGATCGCGACGCGGGCTTCTACGACAGCATCGGCGAGGAGACGTGGTGGGACGTGGACAACCGCAAGCTGCCCCACTTCCGTCAGGCCTTCACCTGGGCCGCCGCCATCTCCGAGCGGCTGGGCAAGCCGAACTTCTGGTGGCAGCTCCCGGTGGGCAACATGAGCCTGCCGAACAGCAACACGCGCTGGAAGGACAACCGCGTGGACTATTTCTTCTCGCACACCGCGGAGCTGGCGGCCGCGCACTCCGTGGGCTTCTCCTTCGGCGCGGGTGAGGGCCGACAGACGTCGCCGGAGACCGACAACGGCAACCTGGCCAGCCGCGTCCGCGCGTACAAGCAGGCCGGCGGACAGGTGCCTTGCGTGAAGTAGACGTCCCGCTCAGAACAGACGTGAGTAGGTGGGCCTCGCGTCCGGCCTCGGCGTCCACCGCCGACCGTCGCGAGGCAGCCAGAGCAGATGGAAGCGCTCCGCGGGCCCCTCGTAGCGCACCGGGTGCTCGCCGCGCTCGAGCACGAACTCCGCCTGGGTCACCCGCTGACCATCGATGAACAGCGCGCCCGTCTCGAGCACGGACGCGGGCTCGACGAAGTAGCGGCCCTGACGCACGGCGAGGAAGCGGTCCTCCAGCCTGTCCCCGTTCGTCACGTCGTACCGCCGTCCCCACAGGAACAGGTCTCCGTCATACGGCTGGTAGTGCGTGTCGAGGAACCCGCGCAGCCCGGGCGGCAACCCGGACGTCCGCAGGTCATCCACGCGCAGCACGCAGCCCTTCTCCACCAGCGCCTCGGGCACCTCGCGCGCCAGCTGGTCTGGGATGGCGCCGCGCAGATACGCGTCCGTGTAGAAGTAGAAGTGTGCGTGTGGCCGGCTCACGTAGCCGCCGGAGTTGTCATAGGCCACGTCCTCGGGCCCCGTGAGCGTGGCGATGCGCTCGAGCACCTCCCGCTGTCTGGCATTGCCGTCCCCGTCGAGCAGCGACTCCAGTCGCCACGCCTGCAGACAGACGAGTACTCCCAATGCCACACCCAGGGCCGCCCTCGCGCGCACGTGCTCGACGAGGAAACCCACCCCACGCGCCATGAACGGCGCGAGCACGCCCAGCCAGGGCAGCAGGCTGTACGGAAAGGGCGCGCGCTGGAGCGCATAGGAGCCGAACGTCGCCACCGCCGCGAGCAGCAACGTCAGGTCCGCGTCCGCCCAGCGCCCGGGCCCCGTGCTCCCCCACCGCCTCACCGTGGCCGCCACGCCCAGCCCCGCCAGGCCGAAGAGCCACGGCTGCTCTCGCAGCACCGGCCCCAGGTAGTCCCACGGCGAGAAGCCGGGATAGTGGCGCTGGTGCTCGGCGGCCCACACGAAGCACCACTGCCACCACGCGCTCCACGACGCCGTCACCGTGAGGTACGCCGCCACCACCGCGAGCCCCACGCCCGCGCCCGACAGGAACATCGCTGGATGTGCCACCAGCGCTGGTGCGCGCCCGCGTCGAGCCACCAGGTCCACCGCGAGCACCGCGCCCACCACCCCGCCGAAGAACAACACCTTCTGCGAGGCCCACAGCGCGGCCACGTACGACAGCCCCGCCACGAAGCCGAGCCACCGCGTCCCCGGCCGCACCGACAGCGCCGCGAGCGCGCCCAGGAACAGCGCCGTGGACAGCGCATCCGGACGAATCTCCGTGGCGAAGCGCGTGAATGGCACGCACGAGAGCAGCAGCACCGGCCCCAGCCAGCTCACGGCCCGGCCCTCGCGCCGGTTCAGCACCGCCACCGCGACACAGCTCCCCAACAGCGGCACCAGCATGGCCGCGCGCAACGCGAGCACGACCTTCGGCGAGTCCCCCAGCAGCCAGAACACCGGCGCCAGCCCCTGGTACACGAGCGGGAAGTGCACCTCGAAGAAGTCCCGGTAAGGCACCTGCCCCTTCGAGACGAGCCACGCCGCATGGGCATACTGGAACTCGTCGATGCTGAAGGCCTTGTGCAATGCCAGTCGCGCGGCCAGCACCCCCAACCCCAGGAGTCCCAGCCCAAGTGCCACGCGCGTCCACCGTGCGTCCGTCATCGGCCGCCCTCTTACCCCGAATCCCTCCCGCCTCCTGGGGTGGTCCTGACCGCATGAACCGGGCACCAACTTTTGATAGTGGGGAACTATTTTGACCCAGTTGTGCATCCCGCTCTTTCCGTGTATCTCGTCTTTACCCTGTGAGCTTCAAGGGGAGCGGGCCGCCCCCTCATCCCGTGACGACACCTCCAGGTCGGGGCGGCCCGCGTCATTTCGCAGAGGGGGAATCACCACATGTCTCAGCACCATCCGTGGGGCGCCTGGCGCTCCGCGATTGCTCGTTCATGTCTTGGGGCCGTTGGAGCCGTGGCGTTGGTCTGGGGAGCCGTCGCGCCGGGGAGCGCACAGGCCGCCCTCCAATATCCGCCGATGGACCTCAACGCACACTGCGTCCAGCGCTATGGCTCGGGAGCGTTCGCCACGCTGACCGCGAACAATGCCTATGGCTGGTCCTGCTACAAGAATGGCCAGTACCTGGGAATGGACCTCAACCAGGCGTGCCAGACGCAGCACACCAATGGCTTCCAGGCCGCGTACCGCAACTTCAACGACGCCTATTCCTGGTACTGCCAGCTGCGCGCGAACTACACGTCGCAGAAGGGGCAGGTCCACTCGCTCTTCGTCTGGAAGGGGCAGTACGTCGCCCTGCGCACGCCGGACACCACCACCTGTGATGTGAATCGCATCGCCATGCTGGTGGATGGGTTCGACCGGGGCTACCAATTCTACAGCGACGTCACCGGCAGGACGCCCTCGCTGTTCCGCCACTACCAGAACCTGGACAGCATGGCGGTGCTGCCGTCCGGCTACGTGACGGGCTGCGCGAGCGCCTCGGACCCGGCCTGCGGTGAGATTGCCCAGACGGGCATCGAGTTCAAGTACGACCTGTACAACGCGAACATCTGCACCGAAGCCGCGATGAGCCTGCACAACCAGGTGGGCTTCTACGAGCTGGGTCGCAACTTCTGGTTCTACAGCGGCCAGCTCTCGTCCACGAACAGCAACTACGCCCACGCGATGACGACGGGCTACGCGGTGCTGATGCGGTTCCTGTCCATGGAGTACACGGGCCTGGCCGTCTCCTCGAACCACGCCACCCTCCACACCAACGTGAAGAAGCTGGTGGACACGTACGCGTCCGCCACGGTGGCCTGCGGCACGGCGGGGGCCACCAGCACGCCCACGCCCTCGAACAGCTCGCTCTGCTACAAGCACGACTGGACGAACACGCTCCTGGCCAACCAGGGCCTCAACTCGCTGGGCACCACGGACCTGTTCGCGTCCTTCGTGATGCGCCTCAAGCGCGTGCACAACTGGGCCTTCGTCTTCCAGCTCTGGCGCAAGGTGGGCGCGCTGAGCAGTGTGACGAGCCCGTACTCCTCGGCGGACAACTTCGTGCTCGCCGCCAGCCGCGCGGCCAACGTCAACCTGTCCGACGTGTTCGCGGACGCCTGGCGCTGGCCGCTGAGCAGCTCGGTCCGCATCACCCTGCAGAACGAGTTCGGCAACCCGGTGAGCACCGCGCCGTATCTGGTCCCCGAGCCTCCCTGAGGGCCTCTCGGTGAGCGGTCCTCACCGGTCCAGTCGACGACGGGAGCGGGCGCGCGCGGCCTCCAGCGCCGAGTCCACGCCGCCCTCCCCTGATGGTTTCGCCCCGGAGGTGTCTGTCTTCGGCTCCGGGGTGCTCGAAGTGGACGCGGGCGACTCCAAGGCGCCCCGTGTGCTGTCGGGTGCGGGCATCGTCACGCCGGGAGCGGCCCCTCTCGGCGTGACGGTGCCCTGTGAAGTCGCGGCGACCACGCGCTGACGGGGCGCGGAGAGGAAGCGCCTCACGGCGACCTCGGCGAGCAGCACCAGCATCGCCAGCGACACCAGCCAGGGCGCCAGCGCGAGCTGTCCCTCGGACTCAGGGGCCTCGG
The DNA here is from genome assembly GCF_900111765.1 of Myxococcus fulvus. The sequence continues at coordinate 261,884 of NZ_FOIB01000004.1, forward strand.
CGAAGAGGCCCGTCATGGACAGTCGCTCCACGCCTCCACCCACCGCGGCGAGCGCGCGCAGCAGCTCCAGTCCTTCCTTCGGGCTCCCCGGCTCGAACTCCGGGGCGTACGGCAGCGCGACGGGAGGCGCCCGCAAGGCGCGCGTGCCCACGCGGACCACCGGATGCCATGTGCCGCTTCCCTCCAGCGGGAGCTCCGCCACCAGCCGGTCGTCATCCTCCCAGCGCATGGGGACCTCCACCGGCTCCGACTTCCCATCGCCCGCGAGCAACATCATCGAGGGCAGCGTGCCGGGCAGCGGCGCCTCGGGAGGCAGGTCCAGCGTCACCCGGAGCAGGTGACCCCGACGCTCGGAGCGCACCACCGCCTCGCCCAGCGGAGACGAGCCCGCCAGCGTCCAGCGCACCATCGCCTCCAGCGTCGCGCGCAGCGAGGCCCACTGGCGCAGCTCTCCGGTGAAGGGGCCATCGACCTCGGCGGTGAAGGCCACGGTGCGACCCGCGCCGCGGGGCCACATCGCGAGGACCGGGGCCGCGTGGGTGTCGAGCGTGCGCAGCGCCACGTTGGCTTGAGGACGCAGGTACGTGAGGTTGTAGCCGCCCACCTGGGGCAGGCCCTCGGAGGGGAGACGGCCCAGGAGCGGCAGGTCGGGCGCGGCCTCCATCGACACGGGCTCGTCGATGAACGTGGCCCGGGCGACCGCGAGCGTCTCCTGGCTGAAGATGCGCGGCAGGCTCATCGCGTCCTCGGCGAAGTAGATGCGTCCGCCGCCGCGCTGGGCCACTTCCATGAGGAGCTTGGCGTCGGAGTCCTTCGGCGTGCCCAGGCCGATGACCGACACCGTCACCGACTTGGACTGGAGTTCCTCGAGCGTGCGCCGGAAGTCGTCGGGCTCCTCGGAGTCCGCGGCGTCGGAGAAGAGCAGCACGTGGCGCGTGGCCTTGTCGCTCTGGAGGATTTGCTTCCGGCCGGAGCGCAGTGCCTCACCCACGTAGATGCCTCCGCCTCCGCTGAAGCCCTGGGCGACCTTGTCGAAGGGCAGGCCCGCCTGCACGGAGCGCAGCGGGAAGATTTCGTGCGTCTCCGTGTCAATCATGTGCACGGAGGCTTCGTCCTGGGGGTTGAGCAGGGAGAGCGCGGCGACGACGCCCTCGGCGGCGACCTCCATCTTGGTGCGCCCGTCGGGCACGGTGACGCCCATGGAGCACGAGCAGTCCATCAGGATGCTGATGGCGATGGAGGCGCGGCGCACCTCCTCGCGCATCTCCAGCGACACGGGCAGCAGGGGCTCGATGGGCGAGCGACGGTAGCCGCCCTCGCCGAAGCTCTCGCGTCCGCCGGTCATCACGAGCCCGCCGCCAGCCTGCTCCACGTAGGACGCGAGCGCGTTGAGGCCCGGCTCGCCGAGCAGGTTCGCGTCCACGTTCTCGAGCACCACGCTGCCCACGCCGTCGAGGTCATCGAGGGACGGCCGGAAGGGGGCTCGGACATCGACGAGCAGGCCCGTGGCCTGGAGCGCCTGCGCGAGCGTGCCCTTGGGTTGATGGGTGAGCAGCAGCACGCGGCCCGGGCCCTCGACGCGGAGCACCGCGAGGCCCTTGTCGTTCTCCACCACGCCGTCGCCGGGGACCTCCACTGTGAGCTGGTAGCGCGCGAGGCCAGGCTCCTCGATGAGGTCCCTGAGTGGCAGCACGTTGGGGCCGGGGAGGAAGTCGAAGGGGCCTTTCACGAGCACGCGGCCGTTGCGCTCCAGGCGCACGGTGCCGGTGACGGCCGCCGAGGCGTATACCTGGGCGGAGAACTGGAAGGGCTCGCGAGTGGCCACGGAGGTGGGCACGTCGAGCGAGACGACGGCGACGTCCAGCGCGGGCTCGGGACGGGCGAGCTGTCGCCAGTCCACGGCGATGCCTCGGGCCGCGAGCCTGCGCGCCGCGCCTCGTGCATCCGTGCCGGTGGCGCGGCCATCGGAGAGGACGAGCACGCGGCCGGTGCGCTCCTGCGGAATGAGGACATTGGCGGCGTCGAGCGCGGCGGAGAGGTCCGAGGCCTCCGAGTCCAACGGTCGGCTGAAGCCACCGAAGGCGCCCACCGAGGACAGGGGCTGTTCTACCCGGGCCTCACGGCCGAAGGTGATGACGCCCACGCGGTCACCGGGGCGCCGCTGGGATTCCAGGTGGGAGACGAGCTCCTGGGCGGTGCGGTCCACGTCGCGCGGCATGGAGGCGGAGCGGTCCACGATGACGACGACGTCGCTGCCCGCGTCCTCGCGGTGGCAGCTCGGGCCGGACAGCGCGCCGACCACCAGCACGAGCAACGTGGCGCGCAGGTACATCGGCGGACCGGGCCTGCGGCCGTACTTCCACAGGAAGAGACCGAGCGGGATGAGCAGCATCCACGCCTGCGGGAGCGCGAAGGTCATGACACCCGCCTCGTGACGTAGACGCCCTTCATCGAGACTCGCGGGAACCGCACCGAAGGCAACGCATGCAGCCCGGAGGTCATGACGCCCGCCTCGTGACTTAGGCACTTCATCAGGGCTCGCGGGAACCGCGTCGTGAGCAACACCTGCGAGAGCGCGGAGGTCATGACACCCGCCTCGTGACGTAGAAGTCGCCCATCAGCGCGAGCAGGAGCAGCACCAGCGGCCAGCGCATCCGCTCGGAGGCACCCGCGCCCGCTTCGTCTTCTCCCGACTCACGCGCGGGGATGTCCACACTGCCGCGTCCGCGCAGGTCTGACTCGCGCGCATCCATCGTCAGCACCACCGCAGCGTCGACGACCTCACCGTCGCGTTCCAGTTCGTAGCGACCGGGCGAGGAAGGCGGAGGCAGACTCACCGCGCCCGCGCCGAACACGGGCTTTTCGCCCTCCGGTCCGACCAGCGTGTAGCGCTCGCCGGGCAGCGTTACCACCTGGAGCGGCTCGCCCAGCGAGAGCTGCCTGCGCGCGAAGCCCTCTCGCGAGCGACGCGCCTCGCGCACCACGTTGCCCAGCAACACCGGCCACGCGGACACACGCTGCACGTTGGAGCGAGCCAGGTCGATGTTGAGGTGCACACGCCCATCCTCCCCCTCCGACACCAACACGGCTTCCCCCGCGGTGATGAGCGGACGCCCAGGCGGGTTCTCCCCCGCGGACCAACGCACACCCGCGAGCTGCACGTCGTCGAGCAACGGATGCCCCTTCTCGGAGAAGAACGGGCCCACGAAGGTCCGGGGCTTGCCCGTCGCCCCCACCGTCACCCGCGCATCCGTGTCCCGTGGACCGATGAGCAACACGTCCTCCGCCGCGGCCTCGCGCGACAGGTCCGGGACCGCCGAGACGAAGCGCTCCAGCGCCCCCCGCTCCAGTGGCCCCAGGCCCTGCGCAAGTCGCACCGCGAGCGGCCGTGCCGACGACGTGGGCAGCGTCGCGCGGTTGTCCTCGGGCAGTGAGTCCGGAGCGATGAAGACGCTCACCTCTCCCGCATCCTGGAACGTGACGCGCACCGTGGCCGTCTCCCCGTCCTTGAACGACACCGTCTCGGCGCGCGACGTCCCTTGCTTCGCGCCCACCCCGGGCTGCGCGGTCATCCGCACCGACACCGAGTCCGGGTCAACACCGAAGCGTGCCACCCGCAGCGTCACCGTCGACGTACCGCCTTCGTCCTTCCGCTGCGCGGAGACGAGCGCCACGTTGTCGCGCGCCGTGCCCAGCGCCGTCCACCGCACCGGAGCGGGCACCACGAGTCCCTCGGCCGGCGGCGCATCGGTGAAGAAGTCCACGTGCTTGCCCGGCCCCGCGAGCTCCTGTGCCCACAGCAGCGTGGGAATCGGGTCATGGTCCGCGCCCAGCGCATTGAAGGTCTCCAGCGCGGCCAACGCCCGCGAAGGCTCCGCCTCCGGCCCCGCGAGCACCCGTGGCGTCATCCCAGTGGCCAGCACCGTCACCCTCGTGGCCTTCGCGGTCTCCACTCGGCGGGCGGCCTCGCGGCGAACCAACTCCAGCACCGTCACGTTGTCCGGCCCTCGCGCGGACATCGACAGGCTGCCATCCACCACGAGCACCAGGTGCCGGCTCAGGGCCGTCTCACCCAATCGCACGTCCGCCAGGTACAGCGCCGCGGCGATGACCGCGAGCGCCTCCAGCAGCAGCGACACCTCGCGCGTGAAGCGCTCCCAACGAGGCCCCGCCTCAGCGCGAGGGCTCGGCGTGCGCCACAGGAACAGCGCGCTCACCACCACCGGCTTCTGCCGGCGTCGCAGGAAGTACGCCGCCACCAACGGCACCAGCGCGCCCAAGGCCAGCAAGCCCCACGGGAAGCCGAAGCTCATGACGACGTGCCTCCCACCCCGCGGACCGCGTCGACACGCCTGTCCTCACAGCCACACGCTGGAGCAGCGCCCATCCCCTCGACGCTCGAGCACGCGCGCTCACCGCCACACGTGCGAGCAAGCCACCAAGGCGAACCGGCGCCCGCCGCCCGCACGCCCCTCACGCCCCACCTCCCGCCACGAAGAGCGGATGCAGCGGCCCCGCCACCAGCGCGGCCAGCGACTCCGTGGCCGGCGCCATCACCAGCAACCCACGCGCACGCAGCGCCGCGCCCCGCAGCAATCGCTGATGCTCCTCGAAGCGCCGCGCATACGCCGCCAGCACGTCCTCCGTCAGCAGCTCCTCCAGCGCCGCGCCGCTCTCCGAGTCCACCAACCTCGCGCCCTCGCCCCCCGAAGGCGACAGGTCCTCCTCATCCAACACCTGCACCAGGAAGCACCCCGCCGCCCCACGCGACAGCCGGGACACCAGCGCGGGCAGGTCCGCCTCGAACAGGAAGTCACTCACCACCACGCGCAGCCCACAGGGGCGAGGAGGAGGCAGCCGCCCCAGCGCCGTCGCCAGGTCATCCCGCGCGTCGAACTCGAGCGCCCGCAGCACCGCCCGACACCCCGCCCCCTGCATCCGCTCCGCGCGGACCGCCGTGGTCAGCAACGTCGGGCTCAACCCCTGCCGCGCGGCCACCTCGCACGCCAGCAGCGCCACCTCCTTCGCGCACGCGGCCTTGCGCGGCGACAGCGCCATGGAGCGCGAGCCGTCCACCACCACCTCCACCCGGGGCGACACCTCGTCCTGCCTCACCCGGAGGATGAGCTCATCGGTCCGCGCCACCGCGTTCCAGTCGAGCTGCCGCAGGTCATCTCCTGGCTGGTACGCCCGGAAGTCATGCAGCTCCAGCGAGCTCCCCATCGACGACGCGCGCACCTCGCCCACCCGGCCCCGGTGCGGCCCTCGCGGCAACGCCAGCGCGAGCCCCGGGGCCAGCCGCCCCACCGCCGCTTCGTCCATGGGAGCGGGCCCGCTCACAGCCGATGGGCCCGCTTCTCACGCTCGGTCAGCACCCGGTCGGCCATGAACGCGCACAGCAGCGCCAGCCCTCCCAGGAAGCCCACCATGGCCCAGGACATCTCGGGCAGCCCCGTGGAGTAGTCGTGCGACGAGAAGTTGGCCACCCCCACCACCGGGTTCAGGAGGTTGATCAACGAGTCGCCCGCCTCCAACCCCACCACCTCCGCGAAGAGCGGCGGCAGCCCCGCGGCCACACCCACCGTGGCCACGAACAGCAGCCGCACCGCCGCCGGCGAGGAGAACCGGTCCGACTTCGGCATCCGCCCCAACAGCAACGCCAGCGACAGGTAGAGGACCGAGTACGCCGGCATCACCGCCATCACCATCCGGTACGGCTCACTGCGCGACGAGGTGTGCTCGGAGAAGACCGCCGCCAGGAACCACGCCACGTTCCAGCCCACCAACAGCAACACCGCCAGCCGGAAGCCCCGCAGCGCGCCCGGCCGCATCAGCGACCAGGGACTGGTGCCCGCTCGAAGCGCGCGCGCCTGTCCATCCACGTCCGAGGCCATGAACAGGCTCACCAGCGTCAGGTGCACCGTCCCCAGCGTGGCGAACACCTCCGTCACCACGTGCTTCTTGTCATCCACCCACCAGAGCACCAGGCCCGCGACCAGGGCCACCCCCATCTGCGCCGCCACCGCCCGACGCGGGCCGCGCGTGTAGTCCTCCGTGGACAAGGACAGCCGCGACGCGGCCACCTCGAACAACAGCCACCCGTCCAGGAGCATCAACCCCAGGCAGATGCTCATCGCGAGCAACACCCCATCCGTGTGCAGCAGCCGGTCCGCCGCGTCCGTCAGCGCGCTGGCGATGCCGAGCGCCATCGCGAACGCGAGCCCCAACGCGCCCAGCACCACGAAGTGCACCAGCCCCCGCCCCATCCGGCTGTCCGCCAGCGTCGCCGCGCCCACCGCCACCACCGTGAGGAACACGAGCCACGCCGCGCTCAACCCCAACACCACCAGGATGGTCGGCAGCGCGATGCCGTTGAGATAGTAGCTGAAGAGCAGGAAGGGCCCCACCGCCGAGGCATACAGCGCCGCCTGCACCAGGAACGACAGCACCTTGCCCCGCAGAATCCTCCGAGGCCCCAGCCCGGTGAGCACCAGCAGCACCCACGTGTCGTCCTCGCGCTCCCGCGCCAGCGAGCGGTACGCGCTGTACGGAATCACGAAGAAGTGCACCACCGCCAGGCACACGAAGAACGCGAAGAAGTACGTCTGCCCGAACTGGGAGAACGCCGCGTCCCGCGTCTGCACGAAGGCCACGAGCGCCAGCACCACGCACGACAGCAACATCAAACCGAAGCACGCCCAGAAGATGCGCGTGCGAAAGCCCTGACGGACCTCCTTCACCACCAGCGGGTTGAGCCTGTCCCCCCAGCGCGCCTGGAAGCCGCCGCCACTCGCCGCCGCCGCGCCACCGGTCGGCTCCGCCACGGGCGCACCCGAGGTCGTCTCCATGGGCGTGCTCACGCGAGCCTCCCCTTCGTCACCGTCATGAACGCATCCTCGAGGTTGCGCTCACGCATGCCGAACGCGCACACCGGAAGGCCCGCCGTCACCAGCACCGCCAGCAGCGCCGCCGAAGCCACGTCCGCGCCCGTGCCGGGCTCCAACTCCAGACTCACGCGCAGGGACTCACCCTCCTTCGACACCCGCGACACCCGGGGCTGCTCCAACAGGAGCCGCTCCGCGCGCGACCACGCACCCTCCGACTCCGGCCCCGTCGCCAGGCGCACCGTCAGCTCCACCGAGGCCAGGTTCGAGTCCTGCTGGAGCAGGTCCTCCACCTTGCCCGTGGCCAGCAGGCGCCCCTGCTCGATGATGGCGCACGTGTCACAGATTTCGGCCAGCTCCGTGAGGATGTGGCTGGAGATGATGACCGCCTTGCCCTGGTCCGCCAGGGCCCGCAGCAGCTCACGCAGCTCGATGCGCGCCCGCGGGTCCAGGCCATCCGCCGGCTCGTCCAACAGGAGCAGCTGGGGGTCGTGCAACAGCGTGCGCCCCAACGCCACGCGCTGCCGCATGCCCTTGGACAGCGCGGTGGTGAGCTTGTCCGCGAGCGGCCCCAGCCCCGTGAAGCCCATCACCGACTCCACGCGCTGGCGCCGCTTCGCGCCCGTCAGCCCATAGGCGCGCGCGAAGAAGTCCAGGAACTCGAAGACGGTGACGTCGTCATAGGTGCCATACCGGTCCGGCATGTAGCCGATGAGCGGACGCACCTTGTCCGGCGTGTCCACCAGCGAGTGGCCCCCGAGCAGCACCTCGCCGGACGTGGGCGCGTCCAACGTCGCGAGGATGCGCAGCGTGGTGCTCTTGCCCGCGCCATTCGGACCGATGAACCCCAGGATGCTGCCCGCCTCCAGCTTGAAGGACACGTCATCCACCGCCCGCAGGGCGCCGTAGTCGCGCCTGAGGCCCTTCACCTCCAGCAACGGGCTCATGGCCTCACCTCGCCCCGAATCAGATGCACGCTCGCCTCTACCTCGGCGCTCGCGGCGCTGGTGGGCAGCGGCCCCGGGCCACTCGTGCGCACGACGAACTCCTGCTCCTTCAAGTCCCTGCGGAAGAGCGGCAGCGCGGCCTTCAGTCGGTACTGGGCCGGAGCGCCCAGGCTCGATTCCAGCAACGTGTCCGCGGCGTTGCCCTGGGACGGACTCGGGTCCGGTTCCGGTGGCCCCAGCGCGCCCTCCTCGCCATCCGCCAGCCGGGGCAGCCGCCGCACCTGTCCCTTCCAACGGACGATGCCCTCCTCCACGACGATGCCCAGCGCGTTCTGGACCTTGGGTTCGCCGCCCGTCTCCACCAGCACCAGTCGGGCGCGCGAAGGGACCACCGCGAGCTCTCCCCACTCGCGATAGGTGCGCGGCGGCAGGAAGCCGTCTCCCACGGTGAGCCCACCCGTCCAATCCAGGTCGGCCATCAGGTCCTCCGTGTCGTGCGGAGCGATGAGCACGCTCGACGAGGGCAGGCGCAGCGGCTCGGGCGACAGGTTCGCGTACCAGCCCGACAGCCCCACCGTCACCGCGCGGGCCCGGGCGCCATCCAGGTACGTCAGGCTGTAGCGCGCCGTGTGCACCGCGAAGCCGTCCACCAGCACGGACCAGGCGATGAGCACCACGCACGTCACCAGCGACACGGCGGGCACCGCGATGAGCACCGCCACCGGGCCCCTGCGCTTCGTCAGCCACCAGGCCCCCGGGCCCACCAGCAGCGCGAACGCCGTCATCAGGAGCAGGAACGGCCCCACGGGCGCGCGGGCGGTGCCCAGGAGCGGCGCCTCGTCATCGCCGAAGGACACCTTCGACGCCCACCGCGAGCGCAAGCCCTGCGGACGCGTCTTGCCCCGGTTGTCATCCGTGACGGTCGACAGCTCCGATTGAATCTTGTGCCGACACGTGGCCGCGGAGTTGTCGCAGGTCCACACGCCGCCGAAGGCGTAGGGCGCATCCTGGAGCGGAACGGACTGGAGCAGTTGCAGCCGCTCGCGCAAATCCCTCGGCGGGTTGGCGACGACGAGCCGGCCTCCCGACAGCGCGTAGGACTCCAGCACGGCCCACACGTCCGCGGGGACCTTCGTCGCCGCCTCGGTGAGGACCACCATCTCGAAGCCCGCGTAGGCCGCCAGCTCGCGCGGCGCCTCTTGGGCATCGATGAAGCGCACGGAGAACAGCGGGTCCTCCTGCTCGGGCGTCTTGGACAGGCCCGTGGCGGCCTCGAAGGACTCGCTGTTGCCCACCACCAGCACGGGCTCGTAGCGATCATTGTCGGGAAACAGGTGCTCGGTGATGGACGGCAGGCCGGGGACCTCGACCGTCAACGCTCCGGAGTGCCAGGCCACGGGGGCCATCAACCAGGTGACGAGCCGCTGTCGGGGCGCCAGCTCCACGGTGCGCACGACGGAGTGCGTGACGTCGCCGTAGGAGGGACGGAAGGACAGGCGCACCGGGTGCGGCTGGGCGTCGCCGTTGTGCAGGGTGACCTCCGCCGCCCAGTAGCCACGCTGGGGCTTGAGCGAGCCCCGGCGCACCGTGACGCGCAGGTAGTCCTGGACGAGCGAGTCCACCGACCCGCTCGCATCGCGGTAGCCGATGGGGGGCTTCGCGCCCGGCACGGAGGCGACGTCGGCGGTGGCCGCGGCGACGGTCGCTACGTCGGGGACGGGGATGGGGACCACGGCGGCCGGGGGCGAGGTCCCCAGGAACAGCCACATCGACAGCACCACGACACTAGTCACGCGGCACCTCGGGCACGGCCTGGAGCAGCGCGCCCACCACGTCCGACGAAGACACCTTCTCCAACGAAGCCTCGTACGCGAGCACCAGCCGGTGGTTGAGCGCGGCGGGCGCGGCGGCCACCACGTCATCGAAGCCGACGTTGGGCCTGCCGTTCATCAGGGCCCGCGCGCGTCCGGCCGCCGCGAGCGCGAGCGCGGCGCGGGGGCTCGCGCCATAACGCACGAAGCGGCGGACGGCCTCGGGCGCGGAGGCCTGGCGCGGGTCGCTGGCCTCCACCAGCCGTCCGATGAAGTCCGCCACCGGGCCCGGCAGGTGGACGCGGTCCACGGCGGCGAACAAGCGCGCGAGCCCCTCCGCGTCGAGCACCGAGGACAGCTCCGGCGGCGCGCCGCGCACGCGCGTGGTGAGCAGCGCGCGCAGCGTCTTGGCGCCCACGGGGGGCACCTGGATGCGGAAGAGGAAGCGGTCGAGCTGGGCCTCGGGCAGGGGATAGGTGCCCTCCAGCTCGATGGGGTTCTGCGTGGCGAGCACGAAGAACGGGTCCGGCAGCGCGCGCGTGTGGCCGAGCACCGTCACGCGGCGCTCCTGCATGGCCTCCAGCAGCGCGGCCTGCGTCTTGGGGCTGGAGCGGTTGATTTCATCCGCGAGCACGAGGCTGGCGAACAGCGGGCCCTCGCGAAAGACGAAGTCACGGCGGCCCTCGCCCTCCAGCACGTAGGTGCCGGTGATGTCGCCAGGCAGGAGGTCCGGGGTGAACTGGATGCGGCGGAAGGGCAGCGCGAGCAGCTTCGCCAGCGACTTGCACAGCTCCGTCTTGCCCAGGCCGGGCAGGCCCTCGAGCAGCACGTGTCCGCGCGCGAGCACCGCCATGACGACCTGCTCGACGACGGTCTGCTGGTCCAGCATGACGGTGTCGAGCCGGGCCTTGAGCTGGTTCGCCACCTCCGCCGCCCCCTGCGCCTCGGCGGGACTGAGAAGTTCCGCTGCCACGTGTGTTCTCCCCTTCCGGACTACTCTCCACCAAAGTACCGCTTCACGAGGTCGCGATTGCGAGGCAACAGCGGCTGTCCGCCGGTCCCCGCCGCCGCGTCACCCTGAGCGCTCGTCCCCTGACCGCGCGTCGCGCCCCGGGCCCCCGTGCCTCGACGAGGGTCCGCCGCCTCGAGCCCCCACAGCTCACCGGCCTCGCCGCCGTGTCCCTCCGGAAGCGGCTCGAACGCGAGCCGGTCCGGGTCCATCTCCGCCGCGCCCCCGAAGACGAGCGGATTCGAGCCGCCCCCTTCCGAGGGAGCCCCCGAGCCCGGGCCCTCGCGCACCGAGCGACTCGCGTGGCCCTGACCGTTGCCGCGCGCGCCGCTCCGACCCTCTCCGCCTTCCTGCCCTTCACCGCCCTCTTGTCCTTCGCCACCCTGTTGCCCCTCGCCGCCCTGCCCTGATTGCTGGCGTGCGCCTTCCTGGCGTCCACTCGAGCCCTGCTGACGGCGCGAGCCCGAGCGCTGGTTGCTGGCCTGGGCGCCCTGCCCCTCACGCGGCGCGAAGCGCTGCGCGAGCGACTGCCTTCGACGCTCCAGCGACTGGCGCAGTTCCGAGATCTGGTCCACCGAGCCGGAGGACTGAGCGCGGGCCTGCGCCTGTCCCGAGGCCCCCTGCTGACCTTCGTTCTGACTGCCGCCCTGTTGTCCCGTGTTCGACGCGCCCTGCTCGCCGCCCTGTTGTCCCGCGTTCGACGCGCCCTGTTCGCCGCCCTGTTGCCCCGCGTTCGATGCGCCCTGTTGCCCTGAGTTCGACGCGCCCTGCTCGCCGCCCTGTTCACCGTTCTCGGAGCCCTCTTGCGCCGAGCCCTCCGCGCCGGAGGACTGGAGCGCCATGAGCGCGCGCTCGAGCGCCTCGCGCTCACGGGACGCGGACTCCGCGCCCCCCGCGGCACCGAGCGCATCCTCCAGCTCGCGCGCGGCCTCGGAGGCCTGGGCCAGCTCGGCGGCGGCCTCGGCGGCGCGCTCGGCGAGTCGACGCTCCATCGAGTCGGCGGCCTCCCAGTCACCCGAGTCGAAGCGGCCCGACGCGACCTCCTCGGACAGGCGACGCAGCTCCTCCTCCACGGCCTCGCCCAGGGGCTCCTCGCGAGCCAGGGCCTCGGCCTGTGCCTTCACCGCGTCCACCTTCGCCGCGGCGGCGGCATGGACACCCCGGGCCGCGCGCGGTGCGGGCAACGGCATCAGGAAGCCGATGAGGGCGAACACGAGCGCGCCGACGAGGGCCGCCACGGGGCGATGCCACTTCAACGTCGGAGGCTTCACCTCGCGGGCGAGCTGATTGACGGAGAGTTCCCATTCCCCCACGGGACGCTCCAGCCGGGTGAGGAGCAACCCGCCCGCGTTGGCCGAGCGGTCCGCGAGCACGGCCGCATGCTCGAGCGAGACGTGGCGCGCGCGGGCACGTCGCCACCACCACGCGAGGCCCGCGAGCACGAGCGGCGGCAGGGCCCAGACGCACTGCTCGCGCAACAGCAGCCGGGCCAGCACGCAAGCGGTGCTGGTGGCCCAGAGTGGAGCGAGGCCCGCCTCCGCCCACGCGAGGGCATTGAGGCGTCGCTGGACGCGGCGCACCGGAGCAAGCACCAGAGCCTGGAGGCGGCGTTCTTCGCTGGCGGCCATGAGGAAGGACCAGTGTCGGACACTCGGGGTGCCCGGACAAGCCGCTCGGTGTCGGACGTCGGAGGGGGCGGGTGGGCGGCGTTCGTATCGACCTGAACGGTCGCCTGCTCTCGAAGGACGGGAAAACACCCGGGCACTGCCCTGAACTGAACGGGGGGCGACAAGGTGGGCTTTGCCCTCGCCGCGGCGCGCTGTCGGAATGGCGCGCATCGCGAAGCATCCGCTTTCCGGGGGGAATCCATGTCGACGCGAGAGACGAAGTCGAACGAGGTGCGCCAGCCGCGCAAGGATTTCAGCGAGACGGCGTGCAGGAGCCGAGGCAACGAGGTGGCTCGGCGCACCGCGCGCTCGCGTTCGGCGCCGGAGTTGTTCGGACCGGCGGAGCAGCTCCAGGTGCCGGGAGCGCTCACGGCCTTCGTTCCGGTGGAGGCACAGCCGGAGCCGTCCTGGCGTCCGGGCATGGGCGTGATTCCGTACGACGGCGGCGCGACGTTCCGGGTGTGGGCGCCGCATGCGCAGCGCGTGCAGGTGGTGGGGGACTTCAGCCACTGGCACGCGGTGGAGCTGGCGCGCGAGCCCTCCGGCAACTTCTCCCGGGACATCCAGGGCGCGTACAACGGGCAGCAGTACCAGTTCATCGTGCAGGGCCGTTACGGCGACTGGCGCTGGCGCAACGACCCGAGGGCCGCGGACGTCACGAACTCCACGGGCAACAGCGTCATCCTGGACCACCGTGACTTCGTGTGGCGGTACGACGGGCACTTCCAGATGCCGGCGCGGCACGAGACGGTCATCTACGAGCTGCACATCGGCACGTTCCATGACTCACCGGGCTGGGGGCCGGGGCACTGGTTGAGCGCCATCGAGAAGCTCGACTACCTGAGGGATTTGGGCGTGAACCTGGTGGAGCTGATGCCCTCGGCGGAGTTCGCGGGGGACTTCTCATGGGGCTACAACCCGACGTTCCCGTTCGCGCCGGAGAGCACGTATGGCACGCCGAACGACTTGAAGCGCTTCGTGGACGAGGCGCACCGGCGTGGCATCGGCGTCATCATGGACGTGGTCTACAACCACCTGGGGCCCAGTGACTTGCCGCACTGGGACTTCGATGGAGAGACGTTCGGACGCGGGGGCGTGTACTTCTACGCGGACTGGCGCGCGAGCACGCCGTGGGGAGACACCAGGCCGGACTACGGGCGTCACGAGGTGCGTGACTACCTGCGCGACAACGCGCTGATGTGGCTGCGCGAGTACCACATGGATGGCTTGCGCGTGGACGCGACGAAGGAGATTCGCACCACGAGCGGCGTGGACAATCCGGCGGGGTGGGACCTGCTGCGCTCGATTACGGAGGCGGTGAAGCGCGAGTTCCCGTGGAAGCTGCTCATCGCGGAGGACATGGCGGCGGACCCGGCGGTGACACATCCGCAGGGGGCGGGGTTCGATGCGCAGTGGGACGCGGCGTTCGTGCATCCGGTGCGCGCCGCGCTCACGGCGCCGTTCGACGAGTGGCGGGATTTGAGCGCGGTCCGGGACGCGCTGTACTTCCGTTACAACGGACAGTCGATGCAGCGGGTCATCTTCACGGAGAGCCACGACGAGGTGGCGAACGGCCGCAGCCGGTTGCCGACGGAGGTGTCGCCGTACAACCCCGGGGACGTGCTGGCGAAGAAGAAGGCGTTGCTGGGCGCGGCGCTGACGCTGACGGCGCCAGGGATTCCGATGCTGTTCATGGGACAGGAGTTCCTGGAGGACGGGCACTTCGATGACGGGGACCCGTTGGACTGGAACAAGTCGGACTGGTTCGGAGGAATCCTGCAGGCGCACCGGGACCTCATCCGCCTCAGGAGGAACTGGCACGACACGAGCGCGGGGTTGCGGGGCGAGGGCGTCAACGTCTTCCACCTGAACCACGACGACAAGGTGCTCGCGTTCCACCGATGGCAGCACGGCGGAGCGGGTGACGACGTGGTGGTCATCGTGAACCTGGGACACCGGACGTTCAGCGGGTACGAATTGGGCCTGCCCTCGGATGGACTGTGGCGGGTGCGGTTCAACAGCGACTGGCAGGGCTACTCACCGGACTTCGGCGGCACGCACGTGCACGACTTCTGGAGCACGTGGGGAGAGCGGGATGGCATGCCCGCGCGCGGAGCCGTGTCCCTGGGCGCGTACAGCGCGGTGATTCTCTCCAAGGACCGCTGGTAACCTGCGGGCGGTCCTCGCCTAACCTTCTCGAAGCGCTCAACGCGCTGGCACGTCTCGGAGTGCCAGCCCTTCGAGCCCGAGCTCCTTCACGGCGTCCACGAAGCGCTCCGTCCCGATGACGACGGTCGCGAAATCGCCGACACGAAACAGGTCCACGTCCGTGGGCAATGAGTCCGCAGCGAGAATCGGGTGCTCCGGCAGCGCCCATTCCACTCGGCCACAGGTCGTACACTTCGCCGGGAGGGCCGGAGGAAGACAGTCTGGATGCAGTCGCCCCAGAAGCGGCAACTCGAGTTCCCTCAAATCTGGGGCAACCTTCTTCCTGGCTCGAAGCGCCGTTGGGTATCCGTGGAGTCCGCGCACCCCGACTTCCTGAAGACGCGCTAGCGCTTCCCGCTGGACAAGCAGTCCATCCCCGGCGACCCAGGTGAAATCAGGAACTCCACCCGTCACGCGCCCGACGAGCGGCCCGAACTCAGCCCCCGGAGAGAGCTCCACGCCAGGGGGCGCGAGAGGAAGGACGAGCGCGCGCAGCCGCACGAATTCGCCGTAGGGCTCTGGCCGAGCCCTCTCGAAGGATGCGCTCTCGGCAAGCTCAGAGAGGTCGACGCTCGGCAGGTACTGGCCCGCCCCACTCCATGTCACGCCGCACCCTGGACACGTCAGCAGTCCCGGCAGACCCCATCGATGGGATGCGTCGACCATCCCACCCTGCCTTGCCGCCGCGACGCGGTCTTCCTCCACGATGAAGTAGCGCTGCATTCGCCCTCACGTACCCGGCTTCGAATAGTACGGCTGAATGGGCCCGCCCATCAGTTGGAAGCGGTAGATCAATTCGCCCGCGTGTTTGAAGATGTCCTCCGGAGACGCCCTCGGATTGGTTCTTCGGAACTCTCGCCACGCCTCATTCCACTCGCCTCCACGCCCTCCGACTCTGTGTATCCGCTGATGGAGTTCATAGGGGATGGGGATTGTGTAGCTGTGGATCTTGACGCCTCTCCCTTCGAACCAACGAGCAAGGGCTTCTTCTTGCGGAAAGATGTGGTGCTTCTCCCACCGGCCAGAAGGCAGACGATGGGAGGGCGGGATGACCTGAGCGGCTCCGTTCCAGTTGGGGAACGTCATTACCGCGCCCTTGGGGAGACGCTGAGCCGCCCCCCTGTTCCTACGCGGTCCTCCTCCGGGCGCCGCGGACGCCGCTGGGGGACGAGCTGGCGGGAAGCGTGCGAGTTCAACCGCCCCGTCGAGGGAGTCCTCGCAGCGGTAGAAGCCACAATCCTCGCCAAGACACAACATGGTGACGCACTCGTCTTCGCTCGGGTCCTCGCATTCAACCTCGGCCAACTCCCACGCTTCCTGCATGGGCGGCACCGAAGCCGTGGCACATGCCATCCACGACAGTGCCAGAAGCGGCAGCCACCACGACTTCCTCTCCGTCCTGGGCCACACCCGCACAATCACTCGCATGCACACCTCCAAAGTCAGCATCTGCCTCCTTGTGGTCGACCATCAAGGACGCCGCGAGCAGCGGACTCGGCCCGCGCGCGGAGCCGTGTCCCTGGGCTCGTACAGCGCGGTGATTCTCTCCAGGGACCGCTGGTAACCTGCGGGCGGATGCTGCTCGCCCGACCTCCTGACCTCGCCCCTCGCGCTCCGTGGCCGGACATGCCCCTGGTGGTATGGCCGGCCGCGCTCGCCATGTGGGGCCCCGGGGACATGTCGTCGAAGCATGCCCACCACGCGATGCACCTCATGCTCTGTCGCACGGGCACGCTCTCCATCCGCGTGGACTCAGCCAAGAAGGACACGCGCGCGGCTGGAGTCCTCGTCGGTCCCGATGTCCCGCACGCACTCGACGCCCGAGGCACAGAGGTCGTCCTCCTCTTCGTCGAGCCCGAGAGCCACGACGGCCTGCGCCTGCGCGCCTCGCTCACCGAGTCCGTCCGCCTCTTCGACGAGGCCGCGCGCGACGCCCTGCTCGCCAGTCTGCCGCGCGAGGGCCCCATTCCCCACGCGGCCATCGGCCCGTGGATGGAGTCCACGCTGGAAGCCCTCGCCGGCCCCACCACCACCAGCGCCCCTCGCATGCACCCGCGCGTGCGCAAGCTCCTGCGCCACCTGCGCTCCGACCCCGCCCCCGAGGACACCTCCCTCGAAGCGCTCGCCGAGGTCGCCGGACTCTCCTCCGGCCGCCTGATGCACGCCTTCACCGAGTCCACCGGCGTGCCCCTGCGCCCCTATCTCCTCTGGCTCCGACTCCAGCGCGCCGCCGGCGCCATCGCCTCCGGACGCACCGCTGGGGAGGCCGCGCACGCCGCCGGCTTCTCCGACTCCGCCCACCTGACACGCACCTTCCGGCGCATGTTCGGCACCACGCCCTCCTTCCTCCAACGTCGCAGCCAGTTCGTTCAAGCCCAGGCCAAGGCTCCCGACGCATCTTGAGCAGCGTCAGGCCGGGACTCCTCCCGACCTCCCGCGCCAGGAGCCTCGCCGTGTCCTTCGCCCTCGTGCTGCTCTCGTTCTTCGCCCTCTTCCACCTGCCCCCGCTGCGCAGGCTGCCCGCGCTCTCCACCCCCGCGAGCCGCGCCGCCGTGGCCGCGGGCCTCTTCTTCATCGGCGCCGGCGTCATGCACTTCCTCATGCCCGCCCGCTACGACGCCATGATTCCGCCGCAGCTCCCCTCGCCCCGCTTCTGGACGCTCCTGTCCGGCGTGCTCGAAGTCGCGGGCGGCGTGGGCCTCCTCCTCCCGCGCACCCGCAGGCTCGCGTCCCTCGGGCTCATCGCGCTGCTCGTCGCCGTCCTCCCCGCGAACATCCACGAGGCCGCGGCGAACTCCGCCTCGCACGTGCTGCCCTTCCCGGACTGGTACTTCTGGCTGCGCCTCCCCTTCCAGCTCGTCTACATCGCCTGGGTGGCGTGGGCCGGTGGACTGTTGCCCTCCCAAAGCCGTGCGAGGCGCGCCATGGCTGGCTAGGCTCGCCACCCCATGAACTTCCGTCATCTTGGTCGCAGCGGTCTGGCCGTCAGTGAAATCTCCTTCGGCAACTGGCTCACGCACGGCTCCCAGGTGGAAGAGGACGCCGCGCTCGCGTGCGTGAAGGCCGCGCAGGACGTGGGCATCACCACGTTCGACACCGCCGACGTCTACGCGAGCACCCGCGCCGAGTCCGTGCTCGGCCGCGCCCTCAAGGGCCAGCGCCGCGCCGGCTATGAGCTGTTCACCAAGGTGTACTGGCCCACCGGCCCCGGGAAGAACGACTGGGGCCTGTCGCGCAAGCACATCATGGAGTCCATCCACGGCTCGCTCACCCGCCTCCAGACGGACTACGTGGACCTCTACCAGGCCCACCGCTTCGACACCGCCACGCCGCTCGAGGAGACGATGGTCGCCTTCGCCGACATCGTCCGTCAGGGCAAGGCCCTCTACATCGGCGTCTCCGAGTGGACCGGCGACCAGATTCGACAGGGCGCGAAGCTCGCCCGCGAGCTGAAGATTCCCTTCGTCTCCAGCCAGCCCCAGTACTCCATGCTCTGGCGTGTCATCGAGGCCGAGGTCATCCCCGCGTCCCTGGACGAGGGCCTCGGTCAGATTGTCTGGTCCCCCATGGCCATGGGCGTGCTCACCGGCAAGTACCTCCCCGGCAAGCCGCCGCCCGCGGGCAGCCGCGCCACCGACCCCACCGGCTCGCGCTTCATCGCGCGCTTCCTCAAGGAGGACGTGCTCACCCGCGTGCAGAACCTCAAGCCGCTCGCGCAGGAAGCGGGCCTCACCATGGCCCAGCTCGCCGTCGCCTGGGTGCTCCAGAACAAGGGCGTCTCCTCCGCCATCATCGGCGCCTCCCGCCCCGAGCAGGTCCACGACACCGTGAAGGCCGCCGGCGTCAAGCTGGAGCCGGAGCTGATGCGCCGCATCGACGAGGTGCTCGGCCCCGTCATCGAGCGCGACCCCTCCCTCACCGATGTGCCGGACCGCAAGATTTGAAGCCCCACGCGACGCGCCGGGCAGGCTGCACCCCGTCGCCACGCCGCCCTATACTCGCGCCCAGGTCCTTCTCCTGGAGGTGGCGTGTGCGTTGGTTCGTAATCTCCGCAATCCTGTTCGCGTCGAGCGCGTCCGCGCAGACGCCCGAGTGCAAGGCGGCGAAGAAGGAGTACGTCGAGCGCGAGGGTCAGCTCACCACCCTGAAGCAGGCCCGCAAGGACATGCGCGAGGTGCTCGTCGCCGCCAAGAAGGGCCGCGCCCACAGCCGCGCGCTCGACGCGCTGGAGAAGGCCGACGACGCCATGGAGGACGCCGTCAAGCGCGCCACCTCCGAGCAGGCCCAGCGCGACAAGCTGACCAAGGAGATCTGCAAGTAGCGCCTCGGCCCGGGGGCGCTTGCCGCCCCTGGGTTCCTTTTGCCTTTCGGTTGCGCGAAGGGACTTTTAAGGGGCGAGCGACCCGGAGCATCTTCACTGCATGGATCCACTCTTCAAGGCCCAGGCCATCGGCATGCTGCTGCTCTGGATTCCGCTGCTCGCGGGGTTCTTCGTCGGCCGGTGGGTGTATCCGAAGCTGCTGCGCCTGCTCCCTGCCTTCCTGCCCCTGGCCCGCTCGCGCTCGTCGACCTTCATGACGCTCGTGAACGTCACCCTGTTCGCCGTGGCCATGGTGCTCACCACGGGCATGCTCGCGGCGAAGACGCTCGTGTGGCTCCAGGGCCTGACCTTCCTGCCCTTCACTCCCACCGCCGGCGGGGTGCGCGCCCTCTCCTGGTTCGCCGCCTTCTTCTGCGGCTACCACGCGGCCCCGTTGTTCGGACGCGCCGCCCTCGAGAACGTCGACATGCACCAGCCCTCGCCCCTCCCCCCGCTCCCGGGTCCCCGCAAGCAGCCATCCGGCTGGTGGGTGCTCGTCATGCTGTGCTTCATCCTCGCGGCCGGCGGGGGACTGGCCGCGGTGGCCATCGGCCTGCAGAAGGAGGGCTTCCTGCGGACCTCCGACGTGGGAGACCTGGCCGAGCTCGCGTCCGTCCAGGAGCAGCTCCGCCCGCTCGAGGCCTGCAGCATCGAATACAAGCGGTGGGACGCCAGGGGCCGCAACAGGTACCCCGAAGCCGTCTCCATGCAGGACTGCGACAGCAACACCCACGGCACCCTCCGCATCAAGGTGCCCCAGACCTGGCTGGAGCAGGGCGTCGGCTTCACCATGCAGCGGGGCTCGACATCGGAGCCGTGGGAGATCCTCGTCGACAAGGACGTGGTGCCCTTCCCCGCGCTCAAGGAGGCCCTGGAGGCCTTCGCCCCCATCATCGCCGCCGAGTACCCGGTCCAGCTGCGCAAGGAGCTCGAGAGCGAGGCCGTGTCCCGCAGGAACTGGGAGGAGTACCGGCGCCAGCGCGACGCGCCGAAGCCCAGCGCGAAGTCGTCCTATCCCGAGTGACGCCAGGCGCTCAGCGCCGGCAGTCCGGATGCGCCGCCGCGTGGAGGCGCTCGTACTCCGCATGGGTGATGTCGCCCGCGAAGAGCGTCATCGCGACTTCGCCCCACGTCCCGCGCCAGTCGCCCGGCATCCGCAACGGATTGAAGCTCGAGAGCATGCCGGGGGGCGGAGGCGGGGGCGTCATCATGAGATACGCGTCCCCCAGGTGGTGCGGCGGGAGCGCCCGCGCGAGCACACGCCGCTGAAGCTCCTCGAAGGCGATGTCCCCGCGCTTGTACGCCGCCGAGTCCGCCAACGCCGCGGAGTAGTCCGCGCTGCCCTCGGGAATCCGCGGGTCGCGCGTCGACGCATCGGGCTCTGGAGGCATGTGCGGCGGCCGGGGCGGCGGCGGGACGGAGCGCCAGGAATCATCATCGGGCGGCTTGTTCGACATGCGGGAGTCCTCCAGGAGCAAGGCTCCCGACTGTCCCTCAAGCCCCCGCCCTCGGGGAAGTCTGTCGTCGCCGCGACGCTCCTCCTGCCCTCCGGGGACGTGCGAGTACCCGCAAGGACAGACGTCCAACCCTTCACCTGTCCAACCGGCCACAGCCCCCCGAGCCTCGGGCTTCGGCTCCCGCACGCGATGGTTAGCTGCCCTTCGACCACCCACCACCCGCCGAGGAGCCCCATGCGCTTGTGTCTGTCTTTGTCGAGCCTCGCCTGCGCCCTCTCCCTGTCCCTCACGGGAATCGCCCACGCCCAGAGCGCCGCTCCCCCACCAGCCCAGACGGCAACGCCCGCCGAGCCCCCCCAAAGCCCGCAGGGCGCCGCGGCCCTGGCGTCCCCCTTCCCTCCCGCCTTCCCCGGCCAGACGAACGGCCCCGTCGTCGTTTCGCAAACGAGCTACAAAGTCACCCAGATTGCAAATGGCTTCAACTACCCCTGGGCCATCGCCTTCCTCCCGGACGGGCGGATGCTGGTGACGGAGAAGCCCACCGGGAAGCTCTACATCGTCACGCAGCAGGGCGTGAAGTCCGCGCCCGTGGCGGGCCTGCCGCCCGTGGACGGCCGGGGCCAGGGCGGGCTGATGGACGTGGAGGTGGGCCCCGACCATGCCGAGAGCCGCTACATCTACTGGAGCTATTACGAGCCGCGCGAGGCGGGCAACGGCCGGCCCACCGCCGGCAACGGCCTGGCCGTGGCGCGAGGCAAGCTCGTGGACGGCCCACAGCCGCGCGTCGACGCCCTGCAGATCATCTTCCGCATGAAGCCCACGCTGGACTCGACGCTGCACGCGGGCGGGCGCATCGTGTTCCACCCGGACGGCACCCTGTTCGTCACGCTGGGCGAGCGCTCCATCCTCCCCGGCCGCGTCCAGGCCCGACAGCTCAACAGCCACTTCGGGAAGATTGTCCGCATCTTCCCCGACGGCACCGTCCCCTCGAACAACCCCTTCTACAACCAGGTCGGCGCCCGCTCGGAGATCTTCTCCCTGGGCCACCGCAACATCCTGGCCGCCGCGCTCGACTCACGGGGCCGGCTCTGGGAGGCGGAGATGGGCCCGTTGGGCGGCGACGAGCTCAACCTGGTGGAGCGCGGCAAGGACTACGGCTGGCCCACCATCGGCTACGGCACCGAGTACTCCGGCGCCCCCATCCACCAGTCCGGCCAGGGCCCAGGCATGGAGCAACCCGTATACTTCTGGAACCCGGTGGTATCTCCCTCCGGGATGACCATCTACTCCGGAAACCTGTTCCCGGAGTGGCGGGGCAACATCTTCATCGGGGCACTGTCGGGGCACGCGCTCATCCGGCTCGTCATCCAGAATGACCGGGTGGTGGGCGAGGAGCGGCTCAAGCCCGCGGGCAACGGACGCGTGCGCGAAGTGGTCCAGGGCCCCGAGGGCGCGCTGTACCTGCTCACCGACGACCCGAACGGCCGCCTGCTCAAGATGACACCCCAATGAAGGTGCCGGACCCACGCGGACCAACACTCCGAGTCCGCGTGGGAAGCCGGGCCTGAAAAGGGGCGGACGGCCGGGCAACAAATGTGTTTCCAGTCGCGGCCCGAGGGCTCGGGAAGCGGACAAACCGGCTGATCCATTTGACTTTCAGGGCGGACGGAGAAACAGATGGGCGCATGACGCTCCCCCCCATCCTCCTGGCCCAGTCAGGGCATTCCGAGCTCGGCTGGCTCAGCAGCAAGCTGCTCGGCGTCACGCTCACGTCCGCCGAGTGGGTCCTCTGGATTCTCGTCGTCCTCTCGGTGCTCTCCATCGCCATCATGCTGGAGCGCGCGGTGTACTTCGCCCGCCACCGGCTGCCGGACTCGGAGGCGCTCGCGGTGCGGCTCGCGAAGGGCGACTTCGATGCGGGGCGCAAGGCCATCGAGGGCAAGACGGGCATGGAGGCCGCCGTCATCCGCGAGGCGCTCGCCGCCAGCGCGCAGGGCGCCGACACCGTGGAGCAGGTCATCGCCTCCACCGTCGCGCGCGAGCGTCCCCAGTACGAGCGCTTCCTGTCCTTCCTGGGCACGCTGGGCAACAACGCGCCGTTCATCGGTCTGTTCGGCACCGTGCTCGGCATCATCAAGGCGTTCAACGACCTGGGCGCCAGCAACGTGAAGGGCGCGGCCATCCAGCAGACCGTCATGGCCGGCATCTCCGAGGCGCTCGTCGCCACGGCGGTGGGCCTGGCCGTCGCGATTCCCGCCGTCGTCGCGTTCAACATCTTCAACCGTCAGCTCAAGACGGTCACCAGCCGCACCAACGCCCTGGGCCACGCCCTGGTCGGCAGCATGCGCGCCTCGGGTCGCACGCCGGATACGGCCGCCCGCGCCGCGGAGGTCCGCTAGGTCATGGCGGGCGGCGCGCAGGACAACGAAGAGGAAATCACGGGCATCAACGTCACGCCGTTGGTGGACGTGGTGCTGGTGCTGCTCATCATCTTCATGGTGACGGCGAACTTCATCGTCCGCGAGACGGTGGAGGTGGACCTGCCCCGCGCGGCCAACGGCGGCGAGACGGTGCAGGGCCTGGTCAACGTCGTGCTCGACAAGGAGGGCAAGCTCTACTTCGACGGCGCGGCCGTCACCGAGCCGGAGCTGACCACCAAGGTCGCGGAGGCGGTGGCCAAGGACAAGGACACGCGCGCCATCATCAGCGCCGACCAGACCATCGCCTACGGACAGGTGATGCGCCTCATCGACACGGTGAAGGGCCAGGGCATCGCGAAGTTCGCCCTCAACATCGAGAAGGACGTGGCCCCCGCGGCCGCGCCCGCCACTCCCTGACGGCACGACACAGCACATGAGCCAGGCGGTCCTTCCAGACAACTCCTTCCCCCGCCGCGAGCGCTCGCTCGTGTTCGTGGGCGCCTTCCTGCTCGTGTCGCTGGTGCTGCACGGCGTGGGCTTCTGGTACCTGAGCCACATGGCGGACCGGCCCCGGCCCGTGGTGCAGCGCCCCGTGGAGCTGGTCATGGTGGAGGTGCAGAAGCCGCCTCCGCCGCCGCCTCCCGAGGAGAAGAAGGAGGAGCCCAAGCCGCCTCCGCCCAAGCCCAAGCCGGTGAAGCCGCCGCCCATCAAGGTCGCGGAGAGCAAGCCCCAGCCGCCTCCGCCCGAGCAGGCCCCGCCGCCGCCCAACGAGCCGCCGCCGCCCACGCCCCAGGCCAAGCCGCCGCCGCTCGTGGTGGGCATGACGATGTCCTCCACCACCAGCGCCGGCTCGTTCGCCGCGCCCGTGGGCAACACGTCCTACGGCAAGGTGGACAGCACCGCGAAGGACCCCAAGGACGTGAAGGGGTACTCGGCGCCCAAGTACACGCCCATCTACCAGGTGGACTCCGAGCCCACCGTGGCCTCCGAGGTGAAGGTCCCCTATCCGGAGGAGGCGCGGCGCGCGGGCATCGAGGGCACGGTGACGCTGTCCATCACCATCGACAACGAGGGCCGCGTCGTCTCCGCCAAGGTGCTGACCGGCCCGGGCTACGGCCTCAACGAGGCGGCCCGCGACGCCATCAAGCGCTTCCGCTTCAAGCCGGCCATCAAGGGCGGCGAGGCGGTGTCGACGGAGATGAAGTACTCGTACACGTTCCTGCTGGACTGAAGCGGCGACGCGGGGCCCGGCGCGTTCCGGGCCCCCTCGTCACTGCGAGCGCAGCGCCCGGCGCATGATGTCGCGCAGCGCGCGCAGGTCCTCGTCCGACAGCGCGGCGATGAGCTCGGGCGGCTCCGCCAGCCGTTCGAGCAGCCGCTCGCGCAGGGCCACGCCCGCCTCCGTCAGCACCAGCATCTTCACGCGCCGGTCCTGCTCGCTGCTGCGCCGCTCCACCAGGCCCCGCGCCTCCATGCGGTCCACCAGGCCCGTCACGTTGGACGCGTCACAGGACAGGTAGTTGGCCAGCGTGCTCATCGCCAACGGGCCCTCGCCGAGCTGACGCACCACGTGCGCCTGCACCGGGGACAGCTCGAACTCCGCCGCCAGCGCGGGGAAGTTGCGCATGTGCGCGTGCATCAGCTCGAACAGCAGCGTCCACGCCTGCCTGGGCAGCCCCGTGTCCTCAGAGGCCTCTTGCCCGGCGTCCGGTGACCTGCCGCGTCGCTCCAGACTCTCGCTGCTTCCGCTCATACCCCTCATGGTAATTCACCCCGCCCACCTAAACAATTGACTTCATCAACTATTGAGGGTTACTACATTCCGGAGCTTCCAAAATAGAACGACATGGCCTATGTGGGGCCGGACCCGGAACAGGACGGCGGAAGAAGCGATGCGGCGGCGGACGACCTTCATAAGAGCCGGTTCGGCACTTCGCGCTGAATTCCCACAGAGCATGACGCACCCGGGCAAGACGCCCGGGCACGCGCACCCAAGACACAACCCGTAGCAAGTCCTTCGAGGACGCAAATGGGGCCCTTGCGCGCCGGCGCGGGGCTCCACGAGGAGGCAGAGGCGGTTATGAGCTCACTTCTGGCGTTGACCCTGGCGGCCACCCTGGCCGCGGCACCGCCCCCCGTGCTGACACTGGAGGACGCGCTCAACCAGGCGCGCAAGGAGAACCTGGACCTGAAGGCGGCCCAGGCCCGGTTGCGGCAGGCGGACACCGCGTCGCGCAAGGCGTGGGCGGGCTACCTGCCCACCATCACCGTGGGCGCGGCCATCATCCGCAACTCCAACGCGGCCATCATCCCCCCGGGCCCGCTGGGTCCCGAGCCGGTGGTCATCCAGCCCCTGGTGCAGCGCCAGTTCCAGGCGGAGCTGCGTCAGGCCATCATCGCCCCGCAGCTGTGGGCGGGCATCCAGGCCGCGTACAAGAGCGAGCGCGTCGCGGAGCTGAACGTGGAGCAGGCGCGCCGCGAAATCCTCTTCGGCGTGGCGCAGGCGTACTACGGCGCCGCGGCGCAGGCCCAGGCGGTGACGGTGCAGGAGCGGCTGGTGGAGCTCAACGGCGCCCGCGCCAAGGACACCAAGATCCGCTTCGACGCCGGCACGGTGACGCGCGTGGCGCTCTTGCGCGCCGAGCAAGATTTGTCGCGCGCCGAGCAGGACCTCATCCGCGCGAAGAACGCGCTGGCGTCCGCGAAGCTGGTGCTGGCGACGCTCTTGGCGCTGGACAGCCCGGACTTCGAGGTGGCGCCTCCTCCCGAGCCGCAGGTGCCGGTGAAGACGGAGGCGGAGGTGCTGGTGCAGAAGTCGCTGGAGCAGCGCGCGGACGTGGCCGCGGCGCGTGAGACGACGGAGCTGGCGCGCATCAACAAGCGCGGCGTGTGGTTCAGCTACCTGCCCACGCTGGGCGTCACCGGTCAGTTCCGCGTGGCGAACGCGGCGGGCTTCCAGGGCCGCTCGGACGTCTGGCTCATCACCTTCGGCGCCAACTGGACGCTGTGGGACGGCGGGCTTCGCGAGGCGAACCTCTCCGAGGCTTCCGCCCGCATCGCCGAGTCGCTGGCCACGCAGCGCAAGGCGGAGCTGACGGCGCGCCAGGAAGTGAAGACGGCGCAGCTGGACCTGGAGAGCGCGCTGGCCAACCGCCTCAAGGCGGAGCAGACGGTGGAGCTGGCGCGTGAGGGGCAGCGCCTGACGGACGTCTCCTTCAAGGCGGGCGTCGCCACGTACCTGGAGGTCGCCGACGCGAACACGGCGCTGACGCAGGCGGAGATTGGCCTGGTGGCCGAGCGGCTGCAGGCGTCCGTCGCGGCGCTGAAGCTCTTGCGCTCGGTGGGTGCGTTCGAGGCGCGTGGCCTCGACTCGGACCTGAAGGACGAGAGCGCCGCGCCGCCCGTGGTGCAGCCGCTGCCCGGCGACGCCACCCAGTTGCAGCAGCAGACCGCGCCCGACGCTCCGGTCCAGACGGAGCAGCCGGCGCCCGAGCAGCAGTAGGTTTCAAGCGCCTTTCGGTGTCCTGGCCGTTTGACGCCAGGCACCGGGGCGACCGCTTCCCGGGGCGGGTGGGCGGGGCTCTTGTGAGAGCCCACCACCGGCCCCACCCTCGGAGAGAAGTCGAAGCACCCTTTTCACCGAGGAGGTCAACATGGCGGAAGGAACGTGGGGCAACTGCAAGGGTTGTCGCTACTTCGCCAGCGACAAGCCCAACCCCAGTGACAACGAGACGCAGCGCTGCATGCAGGCGAGTCTGCGGACGTTCGACCTGAAGGTCTCCGGCGCGAGTGGCTGCAACGCGT
Source organism: Myxococcus fulvus (assembly GCF_900111765.1). Next base: position 288,451 of record NZ_FOIB01000004.1, read on the forward strand.
ATGAGGCCCGGGCCGGGATTGGCTCACAGCCGCAACAGGAACCCGTTCAACCGGCGCACTGACGCCCGTCCAGCGGGAATCCGTCGAGCCTTCGTGGAGCACATGACTCCACGAAGCAAGACGGCCCTCGGAGTTCTTTTCTCCGCGTCGAGCCCTCGCGCCTCCGCCGAGCAGGCACCGCGGTCTCTCCCCTCACCTCACGATGATGGCGCGTCACCCACGCGGGGACGGTCCGGCGCGCAGACGCAGTCCACGCAGCCGTGGGTGCAGCACGTGCCGCACAGCTCGATGAGCCTGCGGCCCAGGGCCTGCCGGGCGCGGTGCAGTCGCACGGCGGCGTTGTTGGCGGTGAGCCCCTCTTCGCCCGCGAAGGTGGAGACAGGCGTGCCCTCCAGGTCCACGCGGCGGATGGCCTTGGCGTACTCGGGCTTGAGGGTGTCGGCGAGCCCCGCCACGCACGCGCACACGGTGGACTCGAGCGCGGCGGTGTCCTCGGTGGAGCGAGGCGCCTGGGCCTCCTCGAGGGCCAGGGCCTGGGATTCGCGCTGCGCGCGGCGGTGGCGGTCCACCAGCACGTTGCGCAGGAGGCGGTAGAACCAGGCCACCGCGCTCTCCTCGTCGCGCAGGGCCTCGCCCTTCTCCAGGCCCTTCACCAGGGCGAGCTGGAGGACCTCCTCGGCCTCTTCGGGGCTGCCGACACGCGGGGCGAGGAAGGCGAGGAAGCGCCTTCGCTGGGCCACGAGGGTTTCGAGGACGCGGGCATCCAGGCTCATGCGCCCTTCAGCCTACCGCCTCGCGCGCCACGGGCGCTTCGTCCTCGGTGACGGCGCGGGGCTGCCAGAAATAGATGCGCTCCATCAGCCGGCGCTGGTGGACCAGCGGCTTGTCGTAGCGGTCCAGCCGCATGCCCTTGTGGCTGTAGGGCGTGTCCGCGACGGTGGGGATGAAGCGCGCGTCGTCGACAATCTCCCAGCGGGTGAGCTCGCGCGCCACCTTCGCCGCCACCGGCAGGAAGGGTGTGAGCCACGGCTGCACGCAGCGCAGGAAGGAGAAGACGTGCAGGCGCGTGCGCTTCGCCGTCTCCGGCACGAAGAAGATGTTGGCGCGGGTGATGAACGGCCGCTTCTCTCCCGAGGGGGACACCCAGCTCACGACGTACTCGCTCTGCACGGGGTCGAAGCGCGTCACCCAGTCATTGTGGAAGAAGTCGCCGTCGCGCACGCCGAGCGCCTTCATCAGGAGCGCCGGGCGCTGGGGGGCGCGGTAGTGGACCTCGGTGTGGTCCTCGTGGTTCTTCGCGTCGAACTCGACCTGGCCCGCGTGCGGGTCATCCCAGCCCAGGCGGGTGTGCACGTAGGGCGTGTGCTCGTCCTCGCTGAAGTTGTCGAGCGAGACGTGCAGCGGCGCCTCGAAGGGCACCGAGAAGCTGCCGCCGAAGACGTAGCCGTCGTTCAGGGGCAGCTCGGGCAGCGCGGAGCGCGGCGTCTCACGGTGGGCCAGCCACAGGTAGCCGTGGTGCTCCACGACCTGGAAGCTCTTCACGTCGCAGTGCTTGAGCTCGGGTTGGCTGGGATTGGAGCCCCGGCCCTGCGAGTCGAAGCGCCAGCCGTGGTACGGGCACTGGAGCCGGCCGTCCGGGCGCACCTTGCCCTTGGACAGGGGCGCGAAGCGGTGGGGACACGTGTCCGCGAGCGCCGCGGGGCTCCCCTTCTCGTCCCGGAACAGCGCGTAGGCGCGACCGGCCACCTCCACGCGCACGGGCTCTCGGCGAAGGGACTGGGAAGGGAGCACGGGATGGAAGTGACGAAGGACGTCGGGCAGTGGCTCCATACTTTCCAAGTATAGCGGGCCACTCAGGACAGGGGAGGAAGGTGCTCCAACAGCCTGTTCAGGTCTGGCTGGAGTTCATCCGGTGTCTCACGGATGAGTTCCTCCACGGGGTGCGTGCCCCAGGTGACACCGTAGGTGCGCAGGCCGGCGGCCTTGCCGGCGCGGAGGTCCAGGGAGGTGTCCCCGACCATCCACAGGCCCTGGGTCCCGAGGGCGGCGAGGGCGCGGAGGAGGACGTCCGGCGCGGGCTTGTGGGGGAAGTCGTCGGTGCCCTGGACGTGGTGGAGGACGGTGCCCAGGCCCATGGCGTCGACGAAGCGGCGGGCCATGGGGCTCTTCTTGGTGGTGGCGACGGCCAGCAGGTAGCCGCGCTCGCGCAGGGTGTGGAGGAGCTCGAGGACGCCGGGGTACGGGCGGGAGTTCCGGTGGAAGTTGAGCGGGTAGTGCTCGCGGTAGGAGGCGCACAGCGCGGGCACGTGCTGGGGCGCGAACTCCGCGTACATGATGTCGAGCGGCAGGCCGATGAGGGCGCGCACCTGGGCGTAGGTGGGTGCCTGGAGGCCGTTGGCCGGGAAGGCGTACAGGAAGCTGTCGATGATGTCCGGCAGCGAGTCCACCAGCGTGCCGTCGAGGTCGAAGAGGATTCCACGGGAGTCAGCGCGGCTCATGCGCTCCTGCATACGTGGTTCGGGGGTTGTGGGCACGTGTTTGGAGCTGGGGGTTCCGGGCACCCGAGCCGAGGAGCGCACAGGTGCCCGGAGAGGGGCCGTCACCCTCGCGCCGTGTCACGCGAGGGTGGCGGGGGTGTGTGGGTTACGGGGTGAAGAGGATGGCGGTGTTGAAGACTGTCTCGCCCATCCCGCCGGAGATGAGCACCTTGCCATTCGGAAGCAGGGCACAAGGGGCATAGGCCCGCGGAGTGGGCATGCTCACGACATAGCGGGTCGTCCCCAGCGTGGGGTCGAACAGCTCAGCGGTCGCGCTGACGCCCTCCGTGCCTCCCGTCTGGAGCAAGCGCCCAGAAGGGAGCATGACCAGACAGGACCAGGTCCGACCATGAATCCAAGAGCCAGCGGTTCTCATCTGGTTGAGTGCCGGGTCGTACTCCATCAAGGAGGCATAGGAGTGAACGAGGACTCTCCCGGAGGGCAACAAGAAGGCCCGCGTCCAGGATGTTCCCGTCAGCCCCGTCGCCAGGCTCCAGGTGTCCGTCGCCACGTCATAGAACTCGGCTGCCGCGCCACCTCCCGCGACCAAGACCTTTCCCGACGGCAACAGGAGCGCGAAGTGGCCCGAACGATTCGTCGTCGCATTCACGGTCGCAACAGGCGTCCAGGAATTCGTCTCGGGGTCATAGAGCTCGGGGATGCGGACCCCACCGCTCGAAGGGTGGGTACCACCAATCACCAGCACCTTGCCGGAGGGCAGCAACGTCGCCGTATGCGACTCCCGGTCGAACGTCATCGGAGACGCGGCTGTCCAGGTGTTCGTCTGCGGGTCATACAAGTCCACGTCGCGCATGAGCGAGTTCACGCTCGTGCTCGCAAGCCCTCCTGTCACGAGAACCTTGCCGGAGGGCAGCACGGTCATCGTGTGGTTGATACGAGCCCGGCGCATGGCGCCTGCCGAAGTCCAACTCCCGGTCTCTGGGGTGTAGAGTTCAGCCGAAGGCATGAAGGTCGCGTTGAAATACCCTCCAGCCACCAGGACCTTGCCAGACGGAAGCACGAGGGATTGATGGCGGATGCGCGCCTCGAGCATGCTCCCTGTCGCATCCCATTTCGCGGCGGAGCCACTGCCACAGTTCGTCCCGTTCACCACGCTCACGTTGAACGTGTGTGACGCGGAGAAGCCGCGAGCATTCGTGACCGTGGCCGTCACCGTCGGCGCGCTGCCCTGCGCGACACAGGCCGGCGCCGTCCAGCGCACCTCGCTGGAGGTGAAGCCACTCGTCGCCGTGCCCAGCGTGCCGACGCTCGCCGCCCAGCCGAAGCCGAGCGCCCCGCCATCCCCATCCTCCGCCAGCACCCGCAGCGTCACCGACTCACCGCCCGCCACCGTGGTCGCGGACTGGTACGCCTGCACGATGCGCGGCGGGATGCTCGGCCCGGTGCCAGGGCCCACGCAGACTCGCAGCGTGCCCTGGGTCCTTCCACCGTGCGCGTCCGACACCGTCACGTTGAGCGCGCAGTTGCCACACGGGTCACCGGCCGGCACGGCGCTCGGCGTGAAGGTCGCGGCGGCGGACGTCGCCTGCGTCCACGCACCCGCGCACGTCGTGGACCACTGGTAGCTCAGCGCATCCCCATCCGCGTCCACTGCGTCCACCGTGACCGTGGTCCCCTGCCCCACCGGCACGGGAGAACGCGTGACAGCGATTCCACGAACCGTGGGCGCCATGTTGAAGGACACCGTCACGTTCGCGCTGCCCATCCCCGCCCCGCCATCCGTCGACAGCGTCCGCACGTCGATGCGCAGGCTCGTCGCCGCGCCACGCGAGTCCGTCACCGTGAGCGTCAGCGCGAACTCACCGGCCACCTGCGGCGCGGTCCACGTCGTGGTCGCCGTGCCCGTCGTGGTGAAGGAACCACCCGTCGCGCTCCACGCATACGAAATCGTGTCCTGGGTGTCCTTGTCATGCGCCGTGGCGCGCAGGACGATGCTCCCACCCGGCATCACCACGCTCGCCGAAGCGATGAGCGAGTCGATGCACGGCACCGTGTTCTCGAACGGCGTGCCGCTCGAAAGCGACTGGAGCGTGATCGCCACCACCGCCGTCTCGCCCGCGACGATGGTGACGCCCTCCGCCACGCCGCGATAGCGCAGCGCGCCCTGCGAATCGAACGCCTCCGCCGTGAAGGTCCGCGCGCTGCCCACGGGCACCTGATGGAACGTGCCACGCCACACCCCGGCCTCCTGCGCCAACACCACTGTCGACGCGGGCACGCCCGTGGCCGTCAGCGTCACCGTGACGCGGGTGACGTCCTCTCCCGCGAGCGCGTCGGACACCGCGCTCATGAACTCCACGGAGCCCGTCTGCTCCTGCTCGACCGGGGAGTCACAGCCCCAGACCGCGAACACCATCGCGATGACCCAACACAAACGACTCCAGCGCTGCCTGGCTTGCATCCTCATTCGGGCGTTCCTTTCCAGCACGAGCAGGAAACGGCCTCGCCCTCCGACGAAGGAGGTGGATGCAAGGTGAGCGAAGGGGCGCGGGCCGTGGGGAAACACTCGCACGCGCCTTGAGGGAACCAGCGCGTGCGAGCCCACGAAGTAGACCACTCCCTCGCGCCCGGGAAACACCCTCACTTCAAACAAACAATGGATGTCAGCCCAGACCCTTGCGTGACAAGTCTGGACCCATGGGAGCGGACTGCCTCGCCCTGGAGTCGCCCTGACCCGAACGAGTGGCCAGCACGCATCTCCGTGCCGCACTCACTGAGAATCCCTCACCTCACAGGACGCTCGGCGGTCACCTTCCACAACTGCCCCGAGTCACTGCAGGCTGTCTTGGCGAGCATGGCGGTGGTGTTCGTCTTGCTGTCATTGACGATGCCCAGGGACATCGCGTCACCCTGTGCCTGGGTGGTCAGCCGGAAGATGCCGTTCGGCTCCGGAATCAGCTTCCATCGCTGCTCCGGGACAGCCGCCGATTTGACGAGGAGGGGGCGATTGTCGGCGGTGTTGGCCAGGGACAGGGTGGTCCCACGCCACTGGGTCGTCAGACGGTAGTAGCCGTTGGCCTCGGGCGTCAGCTTCCACTTCTGCCCCGTGTACTCGCCCGTCCTGGCGAGCACGGGCACGTTGTCGGCCTTGCCGTCCCCGAGGATGTCCAGCGACATGCCCTCGCCCTGCCACAGGGTCGTCAACCGGTAGTAGCAGCGGGCATCGAAGGTGGCGGACGCCGGCGGCGGGGTGGGTGTCGCAGGTGTCGTGGTCGTGGGCATCTGCCACATCCGCTCGAGCAGCGCGAGCATGCCCGGGTCGTGATTGCCCAGCTCTTCGCGTGTGAAGGGATAGAAGTCGTTGCGGCCGAAGAATGCCTCCGAGGTCTCCGCGAAATACTCCCACACGTCGGAGATGGCATAGGCAGGCTCGAACGAGATGGGCCGATCGAGCCCTCGCCGGCGCTCCACACAGTCGTAGTTCCTGTTCGCCACCGCGCGCAGATAGGCAGACTGGATGTCGGCGTGCTGGTGGAGCACCTGGTCGAAATAGGCGTGGGCGAGCTCGTAGAGCACGAAGAGCGGCATGCGCTTGGTTTCCGTCTCGAAGATGAGGACGTTCGAGAACTCGATGCCCTTCAACATCGCCATGTTGCGGCCCGGCTGCCCCAGCCAGACATCGCCAGCATGGTACCGACCCGCATCCTCCGCGTCGGGATAGGGCGGTGACAGCCACAGCACCACCTTGCGGAGCTGAGCCACCGGGCCCGCGGGAACGATGCGCACGACCTCCTTGAGCTGCGCCCCCAGGAGCACCAGCGCCTTGTCCGTCAGGGGCTTGTTCGCCGCTGCCAGAAGACGGTCATCGATGCGCACCGTCCACCCTTCGAGGGTCCGCGTCTGGTAGGTGGGACCAGGGCTGGCCGCGGAGGCGACGCACGCGAATGCCAGGGCGACCAGGAGGAGCCATCTTGGAGAGCGCATGTCTCATCATATGCCAGGCGTGGCGGGTCATCCCAACCCACCACGCTGGCGATGGAGGCATGTCAAACCCCGCCCTTTCAGGCAGCTTCAGGGACACTCGCAGGCGGGTCTGCACGCGTAGTCGCGATAGCAGGTGTCACCGCCACATGCGGCGGTGCAGTCAGCCAACGTGACGAAGTTCCGGTCAACGGAAAGGCACCTCCATACCCGCGGGCAGATGGCCATCTGCGTGACTTCACCCTCGGGGCGCTGCTCATCAACGGCGGAGGACTCGGCCGGGGGAGCCTGCTCGGGTTCGGATGCGTTGCCGCCACAACCCACCATGGAGAGGGTGAGGCCGACGACGACAGCGAGCAGCGGAGAAATGATTCGCATGGGTCGAACTCCTGGGTTGCACGAGGACGTGCCAGCGGGAAGCTCCGCTGGCACGTCCTCGTCATCCCATCACTTCCTGACGACCCAATCCCTCATGTCCCCAGGGTGGTGTCCCTTTGCCAACAGGCGTCCTTCCGTCCACATCGCCACTACTGACAGGCGATGCCCGGCAGGCCCCGGTACGCGCCCTGCGAGGTCCACCGCGTGTATGGCGTACCGCAGGAACCCGCATACGGGTCATCCGTGCCGTAGCCCGGCACCCAGTATTCGAAGTGCAGGTGCGGCCCCGTGGAGGCTCCCGACGAGCCGACTCGCGCAATCCAGTAGGCGCAGTCGAGCGACGTGCCCCGGGCGAACTGCTGCGTATAGGCCTTCAGGTGCCAGTACCAGGTCTGGGTGTTATCCGGGTGCCGCATGATGATGTAGTTGGCCGTGTAGAGGCCGCAGGCGGCGTAGGGATTGGACTGGTTCCAGTAGTTGCACCGGTCGTAATACCCATCCACGTTGGACTCGATGTAGCCCCGCGCGGCGTTCATCGCCCACACGCCGTAGTCCATCTTGCTGAACCCGCCGACCAGCGCGTAGTCCGTGCCCGTGTGACCGCTGTAGCGCACACCTCCGCAGGCGTAGTCCCGACCGCCGTAGTCCTTGTACGCGCTCACGGTACAGCCGCCGTTGCCACACTGGTCCGCGAGCTGGGACGCGGGGAAACGGAACATCGTCTGCGCGGAGGCCAGGGCAGGAAGAAGCCACAGCGCCAGCGTGAGCTGCTGTCGAATCGTGTGACTCATTTCTCACCGCCCAGGTCCGCGGAGGCCTCGCCCGTCCGCACGTTCAGCTTCCAGAACTCGCCGCCGCCCGCGTTGTAGCGGAGCACGTCATCGCTCAACCACGCCATGTGGTGGCTGGAGACGGGTGGTGGCACGAAGCCCTTGGGCGGACCGCCGTACAGCATCGTGCTGTCCATCCCGAGGTTCGTGAGCTGCCTGGGCGCCGCGCCGTCCACGTCCGTCACGTAGAACGAAGCGACGGTGGTGCGGCCGGAGACGAAGACCACGGTCCGTCCATCCGGAGAGATGCTGGGCGTCGCGTCCACGCCGGGACCATCCGCCAGCACCTTCACGCGGCCCTTCATGTCGATGAGGCCCACGGAGGTCTCGTGCTTGGGCCCACGGGACATCGCCAGCGTGGCCACCAGGGCGTCGCCCTTCGCCGTGGGAAACAGGTCTCCGCCCACGCCTTGCGCCAGCAGGCGCTCGCGACCGTTGGCGTCACGCAGGTGCAGATTGCCCTCGCCATCCAGCAGCGCCACCTCGGGGCCTACCGTGCGGGCCTCGCGGTACTTGAACTCACGGTCCACCACGCGCACCGCGCCCGTGGCCTCGTCATACTGGACGATGGCCAGCAGCGGCAGCTCGTCCGTGCCCAGGGCGTCCGCGGGAATCTCCGCGACGACGCCGGCAAGCATTCCCTTGCCCTGCCCGAAGAGGTGGACGAACCGGGCCTTGGGGCCGAACTCCTTCGCGACGGCGGGGACGAGGTGCTCACGCGCCTTCGTCACACGGCGCAGGTCCGTCGGATTCATGCGGTCCGCCGCGGCGGCGCTGGTCGCAGCCAGCGTCAGCACGGTGAGTGCCAGGAATTGTCTTCTCATGTCGCTCCAGGGGTAAGGGGAAACCCATTCGGTGATGTGTGACGAATGGGTTTTCTCGCCGCTCAGGAACGAGTTGCCTGGAAACCAATAATTACTTGCGCACGCAAAATTGAAGACTGCGTGTATTCACGACCGCAGAAGAAAATGGGAGGCCGGCTGAAGATGGCGGGATTCTGTCCATTTGTCGTCACGCACCGTGAGGCACGAGGGCGGCTTGGATGAGCACCTGGGCTCGCTCTCGAATCCGCGACGAGAGGAGCTCCTCCGCGGAGGCATCGAGCGAGCGATAGGCGAGCGGGAACGCCAGCTCCAGGTCCACGCGCACGTCGAGGACCACTTCGTCGAGCAGGGCGTCGACGTGGTCACGTCCACATTTGGAGATGGCGCTGGCGATTCGCGCGGGATTGACCAATCGCGCGGACCAGTCCACGAGCGTCTCTACCGAGAGGGACTGATGCGCACTCCATGCCTCGCTCTCGTCGAAGCGGCCCTCGCTGAACTCGTCGATCTTCCGTTTGACGGAGGCGCGGGCACTCGGGGAGGCGCGCAGCTCGCTCTTGATGACCAGCCCCTCCGCCACGTTGTCGGCGAGCGTGGGCAACCCCAACAAGCCGGGGACCCGCGTCGGAAACCGCGTGGGGACGCTGTCCATGTCGCCACGAGTTCCCCTGCGAAGCACGGGAGGCGTCATGAGCCCCGCCTCCCTCGCCGCGCCCTCCAGCTCCGGGTGGGCCAGCAAGATGCCCTCGTCTTCGTCATCCCGCGCGAGCAGGACGTCGAACGGGAACCAGCGCAGGTCCGGCGCATACCAGATGCCCGTCTGCACGGCGGACAGACCCGGCACGGGCGGCACCTCGGGATGAGGATAGCGCCCGCCGAAGAGCTCTCCGTAGAAGTACACCGTGCTGGTGGTCGCTCCCAGCGCATGAGCCATTCGCTCGGCGGCGTGGCCCAGTTGCGCTCGCACGAGCTGCCAGCCGAAGAAGGACTCCTCCTCGGTCAGCCACGCCTTGCGTTTGCCGAACCACGCCTGTCCCGCGCGCACGGCGATGACCAACTGCGCGCCATGAACCTTCTCCAGTGCGATCCACGGACCACCGGGACTGGGGACAGACTTCGGCTCGCCCGCCGCGGGCATCTTCGCGTAGGTCCGGAAGGGAGGTGGCTGTGCCATGCCTGGAAGAATGCCTGAAGTGGCGGTGACGCGCTGTCCCCACCCGGACGCGACGGTCCTGACAGGCCCTCCTTGACCCACGACATCCCGGCCTGATTGAACGGATGTGACCATGCGACTTCGCGCCTGCGCCGCACTTCTGCTGCTTCTCTCGGCCTGCGCGACGACGGAGCCGAGCCCGATGAGGCCAGCAACTCGGAACCCCAGGGTCGCCAACCTCCAGAGAGCGGCGACGCTGCCGTGGGCGGATGGTGGCCGATGCGTGGTGCGGGAGGCATCCAACGAATGGGCCTTGCTGGTGGAGCGGTGCTTTCATGCGCTCGACCATGACCGGCTCGAGTTTCGCGATGTCACGGGACGATGCTCTGTCGCCTCCGCGGGGGCTGCCGCCCTTGGATTGGGCATCTGCGTTCTGATAGCGCCCGAGGTCATCGTTGGGGCCGTGGTGGTCGCTGGCGCAGTCGTCGTGGCTGCCGCCATTCAAGAGGAATTGGATGCGTATCGGCGAGCGTCCCGTGAGCGCGCGAAGCCGGAAGTCCGCACGCAGCCCATCCAGGAGCTTGCGGCAAAACGAAAGCCCGAGCCATCCGGACAGGACTGGTTTCCTCCAGGGCCGACGGAGCCGCTAGAGGGTGACCGCAGCTCGGACTGCAAGCCCATCCTAGTGCCGCATGCCGGCAACGATGGACCGCACAACAAGTGCGCCGATGAGTTTCCGCCCAACCGTTATCCCGGCATGGACGTCATCGTGGGCGGTGTGCGCTTCAAGTCGGCGCGCGAGTGCTGTGGGAAATCAAGACCCATCGATTCGACACGTATTCCGACTTCATCCGAAGGCAGGAGCTTGCGAGGGAATCTGAGCAGATCAAAAGGGAGCAAGGAGCCGCGGAGAAATGTGGCTATGACTTCGTCATTGGAGTGAGCACCCCCGCGCATAAAGACGCGCTGCTGCAACAGGACCAAACCCTCACTATCGTCGTCACGGGATGCCCACGATGACCCCGCAGAAAACCCTCGCACTCATCGTCTACGCTCCGGCGCTCGTGGGTATGGACGACCGTACGCTCAAGGTCATCCTGGGAATGGAAAAGGCGTTCCCTGGCCTGCGTCTGGAATATCGGCTCTCCAAAAGCGGGCGCCCCGTCGCATTGCCACAACGCGATGTATGGCTCGCAGAGAACACTGCGGCCGGGGGGTTCCCTCTCGTGTGTAACGGGGACACGAGCTACCCCGTGACTGTCAACGGAGGGGAACGAGCAGGACTCTTCAGTCCTGGCGGTCAGCCCCTGTTTGAGGTGCATGCAGAACTGCCACTGGACGAGCGTGTGCTCGCATCAGCGACGGCGGTGCTTGAGGGGGTCGCTGAAGGGGCTCGTGCGCTATGGGGACGAGCGACTCCATATGACGCGGCGGTGGACATCGCGTATCAGACGGCACCCACACGCGAAGGGCCGCCGTCTCCACGCCGGGGGCTGCCCGCCCTGAAGCTCTTCAAGCACATCCGCTCGCCCGAGATTCCCTATTACCTCGGGTGGCTGAACTATTGGTCCGCCGCTGCCGCACGGGCCATCGGGTTCCCGGACCCCGCCCGTGACGCGGACCTGCTCTCTCGGGCTCGACGCACCGCGACGGGAGGCTGGGTCGTACAGCTCACGGACACACCGCTCGACCTGGACGACCCCTCCCACCTGGACGCGCTCAAGCGCGCCTATGAGCGCTTCCCGGAGATCGGCGGACGCACAGCGTCTTGACGCATCCGCGCCTTACGCCCGCACGTTCCTCTCGGGGAACCGGCGCGTGCGGGCCCTTCAGCCGAAACAAACAATGGATGTCAACCCGGGCCCTCTCCGTGACACGGATTGTAT